>PAND01000019.1 GCA_002707525.1 Flavobacteriales bacterium
TAGAAGAATTAAAACCCAGCATTATTCATTTCCATTGCTACGGAAGAGATTTTTGGCTATTGCTTAGGATAGCGCTATTCAAAGGTATTCGTTGTATTCATAGTGAACATTGGTCTGGACTTTTATCTATAAATCACTCTAGATTAAATGCCCTTAATCGCTGTTTTATAGTTAATTACTTCAATAAGGTAGATTTGATTTTACCCGTTAGTAAAATTCTAGAAGAAGGCATCAAAAAATTAGCAACAAAAGCTAATACTAAGGTCATTCCCAATATAGTCAGCGAGGCAAGTTCGAGCAATCAAAAGATTGTATCTGCAATTAGTTTTTGCGTTGTAGGAGATATTGTTTTCAGCGTAAAAAGACAAGATTTAATTCTTAAAGCATTCCTCAATCTGCCCTCTTCTTGTGAACTACATTTTTACGGAGGAGGACCTGATCTGCGGGCATTGAAAGTGCTCTGCAAAGAAAAAAAGAATGTTTTCCTTCACGGAAGAGTCACTAATAAAGAAGTTTTGCAGCTCTTACCCAATCACCACGCGCACATTCAATTCAGCGCTTTTGAAACTTTTGGAATAGCTACTCTCGAAGCTCGAAAAGCAGGAATATGGGCGATCTCAAGGGCGTCATTTGGCTCTAGCGATTATGCAGATAGCAGTGTTTTCATGGCAGAAAACCTAAATGAATTAACCAATTCAATGACAGAATTGATGACGTTAGACAAAACCTCCGTTAATAATTTTCCAGCGTTGAAAAAGACTAAAATTGGTCGTGAAATTGAATTGTGTTACAATGAATTTAATTAGCAACTTTTCTATTATATTAGGGCTTCACAAATTATCGTACTATGAGAAAACTTTTACTAGCATTTGCTGGACTAAGCGTTATCGGTGCAACCGCTCAGGAAGCACGTATGGATCTTGGTCGCAGCGCGGCAATGTACACAGCTTCACATGCTGATGGCACGCCACTGAATACTTCAAGTAATAAATCCGCAGCAGCTGTTTATACAGGTACAGCACCGAATGTATATGGTGCAGGGTTTGGTCCTAAAACCAATTTGGTAGCAAACGAGGGTCTAAACACAGTAGCTTTCATTCATCGTTCTGATTTCAATTCAAACGGAGATTTCACTTCGGGGTCATTGCGTTTTGATTACTCTACAGATGGTGGAGCAACATGGACCTCTAATGCAGGGCCGATTTGGAATACTAACGCAGCCGTTGGGTCATATCCAGGTCCAGCTCGTTACCCTCACATAGGAATATTAAACAATCCGGGGAACACCAATCCTCTAAATGCTTCTATTAGTGTATGGGCTCCAACCTTAGCAGGAGGTAATGATTCTTGGGGAGGTGCATTGGTAGGGTCGCACAAAATGGACAATACTGTAACTGACATGAGAGTGGATACTACAGGTGGTCACCTAACCTTAGAAGAGTCTTTTACCCAAGAAGGTACTTTTTGGGGCTTAAGTCTTGATCACCCAAATTACACTGTTGAAGAATATACGGATACAGCTATTATTTGGAAAGGAGACATGAATTTCAGTACAGATTTAATGAATTTAACTGAAATTAAAGCATACCTCCCCGCAACCGATAGAGGGGGGACTGATGGAAAAATTTATGGCGATGCACGTCTTTCATTTGATCCAGCTGGCGCTACAGGTTACATTTCTTTAGAGGGGTACAATGAAATGATTGCCGCGAACAAAGTTATACACCCCTACATGATTAAGACTGATGATGGCGGTTTTACGTGGAGCGCTCCATTCGGACCAAACTTGAACAATTTAGTAGATCAAAGATCTGGTGATAGCCTAATTACCATCTTCGAAAACATTACAGGTGGTTGGTTTATTGGTAACCTTACTTCATCTACTCGAGGTCATGATATGACTATTGACGCAAATGGTAATCCTCACATGTTAGTTCACGTATTCCCAGGGGTTGAAACCACTCCAACAGGAGGTACTATGGCAGGAGATTTTAATTTCTTCCCTGCGATCAACCTTTTGGTTGACATATATACTATGGATCAAGGAATCACATGGTCATGTAATGTAGTTAGTCAAGTGTCAACTTGGGATTACGACTTTGACGCAACCAACGGACCTGTGGGCGAAGCAACGCGTCCTCACATTTCTATGAGTACAGATCGCTCTAAGCTATTCTTCTCTTGGTTTGAAAGCGATACTTCATTTGTATCTGGAACAGAAAATAACTTCCCAGATTGGAGATGTCGCGGATATAACGTTTTCGGTGATTCTTTGGAAGGAGAAGTTACTGTTATGGGAACATTTGGTGATGCTACCTGGGGTAACGTTGCAGATTATGCGTTTGATAATGGCGACGGTTCACATCAATTACACATGACTTATGCACCAATCGCAGATTTTGGCACATTCTCAGTATTAAATCCAATCGATTTCTATTACTTAGGAATGCCTTACCCAGACAATATTGGCATTGAGGAAATGGATGCACAAAACTTTACGGTAAGCCAAAACTACCCGAACCCGACAAGTGGTTTGACAAAGGTGGCTATTGAAAGTGTTGAAGCAGCAGACTTTACTTTGAGCATTATAGATATCACCGGACGTACAATTGAAGTACGCAACATGGGACGTCTAGATGCGGGTCGTCACGTAGAAGAAATTAACACAGCAAGTTTTGCACCAGGCGTTTACTTCTATACTGTTGCTTCTGCAGGACATAAGAGTACTAAGAAATTTATTGTGGAATAATCTTCCTCTTCAAACTAAATAAAAACCCCCTAGCGCGATGCGCTAGGGGGTTTTTATTTCAATAGCATATTCAGGTCAATATTTTAAGATTTTCTCTACGGCACCCTCAAGCTTTGATTTAGCTAAAAATCCTTCTTCTAAACCTGCAGAAAACGGAACTGGTGTAGGGTCAGAACTAACCAACTCTACAGGAGCATCCAATAACTCAAAACATTCACGAGCAATTCTAGAAGCTATGTGCTCACCGTAACCCCCTACCGCGATATCTTCTTGTAAAACCACAACTAAAGAAGTTTTAGCAAGACTCTTCTTGATGCTTTCAAAATCTAAGGGAACCAGCGTTCTAAGATTAATCACTTCAATACTATTACCAGCATTTTCTGCTAATTCTAATGCCCAATGCACACCTAATCCATAGGTTACTATGGTAATGTCACTCCCCTCCTTCTGTACCTTGGCTTTTCCTAAATCTAAGAAATACTCTCCCGTGGGCACCTGCTCTTTTACCGTTCTGTAAAGAGCTTTATGTTCAAAGAACATTACGGGATTTGGATCATTAAAACTTGAAAGTAATAAAGCCTTTGCCTCTGAAGGAAACGCCGGGTATACTACTTTGAGTCCAGGTACATGTGTAAACCATGCCTCTGTACTTTGACTATGGAATGGTCCAGCGGCAACGCCCGCGCCGGTAGGCATTCTTATAACAACATCTACTGACTGTCCCCAGCGCCAATGTAACTTGGCTAAATTATTTACAATCTGATTGAACCCCGTAGTAACAAAATCCGCAAACTGCATCTCCATCATGGACTTACCGCCCGATATAGCATAACCCATGGCAGTGCCTACAATAGCACTTTCACACAAGGGCGTATTTCTTACTCGACCTTCCCCGTATTTCTCAAGCATGTTTTCAGTTGCCTTAAACACGCCACCATAACCTGCAATATCTTGTCCCAATAAAATCAAATCGGGCCATTTTCGCATAGCCACATCAATACCTTGATGAATAGCATCAATAAAACGTAATTCTGTAGTTGACTCTTCTTTATTTTCTGTTGGTATAGATTCAGCAAAAAGGTCATTAATACTTTCTAAACGATCATAATTTACATTCGGCAGAGCAAGTGCCTCATGAAACGCTTGGTCTACGAGTAGTTTTGATTCATCTAATTTTTCATCAATCCAACTTTCCGAAACTCCCCAAGGCTGCAAATTGGAGCGCAATAAAGCCATTGGCTCTTTCTTTTCGTGCTCGGCAATCATTCCTTCTGGATAATATTTGGTGCCACTAGCTTCCTCATGACCTCTTAGCCTGAAAGTATTTGCTTCAATTAAAATGGGTTTTCCCTTTTTTCGCGCAAATTCTGCAGCTTTTTTAAACTTAGCAGAAGCCTCAATCATATCATTGGCATTGAAGCTCAATGTTTTCATACCATATGCCGGACCCTTTTGATTGAAGGAGTCAAAAACAAATTGTTGGTGTTCAGGCGTACTGAGCCCCCAATAATTTCTTTCAACAACAAAAACCACAGGTAATTCCCAGACTGCTGCTACGTTCAGGGCCTCATGAAAATCACCTTGAGAGGTAGCCCCATCACCAGTAAATGCAAGAACACATTTCCCAGTGTTCTGTAACTTTTCACGCAATGCCAATCCACAAGCTAGTCCTAATTGTGCTCCTAAATGAGATATCATGCCCACCAGATGATGCTCCATTGAACCAAAGTGAAAGCTCCGGTCACGACCTTTAGTATACCCTTCAGCCTTTCCTTGAAATTGGGCGAACAACCTTCTTAAAGGAACTTTTCTTGATACAAATGCCCCTAAATTCCTGTGCATAGTACAGATATATTCGTCTTTGGACAACGCGTGAGAGGCAGCAACAGAAAGGGCTTCTTGGCCATAGGATGCAAACCATTTGGAAATCTTTCCTTGTCTCAAATAGATGAGCATCTTTTCTTCTATTGCTCGGGTGAGAATAAAGTCCTCTAGTAGTTGCCTGGAGTGGGCATCGTTCATAACTTCTGCTTGTTGGGTCTAGCGAATGAATTTAGCTTAAAAAAGGGAGTTATTTTTGTTATATAGAACCTAAAGTTTTAAATATGGCTTCCATTCCAAATTTAAATTTCGCAAAATGGTCTCAAGGGACTGAAAATGAAAAAGCTGAGTTCGTAAAAGAATTAGGCGCAGCCTATACTGATATAGGATTTATAACAATCCGTAACCATGGATTCGGTGAAGAAGTACAAGATGAATTGTATGATAAAGCTGCTGAATTTTACAGCTTAGACAAATCAATCAAAGCTGCATATGAAATTGACGGCCTAGCAGGTCAACGCGGCTACACTTCTTTTGGCAAAGAACATGCGAAGGGAAATGAATCTGCAGACCTCAAAGAATTCTGGCAGGTTGGACAGCCCAACCCAGCTTACGAAGGACCTGAATACCATGATAACGTGAGTGTAAATGAACTCCCTGAATTCGCTCCGTCTTTTAAAATGGCTTACCAACAACTTGAGGGAATTGGTAGAGAATTACTCAAAGTAATAGCCACCTATTTAGAACTAGATATCAATTATTTTGAATCTTGGGTTCAAGGAGGGAATTCTATCCTAAGGGCAATACACTATCCACCAATTACTGAAGACCCTGGTGATAGCGTGCGTGCTGGTCAACATGAAGACATCAACCTCATCACATTACTAATGGGCGCAAGCGCTGAAGGCCTTCAGGTACTCAATAAACAAAATGAATGGATTGGTATCACTGCGATTCCTGGCTCACTAGTAGTTAATGTTGGTGATATGCTTCAAAGATTAACCAATGGCATTATGAAATCCACTACGCATCGAGTGGTAAATCCACCTCGCGAAAAATGGGGCACATCAAGATATTCTATTCCATTCTTTCTGCATCCAGTAGGTAAAATGCCTCTAAATGCGCTAGGAAATTGTATTTCTGATGAACGTCCCAAAGCATTTGAAGATATTACGGCTGGCAGCTATTTGGAACAACGTCTTATAGAAATAGGATTGAAAAAGTAATGATGCGCATTGATATTATCACTGTACTTCCTGAATTGCTTGAAGGACCTTTTGCCCACAGTATACTAAAGCGTGCCACTAACAAGGGGCTCGCAGAGGTTCATGTACATCAATTACGCAATTATGGCACAGGCAATCACCAACAGGTGGATGATTACCAATACGGAGGCGGTGCCGGGATGGTCATGCAATGCGGTCCCCTAGTAGACTGTATTGAAGATTTACAAAAAGACCGTGAATACGATGCCATTCTATATATGACTCCTGACGGCAAGCATTACAACCAAAGTGATGCAAATCAACTAAGCATGTTCAGTGCTATTATGATTATTTGCGGTCATTACAAAGGGATAGACCAACGGGTCAGAGATCACTGGATTACGCATGAATTCAGTATTGGTGATTTTGTTTTAAGCGGCGGAGAACTTGCTGCTGCTGCAATTAGTGACTCCATTATTAGGCTAATTCCTGGTGTACTCAATGACGAGACTTCAGCACTTACAGATAGCTTTCAAGACAACCTGCTTGCCCCTCCCGTTTATACACGTCCTGAAGATTTTAGAGGCCATAAAGTACCAGAAATACTCACTAGCGGCAACACAAAAGCCATTGAAATTTGGCGAGAAGAGCAATCATACGAAAGAACAAAAAGCAGACGTCCCGATTTATTGAACGACTAAAAAATTTGGACGTCTTTTATGGCGTTTCGTCCCACATGTTCGTTGATTGATGATACTATTTTCCCCTTCATCATGAGTAATTCTTTCCGAACAACAGCACTGTCTAATTGAATCACTAAAATTCCATTTTCAACTTTCTTACGTGAAGTTTGACGAGCTACCGAAGGCCCCATAATTTCATCCCACGCTTGCAAAACCCTGCTATTATCTGTTCCCTGTCTTAACCTATAACGGTCAAGCCATTGACTTAAGGCTTCGCCCATACTTTGTTCGTTAGAGCGTTTGAATTGAGCCATTGTCTGTGATTTCAAAGGTTGTATGTTGAAGCTGCAACGTATCACTTAATTGTTGCATGCGCTCTGAATGTGTATCCGTAATAAAGATTTGACCAAAATCTTCCGTGTTAACCAACTGCAAAAGATTAGCCACTCTACCTTCGTCTAATTTATCAAATATATCATCTAGTAATAATAATGGCGCCATTCCCAAATGCTTACGTCCAATTTCAAATTGCGCCAACTTCAGCGCTATTAAAAAACTCTTTTGTTGACCTTGAGAGCCCACTCTTTTAATAGGGTGACCGCCTAATTCAAATACCAAATCATCCCGGTGAGTGCCTGCTGAGGTGTATTGCAAGACTTTATCTTTATCAAGCTTTGAGGCAAGTAAGTCTCGCATTCCCAGATCATGCAAAGCACTTTTATAAGTAATTGACACTTCTTCTTTACCTCCGCTGAGTACTTCATAATAGCGTTGAAGTATGGGCTGTAGCTCTTCAGTAAAATCTTTTCTATATATATAGATTTCTGCGCCTTCCTTCACTAGTATATCGTCATACAATTCAAGTAAAGAGGCGTCAAAGGTCCTATTAGATGCAAAGTATTTTAGCGTTGTATTGCGTTGTCCTAATCCCTTGTTGTAATTGATTAGGGCCGTTAAATACGCTCTACTGTTTTGACTAATAGTGGCATCTACCAATTTTCTTCTTGTCTCCGCTGCATCAAGTATAAGGTCTCTATCCATTGGAGAAATCATAACTACAGGTAAATAGCCAATATGATTTGCCAATTTTTCAATCTCCTTACCGTCTACTCTGATTTTCTTTTTTTGACCTTTCTTCAAGCCAATATCCAATGAATGGTTCAATCCCTTGCGCTCCAAATTCGCTTTAATCAAGGCCATGCTCTCACCGTGGGTGATATTTTGGTTATCCGTTGAACCTAAATAAGATCTTGTCAAGCTCAGATAATGCAGGGCGTCTAAAACATTGGTTTTACCATTACCGTTATTTCCTGTGATGATATTAACCTTTTCATTGAAGTCCCATCTTGTAGAATGATGGTTTTTAAAATGAGTCAATTCCAATGCGTCAATGAAGAGCTTATCCATAGGCACAAAAATAGGCTTCTCGGAGTCAAAATTTATACTATTTTTGGCGGACTGAATATTTTATAGAGATGGCTAAGAAAAAAGCACCTGCAGAGCAGGAAAACTTGGGATTTGATAGTGTAGAACAAACATTGACTAGGACGGAACAATTCCTTGAAAGCAATGCCAAACAAGTTGGTATAACTGTTGGTGTTGTGGTTGCAATAGTGCTTGGTTTCTTTGCCTACAGTAATTATGTAGTAGCACCAAAAACTGCTGAAGCTGGACGTGAAATGGCAAAAGCCGTAAAATGGTTTGAGTCAGATTCCATGGACCTTGCCTTAAACGGAAACGGTGTGAATTATGGATTCCTTGACATTATTGATGAATATGGAAGCACTCCTGCAGGAAATAGTGCACACTATTATGCGGGGTTGGCATACCACAGTAAAGGAGATTATGAAAATGCTATCAAAGAATTAGATTCATATTCAGCCTCAAATACGGCCACTTCGGCAATGGCGAAGGGTGTCATTGGTGATGCGTTTGCTGAACTAGGTCAAATGGATGATGCCGCTGACTACTATCAACAAGCAGCTAATGCAACAAATAATAACTTTACAACACCTCTATTTTTGTGGAAAGCAGGATTAGCATTTGAAGCCGAAGGAAAATCGGAAAAGGCTGTCAAACTTTACGAAAAAATTGCCGACGTTTACCCGGATTCGCGTCAAGCAGCCGGAATTGAAGGTGTCATTGCTGCACTAAAATAACATGGCAAGTGCCAACCAGCATCTCGATAGCACCAATACTCAAAATATTCCTTCTGGAGAAGGAAAATTGATAGCTATTGTTTGTGCTGAATGGAATCAGCAGATAACTTCCAACCTAGCTGAAGGTGCAAAAAAGACGTTAATAGAACACGGCGTAAGTGAGGATGGCATTATTGAATTGGATGTCCCCGGCGCAATAGAGCTCACTTTTGGAGCTAAATCTGCCCACGAACAGCACGACCCTGATGCAGTTATTGTGATTGGATGTGTAATTCAAGGAGAAACTAAACACTTCGATTACGTGTGTCAGAGCGTTACCTATGGTATTACCGAACTCAATTTGAGTTATGATGCCCCCACTATATTCTGCGTCTTAACGGATAATACTTTAGAGCAAAGTATGGCAAGAAGTGGAGGGGAGTTTGGAAATAAAGGAATTGAAGCTGCAGTTGCAGCATTAAAAATGATGGCACTTTAAGTGAACATTAGCCTTACATTTTTACTTAAATTCACGTTAACNCAATAAAATAAAGAATATGAAAAAATTGCTTCTAGGTGCTTTTGCCCTATTTCTATCGCTGAATGTTGTTGCTCAGGAATTACCGCAACCATCACCATCTGCAGCGGTAAGTCAAAGAATTGGACTGACTGACTTCAACGTAGAATACAGCCGCCCTGCAGTTAAAGGCAGAACAGTATTCGGAGATTTGGTACCATTCAATCAAGTTTGGAGAACAGGTGCCAATGCTGCTGTACAATTTAAAGCTTCAACGGACTTTACCTTTGGAGGGAAGGCTGTGCAAGCAGGTAATTATGCGCTTTTCACTATTCCAAATGAGAATTCTTGGACCCTTATACTCTCCAACCAAACAGAACTTTGGGGAAGCGGAGGATACACAAAAGAAAGCGATGTAGCGCGAACAGAAGCCACCCCCGCTTCAAGTGACTTTACTGAGAGTTTCTCAATTAGTTTCGAAGACGTAAGTATTTCAGGAGGTAACTTGGTACTTGAATGGGCAGATGTTTCTGTATCCGTTGCCTTGGGCGTGGATGCAGACGCAGCAAGTAGTAAAAATATTGAAACCGCGGTAGGTCAAGCAAAACGTGCATACCGCAATGCTGCTGATTTCTACAGTAAACAAGGAGAGCACGAAAAAGCAATTGCTACTATTGAAACAGCATTGATGCTAGATCCAAATTACTGGTACACCAACTGGGTAAAAGCAAAAATCCTTTACGCTGCAGGCGAAACTAAAGCTGCACTTAAGCAAGGTAAAAAGGCTATGGATATGGGAGCACCGGATTCCTACAGAGTCGGCTATGAAAAAGAAATGAAAGGCTGGAAGTAACCCACTCTTCTACTCGAATAAAGAAGCCCCGCCTCATGCGGGGTTTCTTTATTAAGCATAATGAGACTTATTCTTCACATGGACGCTTATGCCAAACTCCTACGAATAACGGATATAATGAGTACTGTGAAGCCGTTTGCTTATACAGATGCAACTCTTCTTGATAAGTTTTGACCCAATCCTCGGTGCTCATGCCGGATTCCAAGGTCTGTTGCAATTCGTTTGACCCAGCCAATTTTTTGAAGAACGCATTGAAAAATTCTGGAGCCTCAGTCGGAGCATTTTCTTTCCAATACGTATAGGCATCAAACAAATAGTTCCAATCTATAGCTATGGGTGCAGTGGTCAATTCTTGGGGCAATTGGAGACCACCGCATTCCTTTCCTTGGAATTTAGGAAACTTTGATCCATGATCTGGAGCAGGTGTAAACCTAAGGCCGTATCCTTCCCCAATGAGCCAAGGAGCTCCAAAAAGAGTGAATGGTGCGTCAGTGCCTCGTCCACATGAAATGGGAGTACCCTCNAAATAACATAAGCTGGGGTAATGCCAGATAGCCTCTATGGAACGCAGATTGGGCGACGGAGGCACTTGGAAGGCTCTGAAGACCTCATTATGAGAATAACCCTTGCATTGAATGACTTCTATACCCCCCTTCTTTTCGAAGGCAGCGCGCCACTCTTCATTTTCTGACGCGGGCATCCAATGCTCACCATAGACCATGGAAGCATACTCCCCCATGGTTAAGCCGTGCACTACTGGTATGGGATGCAAGCCTACCATACTCTCAAAGCCTTGTTTTAAAATGGGACCGTCGATATAATGACCGCTGGGATTACCACGGTCCATGATCATTAAGGGAACGCCAGCCTCAACGCACGCGTCAATCACGTAGCTCAGGGTAGTGCTGTAGGTGTAGAATCTAACTCCCACGTCTTGAATATCATAGATGACCCAATCTAGGTCCTCCAACCAATCCGTGGGTGGACGCTTGGTTTTACCGTACAAACTCCTAATAGGTATACCTGTTTTGGGATCGCGGCCATCTTCCACATGCTCTCCAGCATCTGCATTGCCTCTAAAGCCGTGTTCCGGTGCCCAAACTTCTTGAATATTTACCCCAAGGCTAATGAGGTGATCTACTGTGTGAGTCCCGTTAGGCAATAAGGAAGTGGCATTGGCCACCACGGCAACCGATTTTTCAGAAAGTTGCATATAGTATTCTCCTGGCTGAGCAATACCTGGAGCGTATTCCTGTTGAGCCTGAAGAGAAAAGGTTGTGTTCAGTGCTAAAAATAAAGCAAGAGTTATTCTAACTTGCACCAAGATGAAAGAGGCATTTTCCATAGCTCAAAAGATACGAAAGTCAAGCGGCCCATCTGTAATTAAACCGCTGCTCAGACTGAGTACTTATGCAACAGCGCTTGGTATGGCACTCGTCATTTTATCTATTACTTCAGGGAAAGGGCTACAAAAAGCAATCAATGATCAATTCCGGGCCTTAGAAGGGGACATCAACATTAGCGAGTATTCTATTCGCCGTACAGGAGAAAACGGCCCCATTCTACTGAGCGACTCGTTGAAAACAGTATTCAGTGAAAATGATTTAGTGAAAGACATTCATGGTGAAATCAGAAAGGCTTCACTTGTAGTTAATCCAAAATTAGACGCTTTTGAAGGTATTGAAATCATAGGGTATGATAGTATCAAGTTGCATTCTTTCCTTCGTGATTTTTCTACAAATTCTACCCTATTCAATTCGAGATACGGTATTTACGTCTCTTCTACCCTACTTTCCAAGTTGGCTCTTTCTGTTGGAGATACCGCTATATTAGTTGCTATAAAAGACCAGCGTAGCGCTCCACGACTAAGGGATGCAGTTGTGTTAGGTGCCTTTGAAACTGGTTTAGACGAATTCAACACGAACCACGTCATTATGGATATCAACGATGTCCGAAGGCTAAACGGTTGGCGTAATGACAGCGTTACCCATTACAGTGTNCTGCTTCAAGAGAGTGAAAACAGAAATATAGTTGCTGCCTACTGGAATGCTATTGTNCCCTATAATTTGCAAGTTCAAAGCTTAGAGTTTAGGCATCCGGCAATCTTTGGATGGCTTGAACTCTTTGATACAAATATACTTCTAGTACTCAGTATTGTTCTGATTGTCGCCATCGTCAATTTATGTATTGCTCTGTTAGTCTTAATCATTGATAGGACAAGAATGATTGGTACATTAAAGGCCATGGGAGCTTCAGATTCATTGATTCTTCAGATATTTATGTGGCTAAGCATTCGGATTTTAATCCATGGGTTGATTTGGGGCAACCTCATCGGTTTGGGCGCAAGTTTTTTGCAATGGTACTTTGGACTGATCAAGCTAGACTCAACTACTTATTACATTTCAACAGCCCCCATTTACTTTGACTATTTCTGGATATTAACTGCCAATTTGGCTTTCATCCTTGTAGCTTTTGTTGTTTTGCGTTTCCCCGTTAGATGGATTTCCAAATTAGATCCAATCAAGAGTATTCGTTTCTCTTAATTACGCCTTATTCATAAAGAGACTTGCGTATCTTAGGGGCAACCCAAATGCTAACAATATGCGTCCTATTTACGACAGCATCCTAGAGACCATTGGCGACACGCCAATGATTAAATTGAACAAAATTGCAGCTGACTTTCCATGCCCAGTCTACGCCAAGGTTGAATATTTCAACCCAGGCCATAGCGTGAAAGACCGCATGGCACTCAAAATGGTTGAAGATGCAGAAAAACGAGGCGATCTAAAACCAGGGGGCACCATTATAGAATGTACCTCCGGTAATACCGGTATGGGATTGGCATTGGCAGCAATCGTCAAAGGATATAAACTTATATGTACACTTAGTGATAAGCAGAGCACAGAAAAAATGGATATTCTTAGGGCTATGGGCGCAGAAGTCATTGTCTGTCCAACTAATGTATCACCCGAACATCCAGATAGCTATTACAGCGTTGCGGATAAACTAAATAAGGAAATTCCAAATTCATTCTATCCCTACCAATACGACAACTTGGGAAATCGCATGGCTCATTACGAAAGTACTGGTCCAGAAATATGGGAACAAACCAAAGGTAAAGTAACTCATTTTGTTGTGGGAGTTGGAACAGGAGGTACCATCTCTGGAGTTGGCAAATACCTCAAAGAGCAAAATCCAGATATTAAAATATGGGGCGTTGATACGTATGGCTCGGTATTCAAAAAATACCATGAAACCGGAGAGNTTGATGAAAAAGAAATATATAGCTACATCACAGAAGGAATTGGTGAAGATATTTTACCCAAAAATGTTGATTTTGACGTAATCGATTACTTTGAAAAAGTAACTGACAAGGACGGTGCACTAGCGACAAGAGAGCTCGCTAAAAAAGAGGGGCTTTTCCTGGGTTACAGCTGCGGATCTGCTTTCCAAGGGCTTCGTCAATTGAAAGAACAGCTTACACCTAACGATGTGGTTGTAGTGCTTTTCCATGACCATGGGTCACGATACGTAGGAAAGGTATACAATGACGATTGGATGAGAGACCGTGGATTTTTAGCTCCTACCAATAAACTAGCGAAGGACCTTATTGATGGTCACAGTCATCTCCCATTGATTACTGTTGCTCCGACTGCACCTATAAGTAACGCCACTTCACTAATGAAGACCCACGATATTACGCAAATTCCAGTGCTTGAGGAAGGAAAGGTTGTTGGGTCTATTGACGATCAGTCCATTTTACATTGTATGCTAGATCATCCTAATTCCAATGTACTCATTGGTGAAGTAATGAGCGAAGCATATCCAATAGTTGATATTACCACCAGCATTGAAGATGTAGCGAAAATGGTAAAAGAAGGTCACAGAGCAGTTTTAGTTCAACTTGAAGATGGTTATCACATCATCACCAAACAAGATATCATTACTGCCATGAGCTAAGTTTATTTCTCAAGGCAATATCTTCTCATTATGAAGCCACAAAAGAATTCCTACCAGTTACTTCTGGCATTGAGTCCCTTACTTATTCTCATGCTACTCTTATGGTTTAATGTAGGCTATGTCTATGGAGACGATGCATTGTCAGGTTCAAATCAAGTTATTTTGTTATTATCTGCGCTCATAGCAGGAGCTATTGGTGTTATCAATGGAACAAAAGCCCAAGATATCTTTGGAAAGATTAAGGCCAATGTAAAGGATACTTCAAACGCTATTTATATTCTAATTTTAATTGGTGGGTTAGCAGGAACCTGGCTTATTGGAGGAATTGTACCTGCAATGATTTATTATGGCCTAGATCTTATCAATGCTACTTTCTTTTTACCCACAGCAGTCGTTATTGCTGCACTAGTAAGTCTAAGTACAGGTTCCTCTTGGAGCACAACAGCAACTGTAGGTATAGCTTTAATGGGAATAGGACAAACCATGGGGATACCCGTTGCTATAGTTGCAGGAGCCGTAATCTCAGGAGCCTATTTTGGTGACAAATTAAGTCCACTTAGCGACACTACTAATCTTGCCCCAGCAATGGCCGGAACAGATTTATTCACGCATATCCGGTATATGCTTTATACTACTGTTCCTAGTCTTCTTATCTCATTAATTCTATTCACCATTATTGGATTTAAATATGCCGAAGGCGCACTCAATGCTGAAGAAATAGCCACTGTTCAAAATTTAATTGAAGAGACTTTTACTATTACACCTTGGGTATTTGCAGTACCGATTGGCGTTATCTTGCTCATTTCGCAAAAAACTGATGCATTAGTAGCTATAGCAATTGGAACCTTGGGTGGCCTAATTATGGCTTTTCTCTTTCAAGGTGAATTAATGACCATTCTTGGAAATGGTGAATTCCCCATGTATGAAATTGCAATGCGCAGTGTTTATGGCGAAATCGCGATTCCAAGTAATAATACTATTCTTTCCGATCTTTTGAGTAGCTCAGGTATGTCAGGAATGATGGGGACTGTATGGCTTGTGTTGAGTGCGATGGCCTTTGGCGGTGCCATGGAGGCCTGTGGGTTTCTAGCAATCATTACAAATGCAATTGTAGGATTAGCAAAAAATACTGCGTCATTAATTACGAGTACACTCATTGCTTGCGGTGTATTAAATGTTACTGCCTCGGACCAATATCTTGCCATTGTAGTCCCTGGCAGAATGTTTAAAGAGGTGTATAAAAAAAGAGGTTTAGCTCCAGAAAACTTAAGCCGGACTTTAGAAGATAGCGGTACGGTAACATCCGTTCTTATTCCTTGGAACACTTGTGGGGCGTACCAAAGCTCTGTTTTAGGCGTTGCAACGGGCGATTACTTTATTTATGCCTTCTTTAATCTGATTTCTCCCCTTATGACCTTGATTTACGCCTGGTTTGGAATTAAAATTCAGAAAATTGAAAAATAAACAGCTTGGCTTAAAAGAAAACTGGCCACTGTTTACTGTTTTAGTCCTCATGAGCACATTCGTGGGGTCTATGGTTGGTTTCGAGCGAAGTTTACTCCCCATTATTACTTCCAATTGGAGCCTTTCAGAAGTTCAATCTTCCTTGGTCATGGTGGCAACTTTTGGTATTTCAAAGGCCGTTGCGAATCTATTTACCGGAAATCTTCTCATGAGTTTAGGCCGGAAATGGACGCTTGTNCTAGGATGGTTTATAGCTGCTCTTGTTCCCGGTTTATTGCTAACTATGAACGCATCTTGGATGGCAATTGCGGCGAATATTGCGCTAGGTTTGAGCCAAGGTATTACTTGGTCTACTACCGTAATTATGAAAATAGATATTGTAGGCAAAAAACTAAGAGGTACCGCAATGGGGCTAAATGAAAGTGCCGGATATGTTGCTGTTGGCCTAGCATCAGCAATTGCTGCGTCTTTCATAGATTCTAATGGGGATTTCCGTCTTATCCTATTTGCAAGTGGTATAATCGTAGTTATCGCCATATTACTTTCACTGTTTTTGCTCCCAGATACAAGGCCATGGGCACTGATTGAAGCAGAGGAATATGATAATAATGTATCTCCAACTAGTGTGTTCTTGCATACTACAATCAAAAGCCCCAACTTGAGAAGAATAAGTTTTGGCGGATTGGTCAATAATGCTAATGATGGGATTCTATGGGCAGTGCTACCTGTGGTTCTTCTTTCCCTAAATACTTCTTATACCACTATAGGCTACCTCACAGGAATTCATGCCGCATCATGGGGTATTGGTCAATTGTTTACCGGTCCACTTTCAAATAGCGGTAATATCTATAAGCTTTGCGGCTATGGTATGTTGATACAGGCCACAGGATTATTCCTACTACCAATTCTTACCTTGAATGTATTTCCATATTTGCTCATAGGGATTGGCACTGCTATGGTCTATCCAACCTTTTTGGTGGGTATCAGTAATTGTAGTCATCCTTCATGGCGACCTAAAGCACTTGCGACTTATAGATTCTGGCGAGATATGGGTTACGTTTTTGGCGCNTTAGCTGGTTTTTTGGCTGCTTACTCAAACTCACCTTGGACGGCTTTCNTTGCCGTTGGTATTCTAACCATGATTAGTGGCTCTTCTTTTTTACTTTCAAAAAACCAAATAGGATAAAACATAAAAGCCGCTCAAATTGAGCGGCTTTTAAATTTTCAGGTTTCATGAAATTACTTTATTACTTGAATCCTTTGCTGGAATACATTTCCATTATTCAATAATTTAAGTACGTAGGTTCCAGCACTTAAATGACTTACATCTATAGTTTGATTATTTAAACCATTCGCATCTAACTCAACAGCTGTGCGACCCAAGGCGTCAATTATAGAAAGGTTTCCATTCAATCCAGCATCGCTCTCTAAAGTGATAAATCCTTGAGCTGGGTTCGGGTAAACCCTCACATTTAGTATACTTAATTCATTAACGCCTAAGGCTGCCTCTAACGAACTTGTATACGTGTCGGAATCACCACAACTATTGTACACGGTTAAACTAACCACGTAAGATGTCGTATTCACCGCGTAAGTATGCAATGGATAATTAGAGGTGGAATTGGTATTACCGTCGCCAAAGTTCCAAAAATAACTACTTCCTCCAGTGGAATTGGTTCCGTCAAATTGAACTTGCATACCACCTGCACCAGCACTTAATATTTTTGCTGAGAATGTGGCAGTTGGCTGCACACAAACAATGATATAGATCGTGGAATCCGCCTGGTCACCACAATCATTGAATACCGTTACATTGACTGCAAAACTTCCCGAACCAGAATAGGTATTGGTTACTTGTAAACCACTACCGGTATTCCCGTCTCCGTATGTCCAATAGGCAGAATCCGCGCCAGCAACACCGGATGCATCAAAATTTACGTCAAATACACTTTGTGTATAACTGATCGCCGTAAGATCTAATTCGTCACAAACGGTTAATGTATCCTTAAAGTCAATACTTTGATTACAAGAATCTGTTGCCGTGAGTGTAACGAAATAGGTGCCACCTGTTGCATAAATATGTGTTGGTGCATTTCCTGTGCCGTTATTTCCGTCTCCGAAATCCCAAGAATACGTCAACATAGCTCCCGTTGATAGAGACGCATCAAAGTTGACGCTTAAGAAGTTATCCACATAGGAGAATGTGGAGCTAGGTGCAGGGCAAGGTGTGCTACAATTACCAGAGCCTTGGAATTGCACCCCTGCATTTAAATTCCCTGCGGTAACACTAGAAACAACTGTTCCGTTAGGATCTCTTAAGGAGTATCCACACTCATTATTCCATTGACCATTATCAACAAAGACTAGATAAAGTGTATCGCCGTCACATATATTCAATGTGAAGGTTTCACTCGTGCCCAACGCTCCAGTCGTATTACTCATAGTGTAATTCGTTGTAATACCTCCTGTAGTAATAGCCAGTTGGTGGAGCTGTGTATTCTGTCCATTCGCTGCCCAACCGTCACCAAATGAATCGGTCAATTGAAGCGTGTAGGAACAACCACCAACACAGCTCAAGGTCCCTGCTGAGGCAGGGCCAACCCAATCACTGACATCTCCAGCACCACAAGAGTCTCTTACATAAAAGTCATATGAAGTTCCGGGTGTAAGCCCTGTGACTGTATAAGGATTGGTTGTCACATTGACTAAGGTTCCCGTGCCGGGAGTAAAACCTGGAGTACCGTATTCAACTTGCCAAGATGTAGCGCCACCTGTAGTCCAATCTAAAGTAATATCTGTTGTAGATACAGTAGTTGCCGCAAGCAACGAAGGATCCGGACAGGTTGGAGCCTCATCAATACTAAGGTCATCTATGGCGATATCCCCATATTGTGGATTATTACCGCCGGACTTTGTTGATGTGAATCTAATTTTTACTGTGTTGTTTACATAAGCACTCAAATCTTGAACAACGTCAATCCAATTATTCCCTTGATTTCCGGAAATTGAATCTAAATCAATCCAAGTTCCCACTGCTACATCTTGAATTGCCCAAACAAGGGTTCCTTGCGTTCCATTACCCTGAGCCCACATATGATACCAGAAAGTCATTTCGGGTGTAGTTAACGCACTTAAGTCTATACTCGGTGATGTTAATGTTGCGGTTGGCGTGCCATTTGAAAAGCTAGACTCGGTGTAAACATAACTACCAAATCCCGTAGTATGATCACCTGAAGGACCTGTGGGGCCTGTTGCTGTTCCGCCGGTGCGTCCGCCCCATCTGTAGTTGGTATCAGTATCCGTTCTTGTCCAACAAGGACTAATTGTAGCGCCAATATTGTGACCCTGACCATTGTCAATACCACCATTAAATCCATTCTCAAAATCTTCCAAATAAGGTGCAACAGCAATACCACAAGAGGTTGAAGCTGAATAAGGCCCCGCCCAATCGCTTAAATCTGTTGCACTACAAGAGTCACGAAGCCAAAAATCATAGAATGATGATGGGTTAAGACCGGTTACCGTGTAAGGATTGGTAGTGGCGTTTACAATGGTCCCTGTACCCGGAGTAAAACCAGGTACGCCATATTCGATTTGCCAGTTGGCAGCACCACCAGTAGTCCAACTTAAGGTAATAGATGTAGTTGTGCTAGCCGTACTAGTAATAGCCGTGGGTTTAAAACAGGTAGGAGCATTGTCAATTTCAATATCATCAATTGCCCAATCAGATTGGGTCGAATTGAAACCAAATGCCGTACCTCTAGAAGCAGTAAATCGTAATTTAATGGTATCTCCAACGTAGTTAATTAAATCTACGACAGATTCCTGCCAAGGGTCGCCCGGCCCAGATTGCAGTGTGTTATTCGCACTATTTATGGTTAACTCTACATTCCAAGATGTACCGTCAAATATTTCAACTTCCATTTCATCAATGTTGCCCCCTGCTGCATGCCACCAGAAAGTAAGTTCTGGCGTACTAAGTGTATCCAAGTCAATTTCCATGGAAACCATTTCAGCAGTTAGATCTCCGTTGAAGTTAAAGTCTGCTTCTGTATATCCATACTTACCCGAACCCGTAGTATGATCTCCTGCAGGACCAGTATTGCCCGAAGGTGTGGCTCCTTGGCCGGTCTGCCAAAAATAGGTTGCTGAAGTCCCTATGGTATAACAAGGGTCATAATCACCCGAAACTACATCGAATCCTACACCTTCAAAATCTTCAATCCAAGGAGCAGTTTCCATACCACACAAAGTTGAAATGGTAATTGGACCTAACCATGGACTTACATCTCCTGGACCACAGGAGTCTCTCACCCAAATATCATAGGATGTGTTTGGTGCAAGGCCAGTTATTGTATACGGATTGCTACCCGCAGGAATTATAGATCCTGGAGTATACTTTATCAACCAATTTGAAGCACCTCCCGTGGTCCAGCTTAAATCAACAGTAGAACTAGAAATATTGGTACCAACTAATAAAGAAGGTTTTGGACAAGTTGGTTGTTCATGAATATCCACATCGTCTAAACTAATATCCACCTGGTTGTTAAACCCTTGGTAACGATGCGCAATAAATTTCATTTGAACAGTATCACCAGCATAAGCGCTAATATCAACGATTTTCTCCTGCCACGGGTCGTTTGAACTGCTCTGTTGAGGCCCTGAAATAGTCTCCAGAGTATTCCAGTTACCACCTACAGAACGAACTTGAACTACTAACTTATTGATGATTGATCCGTACATATGATAATAAAAAGAGAGCTCTGGTGTAGTTAGCGGACTCACATCAACCAATGGTGATACTATTTCAGAAGTAAATACATTGCTCCCACCAAACCCTGTGTTTGCTTCCGTAAATACATAGCCGCCGCTACCCGAAGTGTGGTCTCCAGAGGGTCCCGTATTATTACTATGATTTGTTGGAGGTCCTGCCTTCCAAAAATATTCTATGGTATCATTTCGTTGCCAACATCCGTCAATAAGACCTGGCGTTTGATTCGTTCCTGTAACCCATGAAGTAGAATCAAAATTCTCAGTATACGGAGCGGTGTAAGGGTTACACAACGTATTAAATGTTATTGGCCCAATCCACATAGAAGCTCCTAAAGTGCCACAAGTATCGCGTACATATGCATCATAGGTAGTTCCCGCAAGCAGCCCATTAGCAATACCCGTTGTTGTAGTCAAATTGGTTAAACCGCTTGTTGATGGAGAGAAACCTGTTGTTCCGACGGCTAAATTCCAAGTCGTAGAGCCACCAGTCGTCCATATAAATGTGGCACTCGTTGAAGTGACGTTTGTAAGAGCAAAGTTTGAAGGATCTGGACAAAGTGGTTGATCTTCTATTATTACTTCATCTATTGCGATATCTCCTTGGGAACCGTTACCCTTAGTTGCCGACCATCGAAGTGCAATTGTATCTCCCGCAAATCCACTCAAATCCACTTCTTGGAAATTCCATTGATTTCCTTGATTTCCTGATTGTGAAAAATATGTGTCCCAAGTTTGTGTTGAATCCACCCAAATTTGGAGTTTCATTGTATTTACTGCGAATCCTCGCATGTGATAATTGAAACTTACTTGAGGCTTTAAAAGTGAACTCATATCAATGAGTGGGCTTTCAATANAAGCTTCTTGATTAGGCGCACCAGAAGAGGCCTCTGCATAGATATAATTTCCTGTCCCGCTTATATCTGTAGTTGGGCCCGTTTGACCTGTAGTAGTAGTACCCGAGCGAACTCCCCAAGAAAAAGGAGAAGAAGGCAATGTATCTTTTTCAGGGGTACGCACCCAACATGCTGCCAATGCATCAAAACTATTNTATACCCCACTTCCGGAGATCCAATTGGTAGAATCAAAATTCTCACTCCACGGTGCACTTAAAGGTGCACAGTGAGTTGTTCCTAGAATTGGACCAAACCAACCTGATTTATCCGAAGGTCCACACACTTCACGAATCCAAAATTGATACGTGGTTCCGCTTGTTAAACCTATTACTTCCTTAGGATTGGTTGTTGAGGAAATAGTTGTATTGGCCGGCGCACCTAATACTGCTCCCGGCGCACCGTATTGGATATCCCAAGAGGTTGCATTAACTGCGGTCCAGCTCAACGTGATACTTGTTAAAGACCTGCCTAAAACGGCAAGATTGGTAGCGTCCGGACAAGTTGGTGCTTCTTCAAAACCAAAATCATCAATTGCTATATCTGACTGATTTGCTTGACCAAACCCTCTGGAGGCAGAAATCCTCACTAAGACGGTATCATTAGCAAATTGGCTTAGCGTATACGACTGCAGTAAAAAAGTATCTGTTAAAGCCGTTTGTTCAGGTCCATTCAGCGCGCCAACGTTAACCCAACCAGTTGATTTAGACCAAACTTCTGTTTTGAGCTCGTTTACTTGAGCGCCGCGCATGTGATAATAAAAATTTAATTCAGGAGTATTTAAACTACTTAAGTCAATTAATGGTGAGGTAATTTGAGCGACACTTTGATTTTGAGCACCAGACGCTTCAGCATAAAGATATTGTCCCATACCCCCTCTGCCTGCAATAGGCCCTGTTCCAGGTGTAGATGTACTATCATCTGCCACACCCCATGCGTAACCTTGACCACCGTTGGGACTAGTAGGGTTTCTTAACCAACAACCTGGCGTTATAGATCCATCGTTATCAAAACCTGAACCAGGGATCCAGACTGTGGTATCATTAAAATCCTCTGTATAATTTATGGTGAAACTAATAGGAGTACAAAGGGTAGAATCAACTATTCCAGAAGACCATAAACTAACATCCCCAGCACCACAAGAATCACGTACTATGAATTCATAAGCTGTTGATGCATTTAATCCACTAAGGACGAAAGGATTAGACATTGCAGAAACTCTAGTTCCTGAACCTGGAGTAAACCCCGGCGTACCATATTCTACTTCCCATGAAGCAGATCCCCCAGTAATCCATGAAAGTTGGACTTGGTTGCTCACTTTCCAATCCACAGTCAAATTCGTGGGTTGAAAACAAGTAGGAGCAGGATAGTGATTGACAATTATCCGGAATGTACTATCCGTTATTTTGGCTTGATTTGTATCACAAACCGCATTAAATCCTTGACGTAAAGGGTGTAATTTGAAAATTAAAAACGTATCTGTTAGTGCTCCGTTAAAATCGTTAGTGGCTCTTGTTAACACCTCTGTATCACCGTTGTTATTGGAGTTTCCATAGATAATAGCACCTTCTTTGGAGGATTCACTTACCAACTCTAAGTACGTTCCAACATCGCTTGGTGCAACGCCACCAAATCCTCCGCCTTGAGTCTGTAATTCATAGGATATTTCAATCGAAGATATCCAATGACCCGATGGTATAGAAAGGCCAAGTGTGTCTGCACAGATAGCCTGGGAATTTATGTTTACCGGAAAAATTGATTGAACACCCAGTGCACCACGATAATAGTTAAGGGTATCGCTACTGATCTGAGCTTTGGCTGATACGGCAAAAAAGGCTATAAGAGCAGCAAGTAAAAGTTTTTTCATCTTCCATAAATTAAAGGATACAATATACACAACATACTGCGTTAGACTACTAAGCATTCTCAAGGTTTAATTACCTTCACTCATTCTTAATTTAAATCTCTTTTTTGAACTCTTCTTTGATATATTCTTGGTATTCCTCCATGCTGTTTCTCATATCCTTTCTTAACAAGAAAATACCAATAAGGTTAGGTAAAGTCATGAGGGCAATTGCTATACCAGCAAAGGTCCAAATAATGGTAGTGTCAATAATAGCTGCCAAGAAGAAACCTAGAACGTATAGAATGCGGTAGTAATTCACATACTTGACACCGAACAAATAGGTCACACTTCTTCCTCCATAATAACTCCATGAAATGGCGGTAGAGAATGCAAATAATAATAAACCAATAGCCACAATGTATTGACCAAAATCGCCAAAAAGTCCTTTGTTGAACGCAATAGCTGTAAGCGGAGCACTATGGACAAGAGATTTCCCAGAGAAAGTGTACTCTGATGGGTTGTTAACACGACCATTAGCAATTGTTATTGTTCCCGAGAAAGGCTCATTAGATTTAGATATTTCAACATTCTCCGCAATAGATCTGGCATGCAATACCGTAGCAACTGAAGTGATTTTTCCATTCTCAACTTTCAGGCTGCCATCGAATTCGTTAATTGGAAGTTCATCCAAGCCTGGGCTCGTGCCATTCAAGTATGCATAGAGAGCTGAACCGTGACTTACTTCNTCAATATGACCTTCAAAAACAATCATATCTGAATAACTAAAGTCGTTTTGATGCTTTTCATTCCAAACCCCTGAACTTAACAATGTTAGACCCGTAATCGAACAGATGACAATAGTATCAATAAACGGCTCCAAAATTGCAACCATCCCCTCGCTAACAGGGTGCTCTGCTTTTGCTGCAGCGTGCGCAATAGGTGCTGAACCTTGACCAGCTTCGTTCGAGAACAAACCACGGTTTACCCCTCTATTAAAGGCATAGGCTATGGTCGCTCCCAAGAAGCCACCTGCGGCGGCTGATCCTTTGAAAATATCTGCAAAAATGCTCACAAATGAAGGAATGATATTTTCGTAGTTCATCACAATCACCGAAAGCGCTCCAACTACATAAATTACGGCCATCACTGGAACTAATTTTTCAGTAACTGCGGCAATTCGCTTTATTCCACCCAAAATGATAAGACCCAGTAAAACAGATAACACGGCACCTGTTACAATCTCTTCTATACCAAAAGTCGCCTTCAATGATGCGGCAATGCTATTTACTTGAGGCATATTACCTGTACCGAATGAACTAATGATTGCGGCAACTGCGAATAATGCGGCCATCCACTTCATGTTTAATTTGTTCCTCATGTAATACATAGGCCCTCCAGATACAGTGCCGTCCTCTGCGAATTCGCGGTACTTGTGACTCAAAGTAACCTCAACGAACTTAGTTGTCATGCCCAAAGCAGCAGTGACCAGCATCCAGAATAGAGCAGCAGGTCCACCCAAGTGAATGGCGAAGGCTACACCTGCAATGTTACCAGTCCCAACGGTTCCTGAAAGAGCAGTAGCTAAAGATTGGAAATGTGAGGTATCCCCTTTGGCCCCTTCTTTATCAAATTTTCCTCGAACTACGTCAATAGCATGTTTAAAAAATCTGATTTGAGGAAATTTCAAGTAAATAGTAAAAAATACCCCTGTACCTAACAAGGCAAAAACAAACCAGCTTGAGCCGCCTATATAACTATCGATAACTTTTAGAATATCATTAAGTGAAGTCAAATCCATGCGTACTGATTGTTATTTTAAGTGAATGCCCNAATATAACAAAAAAGCCCCCGTGCTAGAGGCACGGGGGCTTTTTATAAAACATACTTTTAAATTACTTTACCTCTTCAAAATCAACATCCGTCACGTCGTCTGGGGCATTTGCATCACCACCGGCGTCTGGACCTTGATCCTCTCCGCCTTGGTCGTTTCCTTGCATTGCAGCCTGAATTTCCGCTGAGGCAGCCTGTAATGCTGCATTCAATTTCTCTTGAGCTGCATCACAACCTGCGATATCCTTGGCCGCGTGTGCTGCTTTGAGTTCTGCAAGTGCAGTATCTATTGGTCCCTTCTTATCTTCAGGAAGCTTACCTTCAAGATCCTTCATTTGTTTTTCAACTTGGAAGACCATGCTATCAGCGGCATTGAGCTTGTCAATTTCTTCTTTCGCTTTTTTGTCTGAATCGGCATTCGCTTCAGCCTCTTGTTTCATGCGATCAATTTCTTCTTGACTTAAGCCTGAAGAAGCCTCAATACGAATATTCTGCTCTTTACCAGTATTCTTATCTTTCGCACTTACGTTGAGTATACCGTTGGAATCAATATCAAAAGTAACCTCGATTTGAGGAACACCGCGCGGCGATGGAGGTATTCCATCTAAATGGAATCGGCCAATTGTTTTGTTATCATTGGCCATTGGACGCTCACCTTGAAGAATATGAATTTCAACTGATGGTTGATTATCAGCTGCCGTTGAAAACGTCTCTGATTTCTTCGTTGGAATGGTCGTGTTCGCTTCAATTAGTTTTGTCATGACTCCGCCCATAGTTTCTATACCTAAAGAAAGTGGAGTAACATCTAATAGAAGTACATCTTTAACATCTCCTGCAAGTACACCACCTTGGATAGAGGCGCCAATTGCAACTACCTCATCAGGATTGACACCTTTTGAAGGTTCTTTACCGAAAAATGCTTTAACCGCTTCTTGAATGGCTGGAATACGTGTAGTACCACCTACTAATATCACCTCATCAATATCAGAGGTAGAATAACCCGCGTTTTTAAGCGCTGACTTTGCTGGAGCTATTGTGCGCTCAATCAAAGAAGCTGCTAATTGCTCAAACTTAGCGCGGCTAAGTGATCGCACCAAATGCTTTGGTCCTGATGCAGTTGCAGTTACATAGGGTAGATTAATTTCCGTTGCAGTTGTTGATGACAATTCAATCTTAGCCTTCTCTGCTGCTTCTTTTAAACGTTGCAAAGCCATGTTGTCTTGACGAAGATCCATGGATTCTTCTGCTTTGAATTCTTCTGCTAACCAATCAATAATGACTTGATCAAAATCATCACCACCAAGGTGAGTATCTCCATCCGTTGATTTCACTTCAAATACGCCATCACCTAATTCCAATACAGAAACATCGTGTGTACCTCCCCCACAATCAAATACGGCAATTTTCTGATCAAGACCTTTTTTATCCAGACCATAAGCTAACGCTGCAGCTGTTGGTTCATTGATAATTCTGCGCACGATTAAACCAGCTATCTCGCCAGCTTCTTTTGTGGCTTGTCTTTGAGCATCGTCAAAATATGCAGGCACTGTAATCACTGCTTCAGTAACATCTGTACCTAGGTAATCTTCTGCTGTCTTCTTCATCTTCTGAAGAATCATGGCTGAAATCTCCTGAGGAGTATATTGACGACCGTCTATATTGATGCGTGGTGTATCGTTATCGCCTGCTTCAACTTTGTAAGGCACACGACCAGTCTCTTTTTGAACATTTGAGAATTTCTCACCCATGAATCTTTTCACGGAGTAAACGGTCTTCTCTGGATTTGTGATTGCTTGACGTTTTGCGGGATCTCCCACTTTACGCTCTCCACCTTCTACAAACCCCACAATGGAAGGTGTAGTTCTTTTTCCTTCACTATTTGGAATTACAACAGGCTCATTCCCCTCCATTACAGAAACACAAGAGTTTGTTGTTCCAAGGTCGATTCCTATGATTTTACCCATTTTAATATTTATTAAGGTTATCAATTCAACTATTCGGTGGTTCAATAAACAAGGCTTATGCCATTAGGATTTTAGGCCGTAATCATATCCAATGTGTCAGCATTTGAATAAAAATCATGTCAAAAAGAAGATACCTCTCTGCCAAAAGGTCATAAAGGCAATTTAAAAGCAGACCTTATCACCGTCAACACACATACAAGAATCGATTCCTTGAAAATCAATCCAGCCCATATCACAAGTAAAAACACCCTTCCACAAACTGTCCATAGCTGATGAACTCAACTTAACACCTTCTTGAATACCACGGGCTCTTGAAGAAAATAACCCTAGACAATCTTCGCCATTTTCTGGATTATACACATTAGTAAAGAGGGGTTTTTCCTGCACAATTCCTTGGGACGGTTGATTTACATTAATGTACGTGGCATAATCATCTGCAGCTGCCCAAATCTCTACATCAATGCTACGGAATACGCGCACATGGTCCGTAGAAGGACCAATGTTGTTTTTCAAAAACCTATAATAAGCGTCATAACTGACCTCTGACACAAAGGTTCCGTTTCCGCTTAAATTGCTACCAGTGCGCACAGGAAGTGCATAGGTAAGAATCTTGATAGTACTATCAAGAGGGTTGTTCCTAGGAGCTTCCTTGTACTTAAAATGCAAATAGCCTTGGTAAAGACGTGCATTTCTTGCGGCGTCCCACTTGAATTCCGCATTACTTATACCAAACGATATTTTTTGAAAACCTCTCGGTTTTGTTATTTCTACATTACCCACGACTGGCGTAATAGCTTCAAAATTATTATTACCTGGAATAAAACCTTTAATGCGATAATCATATTGCCGTTCTATAGGCGCGTCAGTCCAATACAGTCTGTAATTATCCGAGGTAAAAATCCCCGCGTTTAAAATATTCGTGTCTTTGCGAAAGAGTTCGTACGTATTGATAGCTTCACCATTACTATTTAATTGAGCAAGGTATAAGGTAGCAGTATCAAAGTATAGACTGTCGCTGTGAACAGCGCCTGCCAGAATTCCGTCTTCACCTAAGTAGGTCCTATGCAATCGGACCCATTGAGTATCAAGATCTTTATCCAAAAGGCCGTAAACAACATTTTCTACATCATATTCTGCATTAATTTCCAATGAATTGTCACAGGAAAGCAGAGTAAATAAGGCAAATAGGGTAAGAATAGAGTTTTTCATGGACATCAAAAATACAACGTATGGATTGAGTTCTTTTCTTTGTAACCTAGAAAAATATAAATCGTGCTACCATGAGCGTTGCAAAAAAAGAATTTAAGAAGGTAACTACCCACAGCCTTCAGCAGATGAAAGACCAAGGTGAAAAAATTTCTATGCTGACGGCATACGACTATACCATGGCTAAAATGGTAGATGCCGCAGGGGTTGACTGTATTCTTGTGGGAGACAGCGCCTCCAATGTAATGGCTGGACACGAAACGACCCTCCCTATTACATTAGATCACATGATTTATCATGCCTCTAGTGTAATTCGTGCAGTTGATAGAGCCTTAGTGGTAGTAGATCTGCCGTTTGGAACCTATCAAGGAAATTCAAAGGAGGCCCTTACCTCAGCAATTCGGGTAATGAAAGAAACGGGTGGTCACGCAGTCAAATTAGAGGGCGGTGTTGAAATCATTGAGGGTATTAAGCGTATACTCACTGCAGGAATACCAGTTATGGGTCACTTAGGCCTCACCCCTCAATCCATATATAAATTTGGAACCTATTCCGTCCGAGCAAAGGAGGATACTGAAGCTGCAAAACTAAAAGAAGATGCACGTGCATTGCAAGATGCCGGATGTTTTGGTATTGTACTAGAAAAAGTCCCCGCATCACTTGCACAGGAGGTTGCTCAAATCTTAACCATTCCCGTCATTGGAATTGGTGCTGGATCGGGAGTAGACGGCCAAGTACTGGTATTTCATGATTTAGTTGGTATGACTCATCAATTCAATCCTAGATTCCTTCGTCGCTATCTAAACCTTTATGATGATATAACAGGAGCTATTAGCAGCTACGTCAAAGATGTAAAGGATGTTGACTTTCCAAATGAAAATGAAAGCTATACTAGCTAAGGGTTGGCAACAGATCTAACTATCATATACGAAGACAATCACCTAATTGCCGTGAATAAACGGGCAGGTGATTTGGTACAAGGAGATCGTACAGGTGATGTTTCCTTACCGGATCATATTAAGTCTTACCTCAAGCACAAGTACAACAAACCAGGGAATGTTTTTTGTGGCGTGATTCACAGACTAGACAGACCAACCACCGGAGCAGTGCTCTTTGCGCGCACTTCTAAGGGATTAGAACGCATGAATAAGGCCTTTCAAGAGCGTCAAATAAACAAGACTTATTGGGCTCTTGTGGAAGGGGTTTTGAAAGGCGAAGACACTTTGCAGCACTTTCTGAAAAAAAATAGTAAAAACAACAAATCAACTGTTTTCAAAAAACCAGAAGCTGATGCAAAAGAAGCTCGTTTGAGCTATAGAGTACTGAAAACAGGCGATAATTATACGCTACTAGAAGTAGATCTACACACAGGAAGGCATCATCAAATTAGAGCACAATTTGCGGCAATAGGACATGCCATAAAGGGTGATGTTAAATATGGCGCAAGAAGAGCAGAACGTGATAAGAGTATCTGCCTTCATGCAAAAACGCTTGATTTCATTCATCCAATAAGCAAGAGTACAATAGAAATCAAAGCGGATTTACCAGGTAGTTTTAAGCCTTTCCTTTAGGAATTTGGATCTACATCAAAAATCACCCTGACTCTGTGAAATTCTGGACTCAATAAGATTTCCTGATGGGCCTTTTTAATTCGTTCGCGCACCTTTATTCCAACGCTACTTTTGTCCACTTTTATGATCATTTGCATTTGATACAAATTTTTTAATCTAGCAATTGGAGCATATTCTGGCCCAAGGAATCTATCTCCAATTTTACTTCTGAGAGCACGCGCGAATTCTGCGGCAGCACGCTCAAGTAACCGATGATCTCTATGTTTTAGGGTAAGGGTAATAAGTCGAACATATGGAGGGTATCCAAATTCATTTCTAACTGTCAATTCTCTTTGAAGCATCCCATTGTAATCATGATTCATGGCCATTTGAATGATCGCGTGTCTTGGTTTCATACTTTGGACAACCACCTTCCCTTTTGAGGTCCTACGGCCGGTGCGTCCGCTTACCTGTTCAATTAATTGAAATGCTCTTTCATTTGCTCTAAAGTCNGGATAACTCAATAAATTATCTGCCGACATGATACCTACGAGCCCTACTCTATCAAAATCCAATCCCTTAGTTACCATTTGTGTGCCCACTAAAACATCTACCTCACCTTCTTCAACACTTCTAATCAAGTCTCCAAAAGCATGCTTACCTCTAGTAGTATCTAAATCCATTCGTTTCACACGAGCTTTTGGGAATAGCTCCGATGCTTCTTCTGCAATTTGCTCTGTACCAAAACCCTTGTGCAAGACACTATGACCGCCACAAGATGAACACTTCATCACTGGGGGGATTTGATATCCACAATAATGGCATTTTAACTGATTTGAGGCTTTGTGGAACGTTAATGAAATATCACACCTAGTGCAACCCTCAACATGACCACAAGTTTGACATTGTTGGAACGTACTAAAACCTCTCCTATTTTGAAATAATATGATACTCTCCCCTTTTTGAAGGGTATTGCGCATTGCGTCTATTAGTTCAATAGAAAAATTTCCCTTGACTTCTCGACGCTGTTTCGCTCCCACCATATCTACCACTTCAAGTTCGGGAAGCGGTGCAGTGTGAAAACGATTAAACAATTGTACTAAGTGATAACGACCCAATTTCGCATTGTACATGCTGTCTATAGATGGTGTGGCAGAACCTAATAGAATGGGNCAACGGTGATGATTAGCCATCCATACAGCGGTATCACGTGCCTGGTACCTAGGAGAAGGTTCAAATTGTTTGAAACTACTCTCATGCTCTTCGTCTACAATAATCAATCCTAGATCGGGCATGGGCATAAAAACAGCTGAACGTGCGCCCAAAATTAATAGAGGCTCATTTCGTTCTAGAGATTCTCGCCATGCCGCTAATCTTTCGGCAGGAGTGAACCTACTATGACTCACTGCAACTGTAAAATGCACTCTTAATCGATTAATTAATTGGGTGGTTAAGGCTATTTCAGGAAGCAGGTAAAGAGCACGTTGATGTGTCTTAAATGTATTTTTTATGAGCTCTATGTAAATCTCTGTCTTTCCAGAAGCAGTAACACCATGCAGTAAAGTGGGCTTATTCTTTTTGAATCCCTCTTGTATAGATTGTAAAGAAGCTGTTTGGTGAGCGCTAAGTGATATTATTGAATCTGGAGCTGATGCAGCTGTTGTTCCATCTACTTCTTCAATCTCTTGAATCAAGCTCTTCTTTTTTAATGCCAATACTTGAGCACTTTCAATCTGATTTTTTTTTCGGAAAGCCCTAGAATCAATGAATTTATTTTCACTTCCACAGGCAGCAACTATACTCAATAGTGCCTGTGTTTGTTTTTCACTGCGAGAGGTGGCAGAAAATGCATCGTCTAATCGATTGAGAAATTCAGGGGCAATTCTAAGGAGTTTGCGTCGCTTCGCTCGAGCGACTTTTTTTAACTCCTCCTCTAAAATGGCCCAACCCTGCTCTAGAGACTTCTGCACGAGCGGCATCGGGTTTTTGATTTGGCAAATTTCTCGGACTTCATCAAGCGTAAGTTTGTCATTCGCTTTGAGCGCCTCATAGAGCACGAAAAGTGAATCTGATAATTCATTTTCGTTAGGGACTACTTCAGGGTCGCAAACCAAAACACTTTGAGAACTCAGTTTCAACCCGGGCGGCAAAGCGGCATTCATTAAATCCCCTAAAGGAGCCATATAATATCCAGCCATCCACTTCCACTGGATGAGCTGATGTTCTAAAACAACAGGACGTTCGTCCAATACGCTGATAAAGTATTTAAGTGAGAGATCTTCCTCAACCTCCAAGATACGCACAACAAGTGCGGCATATTCTTTTCGCTTTCCGAATTGTACCAAAACGCGCACCCCAGAAACCAATTGATTATTGTATTCACTAGGCACAGCATAGTGAAAAGTTTTGTCTAAGGGTAAGGGAAGAATGACCTCAGCTACGAGCATTTACTTTTTAGGTGGTTTAGGTAAGTTCTTTTTCACAAACCTTCCTTCTCTCTTCGCCAATAAACGCAATTCATTATCGAAAAAGCTCAACGTTTTGCGTGCGGATGACTCTGTTGAAGATGCGATTGAATTAAATTCAATAAGATCGTATTTCATTTTAGTTAAATCCGCCAAAAGATCTGCTGTTGTCAATTCCAAAAGCTCAAGGTAGTATTTCTGATAGGCCTCATATAAGTCCGTTTGACCATTGTAAAACAATTCCTCACCATAGTCCCTAATATGAACACTTAGAGACTTTATTAATAATTTTTGCGCTGCATATAACTTGTCTAAATCTGAAGTTCCCAATTCATTTTGAAGAAATGAAACCAAACTATCCACCTCCGCAGCACCAGACTTCATCTCTTTAGTATAGGCAACCAATTCCATCTGAGCACTAAATCGCTTTACTATTTGACTTTCTCTAACATTGATATCGAACAAAGACGCATATACTTCTATTTCCTTTGAAATATTCGCAAATAAGACCTCAATCTGACTGACATAAGTATGACCGTATCCAGAGCGCGGGTCTTCATTTAACCAATCACGGAGATTAGAAGAAGTTAATTCAGTGATTTCACCTAGACTTTCAGTAGCCACTTTCACAAGTTGTTGTTCTTCCGGTTCATCCAGGCGAGAAAATGAGCGATTAGATTTTCGCCAAATACTAAATTGCTCTTCAATTAACGGCGTAATTTTCTTCTCCTTTGCATAGGTCATCACACCGTCTATGATATCTGAAGTTATAGACATTGTTTTCTCAACTTCACGGGAAACCCTCCTGAGATTACTGCTTGTACCTTGCGCCACTGCAAAAGAGAATGACACCACAGCGACTCCAGTTAATAGTATTTTCATTGGTTCTTCATTTTATCTCAATTTATGGATCTTTTTCGTGCCGGCATACATATCGAACTGAAGTAATTTGCACTCCAATTCTCCATTGAATAGACTCCATTTACGTGATGGGCGTAATCCAATACTTTTAATGGCTTCCATGTCTGATGTAATCCACATGACCGTCCAGCCCGCGTACTTTTTCTTTAACACGTCACCCATATCGCGGTAGAATTGATGGGTATTAGCCGCAATACGCACATTGTATGGTGGATTTACCAGTAATAGACCTTTTTCACTTGGTGCATCCGATTCAAAAAAATCTGCCCGTTTGAGCCGTATAGCGTCATCAAACATAGAGCGTTCAATATTATTCGCAGCTGCATCTAAAGCATAGGTATCTAAATCACGGCCAAAGAACTTTCCTGGATACTCCTTTGCACGACTCAGAAGGCCGCTTTTTATCTTTTCAAATAAATCGTGATTGTATCCTCTCCAATAGCTAAATCCAAAATCACCACGGTAGATATTAGGGGGCATATTATGTGCGATCAGTGCTGCTTCAACCAAAAAAGTACCGGAGCCGCACATTGGATCTAAAACAGGCATACCACCATTCCATTTACTATGCATAATAATACCGGCAGCGAGAACTTCATTTAGAGGGGCATGAGCTGATTCTAGTCTGTAACCGCGTTTATGCAAGGAATCTCCTGAGGTATCTAAATACACTCGAATAGTATCTTCATAAATATGGATGTGTATTGGTACTTCGGGATTATTGCGTTCTACTGTTGGACGGTCATCAACCTGTTCTCGGAATCGATCAACGATGGCATCCTTAGCTTTTAATCCAGCGAAGCTGCTGTGATTCAGCAAATCGTTTCGCCCCACCACATCCACAGCAAAAGTGGTTTGAACATCAAAATGTTCTTCCCAAGGAATTGACAAGAGCTCCTCGTAATAGTGCTCTACATCTTCCATTTCAAATTCTGCTAACGGCAATAATACGCGCAATCCTGTTCTTAAACCNAGGTTGATTTTGTAAACAAAACCAAGGTCTCCAATTACAGATACGGCTCTATTAAGCTTTTTGATTTCGCGCCCTCCCAAAGCAAGTAACTCCTTGCTCAAAATCTCTTCCAACCCGAAGAGCGTTTTTACTACCAATCGGTAATCTTTATTTTCTGGCACCCTTTTGCGTTTTAATGGTACAAATGTAAGCTAACTTTATGCCCATGATAGAATGGCTCGAATTAATTGCCTTGGTATTTGGTGGGTTTTTAGCTGGTTTGATTAATGTTGTCGCTGGCAATGGTTCTGCTATCACCCTACCTCTTCTAATGTGGATGGGCTTGGATGCAAATACAGCAAATGCAACGAACAGAGTTGGAGCCATCTTTCAAACTACCAGTGCAATCTCCTCATTGAACAAAACAGATCGAGTAAAGTACATGATTCGACAAAGCTACTTTATTGTCCCCCCCATAATTATTGGTGCAATCATTGGAGCTAATTTAGCTATAGACATTCCGGAAAATATTTTAAGAGCTTGCATAGGAACAGTAATGATTGGGTTGCTTATCACCATGCTTTCAAATCCAAAGAAATGGTTAATACCAACAGACGGAGCAATAAAAAAGAAAACGCCCAAAATATGGCTAGCTTATTTTGGTTTGGGGTTATATGGGGGATTTATTCAGATGGGATTTGGTATTTTTTTTCTATCCATTAGCGTCCTAATGGCAAAATACGCGCTTAAAGATGGTAACATAATGAAACTATTCACAGCGTTTTTAATGACCATACCATCCTTTATCATATTCGCTATTAGCGGCTCCATTGATTGGGTTTACGGCCTGAGCTTAGCAGTCGGAACGGCATCTGGAGCAAGATTTGGCGCAAAAAAAGTGGTTCACCACCCAAAGGCAAATGCAATTACTAGAAAAGTATTAATTGGCGTAATTTTAGTGGCTATTATTAAGATGTTCCAACCATTTGTTATTGAATTAACTCGCTAATGTCTACACCCTGGTACGCCCACTGGTTTAATACCCCTTATTACCACGACTTATACAAGCATAGAGACGATCATGAAGCCTTGCGTTTTATCAAGGAACTATGCACTAAACTTCATGTAAAAAACGGGGAAAGCGCTCTGGACATGGCCTGTGGACGAGGACGGCATGCGAGGGTACTTTCAGAACTAGGGCTAAGAACGGTTGGTGTTGATCTGAGTCCAGAAAGTATTGATTATGCACGTCAGTTCGAACATAAACATCTACGTTTTGAAGTAGGCAATATGCTCAAGNAATTGCCCTTAGGCCCGTTCGACTGGGTCATGAACTTGTTCACTAGTTTTGGTTATTTCGAAGACGACACTAGTCATGAACTGGCTATTAAGAACATGGCAAATACATTAAAACCCAATGGCAGATTAGTCATGGATTTTATGAACACAGGCAAAATAACCGAAAACCTAATTCCGGATGACGTAGTTCATACAGANATGGCGACCTACCAAATAACCCGTAAAATTGAAAAAGGATATATTGTTAAAAATATAAGCGTCAATCACAATAGCAATATTTCTAAGTTTGAAGAACGAGTTCGAGCATTTAGTGCAAATGATTTCAAAAATATGTTAGAAAAAGCAGGATTAGATGTTGTTGAAATTGCTGGTGACTATGACCTTAGTTCCTATAGTGAAAAGAGCAGTAATCGAATGGTTATCATAGCCAAAAAATCCCAGTAATGATATCCTTAGTACTTTTTGCAGCTGTTATTATTGGAGGTTTAGCCTCTTATATTGTCAAGACAGAAAGTTCATTCTTTAAACTGAGTTTAGCTTTTTCAGGTGCGTTCCTATTTGGAACCTTGCTAACACATCTATTGCCAGAAGTTTTTGATAGTCCAAACGGAGGATATTGGGTGCTTTTAGGATTTGGCATTCAATTAGTGCTCGATTTTATAAGCAAGGGACTTGAGCACGGCCATTTACACATTCATAGAAATAGAATTCCTTTACTGCCATTAATAGGCTTGTTCATTCATGCCTTTTTAGAAGGTATGCCGCTTGGCCTAGACGGTGAATTTCATGAACATCATAACCATACCTCCGACGGTCTATTGTGGTCCGTTGCTTTGCATAAGGTGCCAATTGCCCTGCTTGTAGCTACTGCATTAAGATCTGCACAGCTATCAAGCTGGAAGGTAGTTATAGGCATACTACTTTTCGCTATGTGCTCACCTTTGGGTAATGCCTTTGCGATATATACCTATTTTGAACCCACTTATTTCTTGCCGCTACTTGGTATTGCTGCGGGGCTATTACTCCACGTCAGTACAACCATTCTATTTGAAAGTGCTTCTAACCACCAATTCAACGCTATAAAGATGTTAGTTGTAGCTGCAGGAATTTCTTTAAGCCTATTCCTCTTTTAGCCTTCAAACCTCATATAGTTTCTACCGTCCTACTTATAGATAAAACTTAATTCAATTTTAACTGAGTTAGACTGCCTCTATCGTATTTTTGAAATCAATAANAAAATTTAATTATGGCTGTATTAGTTGGCAAAAAAGCACCCAATTTTACTGCATCTGCAGTAATCAATGGTGAAGAAATCATTGAAGACTTCAAATTATCTGATTACTCCGGTAAATATGTAATCTTATTCTTCTATCCAAAAGACTTCACATTTGTGTGTCCAACAGAATTGCACGCTTTTCAAGCGCGTAAATCTGAATTTGAATCAAAAGGAGTTGAACTTATTGCAGTAAGCACAGATACTGAGCAAAGTCATTGGGGCTGGCTGCAAATGAATAAGGACCAAGGTGGTATTCAAGGGATAACCTATCCAATTGTTGCAGACACCAACAAAACAATCTCACACAATTACGACGTTCTAGACGGAGAATGGACATATGATGAAGCAGGCAATCTGGATGCCTCTGGTGAAATGATTGCTTATAGAGGACTGTTCTTGATTGACAAGGAAGGCACAGTAATGCACCAATTAGTCAATTTCTTCCCGTTAGGTCGTTCTGTAGATGAAGCAATGCGTATGGTTGANGCACTTCAATACTTTGAAGAAAAAGGAGAAGTATGTCCTGCAAATTGGACTCCCGGTAAAGAAGCAATGAAAGAAACCCATGAAGGAGTTGCTGATTACCTCAGTAAGAACTAAAGACTTCTTAGGCTAAAAAAACCCCGTTTGCGTGTTACGCAAACGGGGTTTTTTATGCTTTGAAGATTTAAAAACTAGTCCCTAGAGCATAAATCTAAAACTGTCCATACAATCGGTACCGCCTATAAACACAAGGATTAAAACAAATGAAATGAAATTTATAAAAAAAAGTGCCTTTTTTTTACTCCTTGCGTGAACCTACTTACAACAACTAGGTTATAGAGGTATGGAACATTCTGCATTTGCAGATTTTCATGGCGGTTTAGGTAGAAAGGGGTCTTGGCGGGCCCCTTTCGTTTTCCCAGACACAAATATCACCCAATACTTCGCCAAGAGGGATAAAACAGAGTATTTTGTAAGTAAACGAAGTTTATCCAGTGGCCCTAATGGGCCACTGGAAACTTACTTCTTTGTTCTGTTTCACATATTCCAACTCCTTTACTTTAGCTTATATTTTGGAGCTGCATTTGAACTGCACGTATTCTAGAATTAGGGCTTAGGTCATCCTTTAGTTGCGAATCACAGCAACAAAAAAGCCCCTAGTACAACTAGAGGCTTAGGTTACATATTGTCATTCCATTTAGGCAGTCAAATCTATAAGCTTACGNAAGTATTCTTCTTTACTGGCTGCAGAGCCTTCTGCCAATGAGCCGGCTTTGAAAGAGGCTAGAAAAGGTAGATTATCAACTCCCCCAGCTTTTCTTGCTTCTGGGCTATGTTCGGCATTTACTTCTAGGAAAATTATTCCTTCATGGGCTTCTTCATTACTTACTCTTTTGTATTTAGGAGAGAACATTTTACATGCGCCACACCAATCTGCGAAGTATTTGACCACAACTCGGTCATTGTCTTTCACTATTTGAACGAAATCTGCATCTGTTGCTAATTGTACTGCCATAATTTTCAAATTATTTTTGTAAAAATAAAGAGAGTGTTCATTCTAGAGGTAGAAAATTAATTGACCTTTTCTATAATCTCATAAGTCGTTTATTCCGGCTGTTATTTATTGCAAGTTGTAATTCACCTATTGTTCAACCTTAGAACGATATTCTCTGTGATACAAGTCGCGAATAAGACCATCACTTACTCCAATTTTCGGCACATAGATCTCAGGGCAACCCGACCACTTCATGGCCTTCAGATATATCTCTAATGCAAAAGTAATGACATCTGCACGATCAAAATTCAATCCGATTTCGGTAATACGACGCTCTACATCAAGTGATTGAATAACGACATACTGTTTCTGAACGTATTCGTAGCTCAACGGTTCGGTCACTGGTCGTAAACTTAGTTTATGTANTTTGTTTATGTTACCTCCTGCCCCAATGGCGGCCTTCTTAGTAATAGATCCGGCGTGATTTTCCAACCAACTTTGCATCTCATTCCATTCAGCATGGTCAACCATTTCGTTCATCAAGCGAACACCTCCTATTTTAAAACTTTTGGATTGTAAAACCTTTCTATCTTTTATAATTGAAATTTCTGTAGAACCACCTCCAACATCTATGTAGACAAAGTTGCTTACATGTGCATTAATGCTATCATACAACTTGCTTGAGAAAACAAGTCGAGCCTCTTCTTTACCATCAATAATCTCAATCTCTATGCCGGTCTTACGACTCACTCGTTGGACCAAATACTCACTATTACTAGCTTCACGCATTGCGGATGTTGCTACTGCACGAAAATCTTGTACACCGTGAACAGATAACAAGTGATCATAAGCCTTCATTCCTTCCAAAAATCTCTCACGTGTAATGCTTCGAATCTTACCGTATTTGAAAACATCCTGACCTAAGCGAACGGGCAAGCGTATCATACTTACCTTTTTATAGTACGTATAACCATCTTTAAAAATCACATTGACAATTAGACATCTTACTGAGTTGGAGCCAATATCTATGGCACCCAGTTTTGTTACAATCATAGCCTACCCTTTGCTCAACAATTTCCGTACATATTCATGAAGTTCCTCTTGACCATTTATTTTAGGTCCGTGCTGAACCCGGTACTTGTTCTTTTGGTCAGCATCTAATATTCGTGATTTTGAATTGTCTTTCCACAAGATTTCAAAATGATCTCTGATTTCCCGTTGTATGGATTCGTCATAAATAGGAACTGTAACTTCCACTCTTCTATTCAAATTTCTTCCCATCCAATCTGCAGAAGAAATATAATATTCTGGTTTTCCTGAATTATGAAAACAAAAGGCACGAGTATGTTCTAAGAATCTGCCTACAACGCTTATGGCGGAGATATTATGCGCTTTTGGATTATTTAAGTCTAAGCAGAAAATTCCCCTGACAATCATTCGTATGCTAACACCTGCATCGCTAGCTTCATATAGCTTATCGATCATTCTGTGGTCTGAAATTGAATTAATCTTTACCCAAAATTTAGCCACNTTACCTTCTTTAGCATTCTCAATTTCACGATCAATCAATCTCTCAATATTCGACCGAGTCGTATTTGGACTTACAAAAAGATGTTTGAAATTGTATTGTTTATATGGGGCTTCTATAAACTGAAAAACCTTACGTGCTTCTTTTGATATTCGTTTATCCGATGTCATTAAGTGATAATCAGTATAAATCTTGGCAGTACCCTCGTGATAATTACCAGTTCCGATGATACAATAATCGACTAACTTATCCTTTCCTTCGTCACGTCTGATCAGGGCTAATTTTGAATGTATTTTTAGCCCTTGAACACCACTTACTACTTTAATTCCTTCACTTCTCAGACGGTTGGTCCATTTGATATTATTAGCCTCATCAAATCGAGCTTGCAACTCTATAAATACGGTAACATGCTTGCCGTTCTTTGCAGCATTAATAAGAGCAGAAATAATTTGACTTTCATCTGAAAGTCGGTATAAGGTCACTTTCAATTCTTTGATCTTTTCGTCAATAGCCGCTTCACGAAGAAGTCGAATGATTATACCAAAGTCTTGATAGGGCGTGAAGAGCATTATATCTTGACGTTTGAGGACCTTGATAATGCTTCTGTCCACATCAATTTCTGGATGAGGCACGTGTTTATGCTGATTAAATTCCAAATCTGGGTTTCCCATGTTAGGAAATTGCATTAAATCTTTTTTGTTATGATATCGACCACCAGGGATAAGCGTATCTAATGCACTTACCTCNAGGCCATCAACCAAAATCTTTAAAGAAGAATCTGCTATATTTTTGTCATAAACGAATCGTACTAAATCTCCCTCTCTGCGATTTCGTAATCCTCGTTGAATTTTTTCTATAAACGATCTGCTCACATCATCATCCAAGGATAATTCAGCATCTCTAGTAATCTTTAAAGTATGTGCTTCAATGTGATCGTATTTAATCGTGTGGAAAATGCTATCGAGATTATGCCTTAATACATCATCCATATACATGACATATTGTTTTCCATATTTAGGTAATCGAACAAAACGGCCTGAAACAGAATAGGGTACTTCAATAATGGAATGCTGTTCGTTAGCTCCTTTTGTCAATTTAATAGCTAGATAAATACTCTTATCGCGTAAAAAGGGAAAAGACGTTGTTTGATTAATCATCAAATTGGTGAGAGCAGGACTTATCTTGTCTCTATACAAGTGCCGCACAAACGCCGCTTGATTGGCTGTCAGCTGCTTTTCATTAATTATTTCAATATTAAATTGTTTGAAAGCTGTCTTCAACGCATCATAAATATTCTGAGAACGCTGCTGCTGCTCGGTAACAATCGTACTTAACTTTGAAAGTAAGTCTCCAGGGGTATACCCTTCTAGATCATCATCTAGACCTTCGTCCTTACTAAGTCTTAGCCGGCGGATATAAGAATATCTTACCCTGAAAAACTCATCCATATTTTTAGAGTGGATACCTAAAAATCGAAGACGCTCTATTAACGGATTCGACCTATCCTCAGCTTCTTGAAGCACACGTTCGTTAAAGCTTAACCAACTAATATCTCTGTTGAAATATGAATTATTTGACACCATCTAGCGCGTTATTCCTTTTGGATATTGAAATTGAATCAATTCAGCTCCAGCAGCTATACCTTTCCAATTTTCACATTCAAAACGAATGCTTACCATACCAGATGTTGGTACATTATTAATTCTAGCGTTGGTGATTTGATTCACCACTTGAGTGATAGCTGGATTATGTGCGAAAATAATTACAGCATTATGGTCTTCGGAAGTCATTTGAAGAAAGTGCAGCATTTCCGACGCGTCACATGCATATAAAGCATCATTAATACATACTTTATTCTCTTGGACACCTAGTGTACGTGCAAATATGAACGCAGTGTGAAGAGCACGTATAGCGGGTGACGTACACCATAGTAATTCGTGCGCATCTGAAATTTCATTTTTGAGAAATTGACTCATCATTTGGGCATCTCGTATACCCCTTCCTTTTAATGGCCGGTCACAATCTTCAATGCCGTCTATAGCCCAAGAACTTTTTGAATGACGAATAAGATGAATAGTTTTCATAGCTCTAAATTACACTATTTCAACATATTCAGTAAAGCTACACCCCTACTTTTTTACGTAATTTACTCATTTTTAAAACTAAATTAGTCTTTAGATATACCTTTAGCTTCTTCCCACAATTTCTCCATTTCCACTAATTGCATGTCAGACAGACTCTTACCACTCGCTCTAGCCTTTTCCTCCATGTATGAAAATCTAAAGATGAATTTTTTATTGGTCCGTTCTAGCGCGAGCTCTGGATCGATTTCACTTAAACGTGCAAAATTCACTAGAGAAAACAATAAATCACCAAACTCACCTTCTATATCATTCTGATTTTGAGATAATTGGCTTTCTTCAAATTCACTTAATTCTTCCTTGATTTTACCCCATACATCTTGAGGCTTATCCCAGTCAAAACCTGCTCCGCGGGCCTTATCTCCTATTCGAATGGCCTTTACTAGTGAAGGTAACCCCTTAGGCACGCCTTGAAGAACACTTGTTGTACCTTTTTCTTTTAGCTTAATTGCCTCCCAATTGGCCTTAACCTCTTCTTCCGTATTAGCCTCAACATCACCGTAAATGTGCGGATGGCGGTGGATTAATTTCTCGCAAACAGTATTTAACACATCCGCAATATCAAAAGCCCTTTTTTCACTACCAATCTTGGAGTAAAAGACCATATGCAACATTAAATCACCTAATTCATTTTTAATTTCCCGCAAATCTTTTGCCTCAATAGCATCAGCTAATTCATAGGTTTCCTCTATGGTTAAATGCCGCAAGGTTTCAAGAGTTTGTTTACGATCCCAAGGACACTCTTCTCTCAATGTATCCATGATATCCAACAGTCTACCAAAAGCGTCTAATTTAGCTTCTCTAGAATTCATTTTTTATTCTTCTGGTTCCGCATCATCCGCCTCTTCTAGAATCTTTAATAAATCGTTTTTTACAAGGATATTATACCATTGTACGACTTTCTTAATATCTGAAGCATACACGCGCTCTTGATCAAACTTTGGGAGCACTTCACCAAAATAATCTTCCAATTGATTTTTGGAACTTTTATGACTCAAGNCTTCTTTAGAGTCAGAAATTTCAGCCATTTTGATAAATACCTCTCTTAACGGAACCTCCTCTTCGTAGGTATAAATGGCAATATCACCTAATGAACTTACGTTTGCAGATGCAGGAATGGAGGTGCGCTTACCATCCAATAAACTCTCTACAACCACACCATTTTTCTGGTGCGATATTAATTTAAAAAGACCCGGTTTACCTGAAACCGACAGAACTGTTCTTAAATCCATTTATTCTTTATTTAACCAATTTTGTATTGTATTCAATTCCTCATCATCACTTAACTGCAATAGCGCCTGCGCTTGCGGAGCTAATTCGTGTTCAGGATACCTGTCTATAATTTCTCGAAGGTATGTTTCTGAGCGTTCCAAGTCTCCAAACCTGTTTTCAAAAAACAAGGCGAGTTGCATCAATGCTTCTGGTGCAAAAGGATGAAGGGGATACTTTTTTGTTAACTTAATTAAGTAGTTGACCCCATAGAGGTAATTATCTTCACCACTCATAAGAACTAAACCAGCCTGCATTAATCTTTTCGCATCACTAACCACCAAACTATCTTCCTTAATGAAGTAATTCCTTGCACGCCTTAATTCTTCTGAAGTGGCAATCCCTGAATCAATTTTAGTAAAAAAAAATATGGCAGAATCTCCTGTCAGTATTAAAGATGTGTCATTGTCCGACTCTTGATCCGGAGCAGAGCACGCATGTAAAAACAAAAGAGCTGCAATAACTATTCTCATCTTTGCTTTGGAAATTTCATTGGGTAATCAACACTAATGTCACCCCGCTCAATAGAGCCTAACTTACCCTTAATAAGCCTTTTTCGTAATGGCTTTAAGTAATCTGTGAACAAGACGCCCTCAATGTGATCGTATTCATGCTGTATGACCCTAGCTGCTAATCCAGTATACGTTTCCTCTACTAGTTCCCAATCCTCAGTATAATATTCAATAATCAATTGCTCTTTTCTGTTTACGGTCTCTCTAACATCCGGAATACTTAGACAACCTTCTTCCATGCCCCATTCATCTCCATTCTCTTCTATAATAATTGGATTAATGAATGTCTTTTTGAACTCTTTGAGCGTATGATAATCTTCCTCCTCCTCTTGGGCAAAGGGACTTGCGTCTATAATAAACAAACGAATTCCTCGGCCAACTTGAGGAGCAGCCAAGCCAACACCCTGCGCATTGTACATGGTTTCGTACATATTGGCTATCAGCGGTTGTAAACCAGGATAATCCTGATCAATTTCCTCTGCTACTCTATTTAAAACTGGATTGCCATAGGCAACAACCGGTAAAATCATAATTGAAAACCTTTCAGTGGTCAAAGATAGTTAGTGCATGGCTAAATAACGCTCTAAAATCAGCGAGGCAGCTACTTTATCTACCGCCCCCTTTTCTTTGCGCTTTGACTTCCTCATCCCTCCTCTAATAAGCATCTGCGCGGCTTCCTGAGAAGTGAAATCTTCATCCACGAAAATAATTTCCAAAAGAGGCCATCTCAGATGTATTTTTTTTGCCCACATCTCAATTATCTCTGTGCTGTCAGTAGGTCCTTTTCTGAGCATCGCTGGCTTTCCTATCACAACCGTCCTTGGCTTCTCAGATGAAATGTAATTTTCAAGTATTTCCATTAATTCTGTTGTAGCAACTGTTTTAAGAGGGAATGCCATCATTTGCAACGGATCACTCTCCGCTATTCCTGTACGTTTACCTCCAATGTCTAATGCTAATACTTTCGCCATAACTCAAAGGTAGTCTTTCAGGAGGAAGCGTTAAATTCGTAGCATACGAATAGAATGAAAAGCATGGGAGAATTAAAAGCTGTTATAGAACAAGCTTGGGAAAACAGGGAATTACTGANGCTTCAGGAAACACGGGATGCAATACGCTCGGTCATTGCTGCTTTAGACTCGGGCACCTTGAGGGTAGCTGAACCAACGGATGAAGGATGGATTGTAAATGAATGGGTAAAAAAAGCCGTTGTTCTATACTTTCCTATTCAAGAAATGAGAACTATTGAAGTGGGGCCGTTTGAATTCCACGATAAGATTCCCCTAAAAATAGATTATGCACAAAAAGGAGTTCGTGTTGTGCCGCATGCTGTCGCAAGACACGGTGCATATATAGAATCAGGTGTAGTAATGATGCCCTCATATATTAACATTGGCGCCTATGTGGAAAGTGGGACCATGGTTGATACTTGGGCCACAGTTGGCTCGTGTGCCCAAATTGGACAAAATGTTCATTTAAGCGGCGGAGTAGGAATTGGTGGTGTTCTTGAACCGTTGCAAGCTGCTCCAGTAATCATTGAAGACAATTGTTTTATTGGTTCTAGGTGTATTGTTGTAGAAGGGGTTCATATAGAAAAAGAAGCTGTATTAGGCGCAAATGTCGTGTTAACTGCCTCTACAAAAATCATAGATGTAACTGGGCATGAAGCAATTGAATATCGTAGCCGTATTCCTTCCCGTAGCGTTGTCATTCCCGGGACCATACCAAAGAGCTTTGCTGCTGGAACATATCATGTACCCTGTGCATTGATAATTGGACAAAGAAAAGAAAGTACGGATAAGAAAACNTCACTGAATGAGGCCCTTCGTACACATAACGTTGCAGTATAATGAGCACTTCTCTTAGCGTATTGTACCTCAGTTTTAATGAGGAGGATATCATGGAGAAATCGCTTGATAGTATTCATTCCATTGCGGATGAAATCATTGTAGTTGACTCAGGCTCCTCAGATTCTACCCCAGATATTGCGAGAAACGCTGGTGCAATAGTTTTTCACCGTGAATTAAAAAATTGGGGAGAACAACGGAATTGGGGGTTGATTCAATGTCAACATCCATGGATATTAGTCATAGACTGTGATGAAATCTTAAGCCCTGAACTAATAGCATCCTTGACCGATTGGAAAAATTCTAAAACCCAAGGGCATATGCCTTACTCCTTCAAAAGGGTTCACTTCTTCCAGGGCAGAAAGATGAAGTATAGCGGATTGCAAAATGACTTTGTAGTCCGACTTCTGCCAAAAGAGGTACGCTTTAAAGAGCTCAATGTGCACGAAAAAGTGCTTTCTAAGTCTACAGGTTTAACCGGAGATTTGTTTCATCACACGTACAAAAACCCTCAACATTGGGAGCAAAAAATCAAAGGTTATGCCGTCCGGCAGGCCAAAGATTATAAAAGCCAGGTAAGCAAGGTTGGCTGGTTCCATTTAAAAGTGAAACCTTCGTGGCGATTTTTTAAGCACTTCATCATAAAAGGCGGTATTTTTGATGGCCAACAAGGATTTTCCTATAGCCTCTGGATGTATCGTGCTGTAAAGTGGCGTTACGTTGAAGTCAAAAAATTGCGTTTAAAATGACCTTTAGTCAAAGTTTACAATTCGTCCTTACTGCACTGATTTTATTAGCTGTTTATAGTTATAAATGGTCTCTTCATTTTCAATATTTAAGAGAAAAAAACAAGAAAAATCCAGGGAATTGGATGGATTTTTACAAACGTAACTTCACCCATAAGAAAGACCTGAACTGGTGGAAAGAAAGCTTCATGATTTTTCCATTACTCTATCCAATTGTAATGACAGGTAAAGAGAAAGAAGATATGTGGCTCGCAAAAATTAAAAGAACCAATCTTGCGATGTATTTCTTGTTAATCATCTTACTAGTTTCCGGCATATATTTTTCAAAACTCTCTGAGCGTCCTTTTTAATGAGCACTTATATGCACTTTTTAGACCAACCGATATTTAAAATAGTCGGAGAATCTGCAGACCGACTCGGACTAGAGTGTTTTGTAGTAGGAGGGTATGTGCGTGATAGGTTAATGAATCGTCCTTTTAAAATGGACCTTGATTTTGTTACCGTAGGTAGCGGAATAGCATTAGCTAAGGAGGTTCGTAAAGGCTTCAAGACTAAACCGAAGCTCAGTGTATTTAAAAGTTTTGGAACTGCTCATATGAATGCCCATGGAGTGGATTTAGAATTTGTTGGTGCTCGAAAAGAAAGCTACAATAGAAACAGTCGTAACCCAGTGGTAGAAGACGGTACCTTAGAAGACGATCAAAATCGTCGAGATTTTACCATTAACGCCATGGCTATTTGCCTTAATAAGGCAAAATGGGGTGAGTTAATTGACCCGTTCAACGGTAGAAAAGATTTAGAAAACAAAAACATTCAAACTCCTCTTAATCCAAATCAAACCTTTGATGACGATCCTTTGAGAATGATGAGAGCTATACGTTTTGCGGCCCAATTGAATTTTAGAATTGAGTCAGCTACTTTGAAAAATATTAGAGATCTTTCCTCTAGAATTGACATTGTTGCCCCTGAAAGAATTGCTCAAGAGCTAAATAAATTAATGTCTGTAGAGCGGCCTTCCTATGGATTAGGCCTTTTATTTACCAGTGGCTTGATGAATGAGATTCTGCCAGAGATTTGTGCTTTGCAAGGCGTAGAAGAGGTAGAAGGACATCTGCATAAAGATAATTTCTATCACACTCTAGAAGTATTGGATAACCTATCAAAAACTTCAGAGAACCTTTGGCTTAGATGGGCAGCACTATTACACGACATAGGAAAGCCTAAAACCAAGAAGTTTATTAAACCGCAAGGCTGGACTTTCCGCGGTCACGAATTTGTGGGNAGCAAAATGATTCCAAAATTATTCAAGCGCCTTCATTTACCAACTGACACCAGGATGAAATTTGTGCAAAAGATGGTTATGATGAGTTCACGTCCCGCATCACTCGTAGACGATTCAGTGACCGACTCAGCTGTACGTCGTCTGTTGTTTGATGCAGGAGATGATGTGGATGACTTGATGTTACTTTGTGAAGCAGACTTAACCACAAAAAACGAGAAGAAAAAAAGACGTTATTTGAATAATTTCAAAGAAGTACGTTTAAAATTTAAAGAAGTTGAGGAGCGCGATCACTTGAGGAATTTTCAGCCTCCAGTAAGCGGAAAAGAAATCATGGAACAATTTGGAATTGGTCCTTCCCCTGTTATTGGAGCGATTAAGGAAGCCATTAAAGAGGCTATCCTTGAAGGACAAATTCCCAATGAAAAAGAAGCAGCTAGGCTAAAAATGGAAGATGTTGCAAAACAATTAGGATTGAAACAATAATTATGGAGTTTTTCTTACGAGTAATAGCAGATACAGAAGATACCGTCTTAAAGGAAATTCGCATCAAAGGAAGTGCGAGTATGATGGCATTGCACGAACATATTTATACCCACTTTGGATTGCAACCGGGAGAAATGGCAAGCTTTTATTACAGCAATGCGAATTGGGACCAAGGAGATGAATTGCCCATGTTTGCAATGAATGAGAATATGCCAAGCATGGAGGCGCGAACGGTCGAAGAATTTTTTAAAGCAAGTACAAATGGCTTGTATGTCTATAATTTTCTAGACATGAATATCTTTTACTTAGAAGTTGTGAAAACTGAGGAAGAAGAAGGCTTTGAAAAATTTGTTGTTCTCTCTAGTGTTGGAGAATTACCTGTAAAAACAGATTCCTCTTTTAGTTCAAAAGATCCTAGCGAGTTGACAGAGAACGAACTCAATGATTTATACGGTTTAGACGATTTAAGTAGCGGTACTCTTCCAAAAGAAAAAGACGAGGAAGACCAAGATGCTTCAGGTTATGATTACTAGAAGTCCACAGCCAGTATACGTTCAACAGGTACTTGAACATTGTCCTTTAGGAAAATATAATTCCCATAAGTCAACCAAATGGTCGTATGTACTTTGTAAACAGATGAACCTGTGTTAAATGAAATAACAACTTTTTGATGCTTAAGGTTACCCAAATAGGTAGCCTTGTGAATGGCTTCAGAACGCTTGCGTACTGCAACGTGATCCGATAAAATCTCACCGTTGTCAAAATTCAACTGGGCAGCTTCTTTACGTGATATTTCAAATGATTTTGTGTGCATGGCAGAATAAAAGCGGTTCTATCAAATTACGTATTTTCAACTAAAATTCCAAGACTGTTCAATGTCTAAAAAATATCTCCTTAATATTTGCGGTCCCACAGCAGTTGGGAAAACCGGTATTTCTCTGTACTGGGCAGAGAAGCTTGGTTGCCCAATTATTTCTACCGATAGTAGACAATGTTATAAAGAATTAGCCATAGGAAGCGCACCTCCATCCAAGGAAGAGTTAGACCGAATACCACATTATTTCATAGCAGATAGAAGCATCCAACAGCCCTTGACAGCAGGGGAATATGAAAAATTAGCCCTTGGCACATTAGAAGAACTGTTTGAATCGCATAATATCATTGTAGCTGTAGGCGGGTCTGGGATGTATATCGACGCCCTGCTACACGGATTGGACCCATTACCTACAGACTCAAAAATTAAGGAAGCTCTCGAGCTCAGATCTCAAAAGGAAGGCTTACCTGCGCTTAAAGCAGAGTTAGAGCAATTGGATCCTGAGCATGCCGCTAAGGTAGATGTACGTAATCCGCGTCGCGTGATTCGTGCATTGGAGGTTATTGCCATTACCGGTAAAAAGTATTCAAAGCAATTGAACAATACCCCGAAGGAGAGGCCGTTTAAGATTGTAAATTGGGTATTGAATATGGATAGAGGGAAATTATATGATCGTATTAACAGTCGTGTAGACTTGATGATTGCGAATGGTCTTGAACAGGAAGCACGATCTTTAGAATCATATCAAGAATTGTTAGCACTTCAAACGGTTGGCTACCGCGAATGGTGGCCGTATTTCAAGGAGCAATACGATTTAGATCGAACTACTGAACTGATTCAACAATACAGCCGTCGTTACGCCAAACGGCAATTGACCTATTTCAAGCGCTTCAAAGGTGCGGAGTGGTTCGATCCAAATGACATCAATAGTCAGGAAGAATCTTTGCGCAAAGCGGGGGTGTTGTGAGCATTTTTAAATATTTCAGCTTCCCGCGCGGATTATGGCTGCTTCAAATATTGTATTTGATTGGTCAAAAATTCGATAATACCCGACGATCAAGAAGTGTATTTAAATCCAACATTCCTGTTATATGTATTGGAAATTTCCAAGCGGGCGGCACAGGTAAAACACCAATTACTCAATGGNTAGCCAGTAAATTACAGTTACTTGGCTATGAGCCCATTATTATTCTACGAGGATATAAAGGCACCACAAAAGCCAGCACCTTGGTCAATAGTCAAAATGCTCGAATCTATGGCGATGAAGCTGTGCTCCACGCCTCAAATCACCCCACCATAGTGGGTAAAAACCGTATCGAGAGTTGCAATCTTGCTAAAACGGTGGCCAAAACAGATAAAGCTGTTTTGATTCTCGACGATGGACTGCAGTATTATGAATTACATAAAGACTTCTCCATCGTATGTCAAAAGAATCGACTATTTGAATACGATACATTACTTCCGCAAGGCCGTCTTCGTGAAATTCCTCACACCAATATTGACGCTATAGTTAGCAATGGAGAAAATACGCCTGCTTGGGTTAAGCGCGAATGGAAAAGTGTACCGGATTATTATTTAAAAAGAGAAATCATCCTACTATCTGGAGTAAAGGCTCCGGGAATTATGGTCTGCGGTATAGCTAAGCCTAATGACTTCTTTTATTTCGTGAAAAAACAAATTGATTTCAGTGGAGACGAAATGAAATTCCGGGACCACTATCGCTACACTTCTGCAGATCTTGTACGCATTGAAAGTGCTTCGAAGAAATTCGAATACCGCGTGCATTGTACCGCCAAAGATGCTGTTAAGTTGGCTCCACTGATTGAAGCTGAAAACAGCCCTATAAAACTAAGCGTTTGGGATATTGAAATTCAGCCTGTTAGCGATGTTCAGCCCCTACTCGATGCCATGGTGACTAAGATTGAAGAAGTGTTTAAAAATCGGCAACAAAAACAGGTCTAAAAAGTGTAAATTAGCGCTCTAAATTCCCCTTGGATGTCTAGTATTTACGATACATACGAACCGGTTATTGGTATTGAAGTTCACGTGCAATTAAGCACGCAGAGCAAGGCGTACTGTGGTGATGCAACCACCTATGGCGCCTCTCCAAATACTCAGGTAAGCCCAATAAGCTTAGGTCATCCAGGTACGTTGCCCGTGTTCAACAAATCAGTGATGAACTATGCTGTCAAGTTGGGTATTGCTTGTGATTGCACTATTCGTGAGCGAAATGAATTTGCTCGTAAAAACTACTTCTACGCAGATCTACCAAAAGGCTATCAGATTACTCAGGATACTACACCTATTTGTACTGAAGGTTTTATACGTATCAAAGACGCCGAGGGTAAGGATAAGAATATCAACCTAACCCGTATCCACATGGAAGAGGATTCTGGTAAGAGCGTTCACGATATTGACCCCTTCAATACCCTTGTTGACNTGAACCGTGCAGGCATACCGCTACTCGAGATTGTTTCAGAGCCTGAAATCAAAAACGGTGAGGAAGCATATAGCTACTTGAGTGAGATTAGAAAACTGGTCCGTTACTTAGAGATTTCTGACGGCAATATGGAGGAAGGTTCGTTGCGTGCAGATTTGAACATCTCCGTAAGAAAAAAAGGTACTCTCAAATTCGGTACGAAAGTGGAGGTGAAGAACATGAATTCGTTTCGTAACGTACAGAAGGCAATTGACTTCGAAATTATTCGGCAGATTGATTTGATTGAATCTGGTGTGAATATTTTCCAAGAAACACGTACTTACGATGCAGCCAAGAACATCACTATTGGACTTCGCTCCAAGGAAGATGCCCACGACTACCGCTACTTCCCTGAGCCAGACTTAGTTCCTGTCATTGTACCACAAAGTTATGTGGCCGGAGTTCGTGAAAACATGCCACCTCTGCCCTACGAATTGTTTGTGAAATACACGAAGGAATTGGCCTTAAGCGAATACGATGCTTTTGTACTTACAGATAGCAAGGCCTTTGCACTTTATTTTGAAGAGGTTATTAAGCATACATCTAATTACAAAGGCGCCACCAACTTGTTGATTGGCCCTGTCAAATCATGGTTGAACGAGCAAAGCGTTGAGATTGAAGAATTCCCTATTCAACCTTCGGCCTTGGCAGGGATTCAATCGCTTGTGGATGAGGAAAAGATTTCTATTTCAACTGCCACCCAAAAGCTATTCCCTGCGCTTTTGGAAAATCCATCGGCTGATGCCGCGGCTATGTGTGAATCGAACGGCTGGATACAACAAGGTGATAGCGACCAATTGCAAGCATGGGTAGACCAAGCATTGGCTGTTTATCCAGAAAAGATTGAGGAGTACCGCTCGGGTAAAAAAGGACTTATCGGGCTCTTTATGGGCGAGGTGATGAAATACAGTCGTGGCAGTGCAGATCCTAAAAAAGCGAGCGCTTTGTTGCGTGAGAAGTTGGATGCGTAAATTAGGTGCACTTCTTGGATTTATTACCTTAATATCTTGTTCACAGGAGCAACCTACCCTCATTAAGTTTGAGCTAGATAAAAAAGGTTCTTATGCCATTCAATACAGAGAGGCCGATGGAACGTTTTCAGTCATGGATAGTCTTGAAATTATTGGACGCGATGTTTTCGAGGTTTCTTTTGACACCCTTCAAATGATAAGTTTTTTGCCTATTGAAGGAGAATTACCTGTAGTTCATGCTGTAATAGGACCAAACACAACAGAATTGACTCTTGACTCTCAAGGGTTTATTTCAGGTGATGTAGAAAATAATTGGCTCGGCGCACAGCGAAAAATGCAGATCGATCTTATCAACCTAATTGACAGTCTTGATGATATAAAGGCTACCTATGCGGATAGTGCAACTTTTAATGGAATTACTTCTTTAGATAGTATTTTTTTTGAGTATGCGGATGCATACAGAGCGCGTATTCTAGACAGCTTAGAAAGCTCACCCGGCAGAATATCTAATATTATGACAGTGTACCATAGGATTGGCCAAAATCCTGTTCTTGATTACTCGATTGACCGAAAAGTTCTGAGGAGAATGAATATTGAATTACAGCGGTTAGCACCTTACTCCAAAGATGTCATGGCCTTCAACATGTGGATTGGTGAGTTTGAAGAAACTTNTGTTTTTACGCAAACGGTAAAGGAAAACTCTCAGAAGTTTGTACCGGGTAATCCATTTCCAGAGTTTATACTAGAGAGTCCTCAGGGAGAAAGTGTTCATTTAAAAAGGATGTCTCTTGATAATCATGTTGTTGCAATTTGGGCCTCATGGTGCACAGAATGCCGCAGTGATCTCCGAAGGGCAGCACAACAACAAAACATGGACAATTGGATTCTGTTATCTCTAGATGGGGTGCCTCAACAACGGAGTCCGCTTGGAGAATGGTATTCAGCCATATCACAAGACGGGCTGGGCGGAAATCATCTTAGTGACCTGCGCGGTGGACGCAGTATTATCACAGAAAGACTCGGTGTGCAAGAAATGCCACTGTACTTTAAGGTTGAAGATGGACTCATAACGGCGCGTTCAACACAAATTTCAGAAATACTGGATTAGAACAGTTACTGTTTATCTATTACCAAACGAATATGTGCCATATGATGCTGGCAATGCCAAGCATACATTTGAACGCTTTCCTTCATTGTGTATTCCTTAGACTCATCTAAATGGAAATAAGACTTTTTCCATCCCGTTTCCGTTATACCATTCAAAAAGGAAACCCATTTTTCGTGAAGACTGGCGAGTAAAATAACACTCAAAAACGGATCTGAAGTATAATCCGGTAATGCGGCAAATAGCGTTTGTGGATACCCAGTAACTTTTGGTGTTTCCAGAGAGGTTACAGCTAAACGTTGTCTGTTGAATCCATTCATGTGGGAATCTGCAAGATGATGGACTACTTGACGAATTGTCCAACCTTCTTGTCTGTATGATGTATCCCATTGCTCATCCGTTAGCGCTTTTGCAAATTCCATGAGCTGCTTAGGCATTCTACCTATGACGGCGATACAACCTTCTACTCGCTCAATAGGAGGGTCACTTTCAATTGACGCCTTTCCAATAGGGTATTTCAAAAATTCTACATCCATGGTTGTAAAGATATTTGTCTAGAATAAAAAAGCCCTGCCATCAGGCAGGGCTTCCTATTTATTATTACCGTATGATTAATGTGCAACCATCAATCGAGTGTATGAATTGGCTCTTCCTTGAATACCAATGATATACATGCCGTTGCTTAAATCACCTATATTAATTGTGAATTGATTTAGGCCAGATGTGATTGCCTCAAATTCTTGGGTGAGCACAATTCTTCCTTTTAGGTCAACTACCTCAATCTGGTAAGAACCTTCCGATAAGTTGGTTTCTATTGTGGTGAGCTCTTCCGCAGGATTAGGGAACAAACGAATTGCCGTAGAAGGTTTTTCGGTATCCACATTTTCCGTAATTGATACAGGGCGCGTACTCATTAAAGTCGTCGTTTGGAATGTTCCTCTTCCGAACGTACCTGCGAAAATGTCACCTTCCATCACATCATTATCCGCAGAACTATTCTTTTCTGTTCTGTATTGCTTTAATGTAAATACAGGAACACGAGCTAGTCCAGAATTATCTGCACCCCATGAAGGTGCCGCTGCATTGATATTAGTTGTAGAGAAAATCCCATATTCAGTTCCTATGATCGCATAAGCGGAATTACCCTTATCAAATGTTGCTGAATAGACTGGGAAATTACCAAGATTACCGTCCTTAACAGTAAAGTTTGGATTGGCTGATGTCGCGTTGGAACTGTAGTACACAAAATTTTGATTGCTATAATTACCCATGGTAAATAACACTCTGTCATTGTTGTTTGGATCAACCGCAATACTTGTAATATTTCTACCTATCACCGAATACACCAAATCAACGTCCAATGCTGTTTGACCTGAATCTAAATCAGCAGTTTTAAAACTTCTCGCTCCTTGTAAACCAGCTATACGATAAATTCGGCCGTTGCTGGTCCCAATCCAAGCGTAATTACCATCTTCACTAACTTCTACTGCCTGAGCAGTTCCCGTAATACTTGCTAATTTATACCAAGCAGGTGTATCCATAAAGTCTAATGCTCCTCTTGTCATCCAAACTGAACCGCTGAACCCTACCACGAACATACTACTTACAGGATCCTGAACAATAATACTATCGCCCATTCCCAAATCATTCGAAATCGTATAATTAAACGGAAGACCATTAGTATTAGAACCAAGACTTACCGTAGACCCAGCATTATAACTGACATCAACAGTAGCAACAATCTCTGCTGCTGGTACACCTGAAAACACTACAGTGAAATCACCTGTTGCAGCATCAAAATTACCGGTGCCATCTCCCGTCATGTTTCCGGTAGCATCTGAGACAATCTCTAATGTACCGCTCTTAACTTGGAAACTAGATGCGTCCATTAAGGCACTTTCTTGTATTGGCTTGATATTCCCTGTAAAAGTATCTTGTCCAACATTAGCAAATCCTAAAGATCGTATTGCCTCTGTCACCTTAAACTGAACCGAGTCTGTACTTAAAGCATCTTGACTGTTTTCATAAAGATAGAAGGGTGTCATCCATGATCCAATCGCTTGAGAAGAACGGTCATCCCAAAATGAACTAAAACTTTGTCCTCTATTTTCACTGCGTCCTATGCGACCTTCTTGGTATTCAGTAAAATAAATTTTCGGCACTAACCACGAAACGGTAGAATAGCCTCCATCACCAGAAAAATTATCAACCGGTCCTAATGAGCGGCCCGTGTTTGGAGTGTTTCCAGTACCATCCATAATCCAACTACCATTATCCTGAGTACCACCAACAACATAGCGATCAGACGAAATTCCGATATTATAAAATTGAGTAGTGATATAGTTTTTATTCAAAGTTTGCCACGTACTTCCAGAGTTTTTAGAATAGTAAATACCTCCGTCATTGACTATATACACCTTAGAACTATCAGTAGGGTGCCAAACCACATCATGGTTATCAGAATGAATATTGAATGGACCAAAACCATTTACTTGGTTCCACCCCTGACCTTGCTGCCAACTCCACACTGATATACCACCGACAATAATTCTATCTTTATTAGCAGCATCCACTCCGATCGCTAAATCATATTCACCTTGACATTGAGACGAACAAAACGGGTCAAAATAAGTCGATTTCTGGCCGATTTTTGACCAAATAGTACCTCCATCTGTGGTTCTATAAACGCCTGAAAGAGCGTTACCTGAAGTAATATGTACCGTATATACAGTGTTCGGGTCATTTTTTGCGGAAGCAAACATAATTCGACCACCGCTTCTTGGTAATCCAGAGGTTCCAGCACTCGATTTGCTTATTTCAGTAAATGAAGATCCCCCATCAGTAGATTTCATTGTTCTACCTCCTAACGTCCCCCAAATGTTGCCGCCTGCGTCCATGTGAATGTCCCAACAAGCCGCTTGAGCACCTACTCCTGTTACTGGATTACTCCAAGAGGCTCCTGCATCTAAAGAAGCTCGGATACCGGCATTAGTTGCCATGAATAGTTTGTTGTTATCTGCCGGATCAGTAATAATTGCGCCTATTGAAGCAAAATTTGACGCGCTACTTAACTGAGTAAATGAGGTTTGATTGGCATCTTTTTTAAATACCCCAGCACCTGGAAAACCAGATGACGTTGAAGCGCCAAAACCAGTAGTCCAAGTATTATAAAGACCTTCACCTGTACCATAATACACGTCTCCATCCTTTGAATAGGCTATAGACATAACAGACAAATTCTCTTGCTCTGGGTTAACTTCTGTCCAACTCAAGCCAGCATTATTACTGAAATATAAGCCACCACTGACACTGCCAGTATACATTTCACTTGGATTCTGAGGGTTAATGGCCAAACCACGAGTTCTTCCCCCTTTATTATCTGGACCACGTTCATCCCAAGCCAATCCTATATTGCTCTCAGGCATATTCTCTAGACTTTGGATAGCACTAGTAATATCCTCTTGATCAATTGCGCCGGTGACCTGATTTGCCCTTAAGGCATGCAAATACGCGGCTGCACCTGCCGCACCTTGTTCATACTGAACACGTGGAACGTATTCATCTTGACTAGGTGCTAACTTAATAATGGCGGCGGTTAAGACGGTGCCTACTAAGGCTAATCGTAATCCTTTTTTCATGTAAAAATTTTATTTCTATTCGTTAAAAATAAGGCTTGCGTCTTATTATACCAAGTGCTTTTCAGCATGATATGAACTGCGGACCAAGGGGCCACTTTCTACATATCTAAAGCCCATATTTAGACCTATCTCTTTTAATTCTTCAAAAACTTCAGGCGTAACAAACTCAACAACAGGCAAATGCTTCGGAGTAGGTTGTAAATATTGTCCCAATGTTAGAATATCAACATCAACGTTACGCAGCTCTTTCATAGCTTCTACTACTTCTTCTTTGGTTTCACCAAGACCTAACATGATGCCACTTTTAGTCCTGTGGATACCTTTTTCTTTGAGGTATTTCAATACCAAAAGAGAACGATCAAATTGAGCTTGAATACGAACTTTTCTTGTAAGACGACGGACCGTTTCCATATTATGACTCACAATCTCCGGATTCGCTTCAATAATTCGATCTACATTATGTAACTCTCCTTTGAAGTCGGGGATAAGCGTCTCCATAGTTGTATTTGGACTTATTCTCCTGATTGCCCTGACAGTTTCTGCCCATAGAATTGAGCCACCGTCTGCTAAATCATCTCTATCTACGGAGGTCAGGACTGCGTGTTTCACTTTCATTAATTTTACACTCCGCGCTACTTTTTCGGGCTCTTCCCAATCCACTGTCTCAGGACGGCCAGTTGCAACATTACAAAAACCGCATGAACGAGTACAAATATTACCAAGAATCATAAACGTAGCTGTACCGGCACCCCAACACTCACCCATGTTTGGACAATGTCCCGATTCACAGATGGTGTGTAATTTGTATTTATCCACAAGACCTCTAACATTCTTGTAATTTTCACCCGTAGGAAGTTTTACACGCAACCAGTTAGGCTTTTTCGTCCGCTGTTTTGCTTCCTGAGCGATTCCTGTGTTGGGATTATCTACCATATTTCTAAAACCATTAAAAGCTATACTTGTTCAGTTAAACGATGGTCTTTTCTCCACTTATCCACAATGTCTTTATTTACATTCTCGTGTGATGCATGAGCTACTAATTGGCCGTTGTACCAAAAGATTAATTGAGGGCTTTCATGCCTAACTTCAATTTCTTCTGCCAAGGCTAAACTGAGTGCACGCTGAGAAATCACATCTATATAAACCCACGTTTCATTCGAATTGATTTTTACAGAATTCAACCGCTTCATTACAAACAAACTCACACTGCAACGAGGACTGTGTTTGTAAAAAAAAACAGGCGTCTTTAATGCAAGAAAGCCTGAGATTTCCTGAAGAGATTCTGGATGCTCAAACTTGATTTCATCCGCAGATAAAGACGAATTAACCTTGTTGTTCAGAAATTTCCACATGCGAGTATGAAGGACATTTTTCTGCTGTTCCACATGATGATAATGCAAGAATTGCCGTAATCACAAAAGCTGCGCCAAGTATCTTTTTCATCTTCTAAATTTCTAGTTGTTACATTGCAAAGAGTAAAAATAACGTAAACCAGCCAAAATCCGTCTCTAATGAACAACTTCCTTTCAACAATGATTCCGAGGGACTGGAGATTATTTTGGAACGAGGAAGCAAAAAAGCCCTACCTGCTTGAACTTGTTACTTTTCTTCAGAAAGAATATAATGAGCATGTATGCTACCCGCCGCAACATCATGTTTTTAAGGCCTTGGAAGGACTTCAAGCGGATAGCGTAAAGTGTATTATCCTAGGCCAAGATCCGTATCATGGTTTTCAGCAGGCAAACGGTCTAGCCTTTTCAGTCTCTCAAGGAATCAAATTGCCGCCATCATTACGCAATATTTTTAAAGAATATGAGAGCGATTTATCCTTACCTCAGCCACTTCATGGAGATCTCAATTCATGGAGAAAAGAAGGCGTACTTTTATTAAACACTGCATTAACCGTTCGCGAAGGAAAACCAGGATCTCACAGCAAAAGAGGTTGGGAGATTTTCACATCTAATTTGATTAAATACATTTTAACAAAATCAACAAGTGTTGGATTTATTTGCCTTGGTACTCCAGCTAACACATTAGCGAGAACTGTCTCCAAGGAACTTCGCCAGAATGAGCTAACCATTATACATGCTCCTCACCCTTCACCATTAAGCGCATATCGTGGTTTTTTTGGTTCAAAACCGTTTACAACATTTAATAAAGAACAAATCAAAAAGGGTAAGGAAATCGTACATTGGGAGCTGCCTTCAAATGGTCAAAAATCACTTTTTTAAAGGCTAAAGCACAAGATACTCATGGATCTGACAACAATTGTTTTCGCGGTAATTAATCTCATCCTAGTTGTTCTCCTTTTCCTTAGGATAAGATCAACAAGTAAAGGAACTTCTGCGCCTACTGGCGCTATCCCGAAATGGGCAGAGGAACAATTAAATGAACTTAAATCTGAGGCATCAATCACCTCCCAAAAACTCAGTAAAGCCAAAGAATCTTTATCTGAAGAGCAGATAAAAAATGCCCAAACGATTAGTTCACTTGAAGCTAAACTTGAGGCAGCGCATGAAAAAATAAAGCTTCAGCAAGATCATTTTGAATCCCAAAAAGAGCAGGCAAAAGCAGATAAAGAAACCATGACCAATGAATTCAAGGTATTGGCAGAAAAAATCCTTGAAGAAAAATCGAAACAGTTCAAAACTACCAATAGTGAAGAGCTAGACAAGTTACTCACTCCGTTTAAACTGAAATTAACAGACTTTGAAAAAACTGTTAAAGAAAATCATAAAGAAGAACTTAAGAATTCAAGTGCCTTAATGGAGAACATTAAAGCCTTAAAAACCATGAACGACCAACTCACAGCCGAAGCAAGCGGTCTAGCAAAAGCACTAAGAGGTGATACTAAGAAGCAGGGAAACTGGGGTGAATTCGTTTTAGAACGAGCTTTGGAAATGAGTGGATTGACTAAAAACCAAGAATTCTTTGTTCAAAACAGCGAAACCACCGCAGACGGACGCAGACTTCAGCCGGATGTTATTATACAACTACCTGAAGACAAAAAGATTATAGTCGATTCTAAAGTCTCGCTAGTAGCTTGGGAAGCCTATGTGAATTCTGAGGAAGCGGAAGGTTCGAAGAAACATATGAAATCACTCATTTTAAGCATTCAAACGCACATCAAACAACTTAGTGAGAAAGACTATCCACAACTTTATGATGGGGCTACGCCAGAATTTGTACTTCTTTTTATACCCATTGAAGCTGCTTTTATGGAAGCAACTAAATTTGACGGCACACTTTACGAATTCGCATTTTCTAAAAAAATCATCTTGGTATCTACTTCAACCCTACTTGCAACTTTGAAGACCATCGCAATGGCTTGGAGGCAAGAAAAGCAAACAAGGAATGTGATAGAAATCGCGGATGCAGGCGGCAAACTTTATGATAAGTTTGTTGGATTAAGCGAAGACCTATTAAAACTAGGTGACCAATTTAATACTGCTCAAAAAACCTACGAAAGTTCCATGAATAAGATGGTTGATGGAAGAGGGAACTTGATTAGTCAGGTTGAGCGATTAAAAGAACTGGGCAGTAAAACAAAGAAAAAATTAGACAGTAGAATCATTGAACGAGCCAATCTAGGTGAGTTTTCTGATAAATCGTCTACAAAATCAATTAAAGAATAATGGCCAACGACCAACTCATTTACGGACTTAGACCCATTTTACAAGCCACTCAAGACGAAAAAACCATTGATAAGGTATTTCTCCAAAAAGGTCTTGGAGGCGCACTGTATTCTCAGCTTGAGGGCACACTTCGGGATCAAGGCATTGCTCCTAAATACGTTCCGGTTGAAAAGCTCAATCGATTGACTCGAGGAAATCATCAGGGTGCTGTAGCATTTTTAAGTCCAGTTGATTTCTATGATCTTGAAGAAGTCATAACCAAAACTGTGGAAGCAGGTAAAAAGCCTCTAATCCTTGCTTTAGATCGTATTACTGATGTCCGAAACTTTGGTGCCATTGCACGATCTGCCGAGTGCTCTGGCGTTGACGCAATCATTCTGCCAAAAAACGATAGTGCTCCAGTGAGCGCAGATGCCATTCGCACTTCAACCGGCGCCCTTTTGGAAATACCTATTTGCAAAGTAAACCACATGAAAGACGCGATTTTCTTAGCACAAAGTCTAGGCTTAAAAATCATAGCAGGTACAGAAAAATCTGATACGTCCATGTATGACGCACCATTCCAAGAACCCTGCATGTTAATCATGGGCAATGAGGAGACCGGTGTTCATAAAAGCTTAATTCAATTAGCAGATGCAAAGGCGCTTATACCAATGAGAGGACATATTAATTCTCTCAATGTTAGCGTAGCTACTGGTATTCTACTATTTGAAGCGGTGAGACAAAGAGGTTAATAATGAGAACGATCCTCCTCATTCTTTCCTTTGTTATTAGCAGTAAGCTTCAGGCACAATTTAATTGTCAAAGCACCAAGAATCTAACTTCGCCTCAAAGTAGCGCACCTATCAATTACAATTCTCGCTCGGATACTGCGGATCTTCAAAAGCTAAAATTAACCATAGACAGTCGTGATTTTGGAAATGGACAGCTTAGTGGAGTGGCAAAATACCAGCTGTATTCAAAACTCGCATTCAATAACTTACGTTTCGATCTTTTAGGTTTTACCGTGGACAGTGTTATATCATCAAATGGTTCATTAAATTTTACTCAGCACGGTGAACATGTTATCATCAATGAATCGGTTTCTGCGGGACAAACAATGTATTGGGATTTATACTACCACGGCGCCACTACCAAGGATGCGAGCGGATGGGGCGGTGTGCATTTAGACGGAGCTTATCAATATAATTTGGGCGTGGGGTTTGCAGCAAATCCGCACGTATATGGTCGTAGTGTTTTTCCCTGCTTTGACAATTTTGTAGAAAAAAGCATTTTAGAGGAAATGAATATTATCACTTCTCCAAATAAAGTTGGTGTAAGTAATGGTATCCTCTCGGAAATTGACACACTGGGCAATGGAGACCTTATGTGGAAATGGGAAGGGCAGAAACCAATACCCTCATATTTAGTAAGTATAGCCGTTTCTGATTATTTCAAACAAAGTTGGACTCACGATGGAAAATCGTTTGAGATCTATGGTCGCGCTCAGGATACAAGTAATATGACCGCAGGATTTGTGCATCTCACCGAAATCTATGACGCATTTATCAAGGAATTCGGACCCTACCCTTTTGAAAAAGTGGGCTATGCATTAACTATTACGGGCGCCATGGAACATGCTGGAATGGTTCATCTACCTCGAAATCTAGCGAATGCCAATTTAGCTGGTGAAGACATCATTGCACATGAATTAGCTCATATGTGGTTTGGCAACGGTATAACCACTAGAACTGCAGAAGACATGTGGATTAATGAAGGCTTTGCAGAATTTGGTTCGCATCTTTATGAAGAGTCCGTATATGGACGCTACAAATACATAAAAACGGTACAGAATAATCAAAGCCTAGTTTTAAAGCAAGCCTACGCCAATGACGGAGGGCATCTTGCCCTCAGTGGTGTCAATCAAGACCAAACATACGGGACCCATACGTATCAAAAAGGTGCTATGGTTGTGCACAATTTAAGAGAGTTCCTTGGAGATAGTCTTTTTAGCTCTGGAATCAAACAACTCTTAGCAAGTAACCTTTATGGAAACATAAGTGCAGAAGGATTTAAAACTTCCTTATCAGCCGCTACTGGAAGGAATTTAGATGATTTCTGGAACGACTGGATTTATAATACGGGCTACCACGGGGCATGGATGGAATTGAACTATCCCGTCAATGCAAACTGGAGTGCAACCACTAAATCTATAAATCTGCACCACCTTAGTGCGCATACAGGAACTTACAAAGGAAGTGGGAAATCAGTTCCCGTTTCTATTTATAAGCATAGCTTTAATCATGGTTATCAGGGTAAGTTATCACTAGGCACATCCTCCAATTTCCAGGCTAACAATTTGGATTCTACCTATTATACCAATAGTATAGATTTAGGGGCAGGGCAAGATTATTGGCTCAGCACAAATGATAGCGTAGAATCCTTGGGCACTTCAGTTTATGACACCTTTACATGGTCTAGTTTAACTGGAACCAGGACCTTAGCGAAAACTGGTGTTAAAATCACCCCAAAGAGCACTAATAGCGGACTAGACGGCACATTCTATGTTTGGCACCATCGCACAGCAGGCTTGTATGAACCTAATGGAACCACAAGCAGAGACCACTTTTATTTCATTGGCTATGAGGGAAATCATTCACCTCCAATAAGTTATGAGAGTGAGCTTCCTTTTGAAGTGACTATACCATTTAATACCAATCCAAACAATGGCGGTCTAGACAGCGATTTAAACGGACTTCCTGCTAGTAACATGACTATAGGCGAAAGCCCTACTATCAAATGGAAAAATGGAGTACCCATTGGAAATGCTTCCACTCAGGCTCTTGGTAATACAGGAGTTGGCAACATAAGTTTTACGCCTAAGCATGTTTCTCGGTATTACTGGATTATGAATACGTCCAATATTGGAAACATCGAATCATCAACAAATGAATATACAATATTCCCAAATCCAGCGTCGCAAGAATTGCAAGTCCGTACCAATTTGACTGGTGACTTTTTAAGCTATGAGATAACGGATACCAGAGGAAGGCATGTTGCAGAAGGAAAATCAACAATTGTAAATAAAATCAGTACCGTACTATTACCCGAACAACTAGATAAGGGAAATTATCTTTTTCATTGCGAATTAGGCGTAAAAAGGTTTTCAATTCTCTAAACAAGTCTTATGGATTAGTTACCTTTTTATATGGATTACAAAGAATACCAAAAATTCGCCCATGATGTCAAGAATCATTTAACCGGGGCATCGCTTCAAATTCAAGTTTTATCAATGCTTCTAGGAGAAGAACAAAGAGAACGGATAGCTTTAGTAGCAGATGAAATCCAGAAAGCAGGTGATAAAATTTCCGATTTTGAGCAAAAAGTAAAAACCGCTCAAATTAATTCAGGAGACACTAAAAAATAGTTAATTGCACTGGGCAGTGATCGCTTCCCAAAATGTCATTTAAAATCTCACTGTCTTTGACTTGAGACATTAGGCTTTCACTCACTAGAAAATAATCCAAACGCCAACCAACATTTTTCGGTCGAGCACCGCCGCGATAGCTCCACCAGCTATATTTGATAGTTTGTGGATTTAAACTTCTGAATGTATCCACAAATCCAGATGCAAGCGCGGTAGTCAACCCGTCAATTTCAGCTTGTGTGTAACCGGGAGTCTTGTTATAGTTTGATTTAGGATTCTTTAAATCAATTTCTTGGTGTGCCACATTTAAATCACCACAGACCACTACGGGCTTAGTCTGTTCTAATTTCTTAAGGTATTTCAGGAAGGCAACGTCCCATTCTTTGGTTCTATAATCAATGCGCTTTAAACCAGAAGACGAATTTGGAACATAAACTGTGACATAGAAAAATTCTTCAAATTCAGCAGTAATTGACCTCCCCTCGTTATCATGTATTGGGATGCCAATACCATTGGTTACAGACAACGGCTCCACTTTTGAAAGAATTGCAGTACCACTGTATCCTTTTTTCTCTGCACTGAACGCATAGATAAAGTAACCTCGCAATTCACTTAAAGCCTCCTTAACCTGATCTGGAGTGGCTTTTGTCTCCTGTAAACCGACCACATCACAATCCAGTTTGTGCAAGTCTTCAACTAAAGTTTTTCCCGCGGCGGCACGGACACCATTCACATTAAAGGAGAGTAATTTCATTTACATATTTCTTCTATACTGTCCACCAACTTGGAACAGCGCGTTGGTAATTTGACCCAAGGAGCAATGTTTTGATGCCTCCATGAGTTCGTCAAATATATTGGTATTCTGAACAGCTGCATCTTGAATTTTTGAGATGCTTTCCACGGACTCTTTGTTGCTTCCTTGGTGCAGCGCTTCGAGCATTTTAATTTGGTATTCCTTTTCATCTGCAGTAGCTCGAATGACCTCAGCGGGCACAATAGTTGGTGAACCTTTCTTGTTCAAGAACGTGTTGACCCCAATAATCGGAAATTCACCAGTATGCTTCAGCGTTTCGTAATAGAGACTTTCTTCTTGAATCTTACCGCGTTGGTACATGGTCTCCATAGCGCCTAAAACACCTCCACGCTCAGTAATTCGATCGAATTCAAGCAGTACTGCCTCTTCTACTAAGTCTGTTAATTCCTCAATGATAAAGGCGCCCTGAATAGGGTTCTCATTTTGAGTTAATCCTAGTTCTTTATTAATGATCAGCTGAATAGCCATTGCTCTGCGAACACTGTCCTCAGTGGGTGTGGTAATAGCCTCGTCATAAGCATTAGTGTGCAATGAGTTACAGTTGTCATAGATGGCATATAACGCTTGCAGCGTTGTGCGTATATCGTTGAAATCTATTTCTTGTGCATGCAGACTGCGTCCAGAAGTTTGAATGTGATACTTCAGCATTTGAGAGCGAGAATCAGCACCGTATTTATGCTTTAGAGCATTAGCCCAAATGCGTCTAGCTACTCGTCCTATAACTGCATACTCAGGATCGATTCCGTTGGAAAAGAAGAAACTCAAGTTAGGTGCAAACTTGTTTATGTCCATCCCTCGGCTTAGGTAATATTCAACATAGGTAAAACCATTTGCCAATGTAAATGCCAATTGAGTTACGGGATTCGCTCCTGCTTCTGCAATATGATATCCTGAGATGGAAACACTGTAAAAATTTCTGACCTCCCAATCAATGAAATAGCTCTGTACATCCCCCATTAGTCTCAAAGCAAACTCAGTAGAGAATATACATGTGTTTTGAGCTTGGTCCTCCTTAAGAATATCGGCTTGGACAGTACCGCGAACGGAATTCAAGGTCCTGGCCTTAATTTGTCCATACGTTTTAGCATCTAAAACTTCATCTCCAGTTAATCCTAGAAGCAATAGACCTAAGCCGTCATTGCCTTCAGGAAGATCGCCTTGGTAGGCAGGTCGTTCTATTTTTTGTTTGTCGAACTTCGATTTCTTGACAGCCTCCACCTTAGATTCTAAGCTGTTTTCTCTAATGAACAGCTCGCATTCTTGATCTATGGCAGCGTTCATAAAATAAGCCAAGAGCATTGGCGCAGGACCATTAATAGTCATGGATACAGAAGTAGTTGATGCCGTTAATCGAAAGCCTGAATACAATTTCTTAGCGTCATCAAGGCAACAAATACTTACCCCGGAGTTTCCAATTTTACCATATATATCTGGTCTGCGTCCTGGATTATTTCCGTAGAGGGTAACACTATCAAATGCTGTAGACAGGCGTTTAGCATCCATCCCTAGACTTACATAATGGAATCGTTTATTAGTACGCTCTGGCCCTCCCTCTCCTGCAAACATTCTAGTGGGATCTTCACCTTCTCTTTTGAAAGGGTAAATCCCTGCTGTATAGGGGAATTCGCCAGGAATGTTTTCTAATAGTATCCATCTAAGCACATCTCCCCAACTGCGATATTTAGGCAGGGCTATTTTAGGTATTTGTGTATGAGAGAGACTTTCCGTGTGTGTTTCAATATTAATTTCTTTCCCACGAACTTTAAAGGAATACATGGGATTCTTGTAACGTTGTACGGTAGCATCCCATTGTTGAATCTTTTCCCAATTATGGGGATCAAGATTCATTTTAATACGATCAAAACTTGCTTGTAATTGACGAATCAATTCTGAATCGTCAATTGTTTCTATTGATCTATGAAGTGCATAAAGCTTATCCGCTACTTCAATCTGTTCTCCTATTTTTTCTCTGTGAATACGATGACTTTCGGATATTTCACTTAGGTAACGTGTGCGCTTCGGAGGAATGATGAAAATCTTTTCGCTCAATTCATCTGAAACAGCAAATTTGGTTTCTAATCCAGCATCTGCCTTAGAATTAAGCATCTCTATAATAGCTTTATAAAGACTGTTGGTTCCTGGATCGTTAAATTGACTGGCTATAGTTCCATATACTGGCATGGAATCAATATCATCATGCCAGCGGTTATGATTGCGCTGGTATTGTTTTTTCACATCTCGCAAGGCATCTAACGCTCCTCGCTTATCAAATTTATTTAGCGCTATGAGGTCGGCAAAATCAAGCATGTCAATTTTCTCCAATTGAGTAGCCGCTCCATATTCTGGTGTCATCACATAAAGGCTCGCATCACTATGGTCCAATATTTCTGTGTCGCTTTGACCAATACCTGAAGTTTCCAATATGATTAAATCAAAGCCTGCCACTTTAAGTATATCTAAAGCATTTTGAACATGAGCACTCAGCGCAAGGTTAGCCTGACGAGTAGCAAGAGAACGCATAAAAACGTTTTCATGATTTATCGCATTCATTCTTATCCTGTCTCCTAGCAGGGCACCACCAGTCTTGCGTTTTGAGGGATCCACAGAAACAACAGCTATACGCTTGGATGGAAAATCAAAGGTAAAACGTCGAACAAGTTCGTCAACCATTGAACTCTTGCCAGCTCCTCCAGTTCCTGTAATACCCAAAATGGGCGTTTGAATAGAAGTCGCTCTTTCCGTTATCTCGTTAATCGCATCACGATGCTTAACACCACAATTTTCGGCTGCGCTTATCCACCTCGCTATTATGGGATTAACCGCACCAGCTAGGTCATTAATCTCAGAGGGAGCTTCTTCACCAATCAAAAAATCTGATTGCTCAACTAAGTCATTTATCATACCCTGCAGCCCCATCTTACGACCATCATCTGGATGGTATAATCTAGTTATCCCATAGGCATGTAATTCTTCGATTTCTTCAGGTAAGATGGTACCGCCGCCGCCACCAAAAATTTTAATATGACTCGCTCCCTTTTGCTGAAGCAAATCATACATATATTTGAAATATTCAAGATGTCCACCTTGATAAGATGTCATGGCAATAGCATTTGCATCTTCTTGAATTGCCGTATTTACGACTTCCTCAACTGAACGATCGTGACCGAGGTGTATAACCTCACAACCGGTGCTTTGAATGATGCGCCTCATGATGTTAATCGCAGCGTCATGGCCGTCAAAAAGAGAAGCCGCTGTAACGATTCGTACCGTGTTCTTGGGTACGTACGGAGCAGGGATATCCATAGTTCTGTGATGTATTTGGTTCCCCTAAGATACATCAGAAGTGTCAATGATTCTTTTACCTATCTTCACGGAAAACCGAACAATATGAAGATGTTTACATCTCCGTTTTTTTACTTACCCATTGTAGTCCTCCTCTCAATTCACACTGGACTTCAAGACTTAGGGTTATGGCAACGAATGGCAATGGGCGGGACATTGGCATTAGCTGCTCTTGCCACACAAAGCAAAAACTTTAGTACCAAGCTCACCATGATAGAATTAATGACGCTTGGATTAGTCGTTTGGCCTCTGATAAAACTTGGATCGGTAAGTGCACATAGTGAACTTTATGGTCACGTGGCTAGAATGGCATTGCTCTTTGGAGTTACGGTGATTTCTGCAGATGCCTTTAGAAACAAAGAAAAAGACACCTTACTCGCATTTAGCTCTGGTGCACAAATCTCACTGATTATTGCAGGACTAAGCATTTTACCTGCCATAAGCGACGCCTACAAAGAAGGTAATATTTACCTCGCCAGCGGAAAACTGTTCGCTCATAAAAATTACGCTGCAGCAACTTTACTAATGCTTCTACCTGCGGCTCTTTCATCTAGATTACGCGATACTATTGGATTTTGGCTGCAAAGAACAGCAGTTGGTCTAGCCGTTTTAGAAATACTCCTCTTACAAACACGAGGCGTTTGGGTAGCAGCATTCTTAGTCTTACTTACCTCAGTTAGTATCTATTCCATCTACAAGAAAAATCAATTTAGAAACTACAGTTTTGCAGCACTTGGAATATTTGCAACAGGCATTGGACTAGTAGTACTGTTCAGCGGAAGCGAAAAAATCATTGACAATAGTACTATTCAAAGCAGAATGCACTATTGGAAGGCCTCTCAAGGAATGTTCTTAGACAATCCGGTTACCGGAGTGGGTGCCGGTCAATGGAAAATAGCATACCCAGGTCAAGGCTTAAAAGGAACCAATGACAGCGTAATGAATGGGGCGACTTCTATAGTTCGTCCACATAATGACTTAATCTGGTTATTGAGCGAAACGGGGATTGGTGTCCTCTTCTTTATTGCTCTAATTGGACTGTGCCTTATACATTTATTTAGGCACAAGGGCCAGCTCATTTTTGGACTTACAACAATCGCATTCGTGGGCTATGGTTTAGCTGAATTCCCCCTTGAAAGAGCCACGTTGCTCATACCGTTCGCTGTTGCATTAGGTTATTTTTCGAGTACCTCAAAAGTCATCTTGTCAACAACAAAGCTACCTGGGTTGATATGCACCTCTGCCCTGCTCTTTTATTCTATATTAATTAGTTACTCTAGGATGAATGGAGAAAAAGATGCTTCACTTGCGTTGGATGGATACCAGAGTAAAAACACAAAAAAAATGATTCAATACAGTGCTTCGGCACGAAGCCCTTTTTTTGAAATGGACATCTTCAATAATCCAATGCCTTATTTTGAAGGGTTAGGCATTTTAATGGAAGCCGGACAAAATCCGAGTTCGTCTGCACTAAAAAAATGTGCTGCTAAATTCCAAGAAGCGCTAGAAATCCATCCTAACCACTTGCTTAGTCTCAATCAAATGGGACAGATACGCAGAATTGAAGGCAACTTGACTGAAGCACATGATTATTATGATCAGGTTCTTTCTATGAGCCCTAGAAATACCTCTGCCGCTTTAAGACTTATTGAAATAAGACGCCTTCAAGGAGATATTTATGGCTCGCTAGACGCCTTGAAGATGATTGATCAAAAATATACCCCTCAGTCTTTAAATGGGCTGGGGCGAGAAGCAATACAAACGCTCCAAGCCTTTGCTTCAATTCCAAATCCAAGAGCAGCTTCTAAGGAACTCCACAGCAAACTTCAAGGGCAAAAACCTGGAGCAATGTGGCAGACTTGGGTGAAATCTAGAAAAAAATAACGCAAAAAAATATAATGTAAAATAATTGACAATATTTAGTCGTTAAGACTTTATATCCTACTTTAGACATCATGTTAAACCTTTTTAATTATAATACAATCAACAACCATCACATTAATATGTGGAAGGGTTGTTTGTATGATAAAGTGAAGGCATAAATTTAAAATAGACAACCCAAGATATTCAAAGCGCCTTCACCATGTGAAGGCGCTTTTTTTTGTTCAAAAAGTATAATTCATGAAAAATTTCTATTCCACGGTTAAAAAATCAGGACCATTAAAATCCAGAACACAATTGAGTATTGACAAAAACATGGTAGATAGCCAAGGAATGCTTACGCTTTGGAATTTGATGGAAACCATGAATTCAATCAAAGAAAAGCGCATCCAATCCTTGTTACTCAATGATCGCTATGAAGAAAGTGTGAAGACTATAGACCTAAAGCTTTACCGGAATGCCTCACTTGGAGATGACCTCATGGTGGAGAGTAATTTCGTTCCAATGGGAAAACGGCAAGTGAATCTAAAGGTATACGTAAGCAATAGAATCAAAGGCGAACCATCAAGACGGGTTTGTAAAGCCGTCTATACATTGAGTATTCAACCCAAATAGTACTGGAATTTGGCTCGATTGAAATGTGAGTGTTTATGGTTATTGATACTCGAGCCCTACTTCCAACAGGACGTAGTACCCCTGAAAAAATCCCGGCGCCTTGCGCAGGGATTTTTGATTCATACGTTATTTTTTCAACGCCTCTAAACGCTGGGCTATGAGCGCTATTTTAGATTCTGCATCCTCTTGCTTTTTGCGTTCCGAAACAACTACCGCGTCTGGAGCATTGGACACAAACCGTTCGTTACTCAATTTTTTGAGCACACTCTTTAAGAAACCCTCGGTGTACTTCAATTCTTCCTGAAGCTTGGCTATTTCTTCATCTACATTGACAAAAGCATCTGCCGGAATAGTATAATTAATGCCGCCCACTACAAAGCTAAATGCAGATTTTTTAACTTCTTCTACTTGCATAATTGCCTCCACATGAGCGAGCTTCTTGATTAAGGAATCATAGGCTACATCATGATTTGTATTCTTCGCAATTTCTAGAGTTAGGGGTTCTTTAGGGGTAATGCCATTTTCATTACGCACTGTTCTAATTCCACCAACAACCTCAGTAAAGTGCTCAAAAGATTTCAAGGCAGATACATCTTCAACTTCTAAGCTGGGCCATACAGCAAAATTGATGGTTTCGCCATCTTTTCTAACTGCTAAATTTTGCCATAACTCCTCTGTAATAAATGGCATGAACGGATGCATTATTTCTAGAAGTGTGTTAAATATAGTCTTCGTTTCCTCCAAAGCACCCGCTGAAATACGCTCGCCTTTCATGGGTTTTATCATTTCTAGATACCATGAACAGAAATCGTCCCAAACCAATTTATAAGTGGTCATTAGAGCCTCTGACAATCTGTACTTTTCAAAACTACTTTCAAGTTCGATCAAAGCCTCTGCTATTCGATTGCGCATCCAATGAACAGATAGCTTTTCACTATGATTCATGGCTTGATCACCAGCTTCCCACATTCCCACCAAGCGGAATGCATTCCAAACTTTATTTGCAAAGAATGACCCTTGAGAACACAAATCTTCGTCAAAAAGCAAATCATTTCCTGCAGGTGCAGTCATTAACATACCAACACGAACTCCGTCTGCACCATACTTATCTATAAGGTCGAGAGGATCAGGGCTGTTTCCGAGTGATTTTGACATTTTACGACGTTTCTTATCACGAACCATACCTGTAAAATATACATCCTTAAACGGACGCTTACCCTTGAACTCATAACCGGCCATGATCATTCGTGCTACCCAAAAGAAAATAATATCCTGACCCGTGACCAAGGTATTGGTTGGGTAAAAATAATCCTCCTCTTCTTTGTTTCCAGAAAACACACTGTAGGGCCATAACCATGAACTAAACCAAGTATCCATGACATCTTCGTCCTGATGCACCTCAGTAGTGCCAAGCATAGAAACCGCATCTTCTTGAGATTTACAAACGGCAACATTTCCTTTTGAATCATACCAAGCGGGAATTCTATGCCCCCACCAAAGCTGTCTAGAGACACACCAATCTTTGATGTTTTCCATCCAGTAGTGGTATGTTTTTTCTGCATGCGATGGGTATAGGGCAATATCCTTAGACTTAACACCATCTATTGCGGTCTTTGCAAGACCAGACATTTTTAAAAACCATTGCATGCTCAGTCGAGGCTCTATTACAGCGTCTGTTCTTTCACTGCGCCCAACCTTATTGCGAAGATCCTTGGTTTCTACCAAGAGCCCTGACCCCTCTAGTGCTTTAGCGACTTTTTTTCGAGCATCAAATCGATCAAGGCCTGCAAATTCTCCACCGTTTTCATTCAAGGCTGCATGCTCATCAAAAATATTGATTACTTCTAAGTCATGCTTTTCGCCCAACATCTGGTCATTCGTGTCGTGAGCTGGAGTGACTTTTAAAGCGCCCGTACCAAATTCTATGTCAACATATTCATCAAAAATGATTGGCACTTTTCTGCCTACAAGCGGTACTATAGCTTGCTTACCTTTCAAATGCTGATAGCGTTGATCCTCTGGATGTACACACACTGCAGTATCTCCGAATATAGTTTCTGGCCGTGTAGTAGCTACTTGTAAGGCTTCACCTGACCCTTCTATTTCATAGGACATGTAATATAGCCTGCTATTTTCTTCCTTATGAATGACTTCCTCATCAGAAATTGCCGTCAACGCCACTGGATCCCAATTCACCATTCGAAGACCACGATAGATCAACCCTTTTTTGTGCAGGTCAATAAATACATCTACTACTTGCTCACTTCTTACGTCATCTAATGTAAATGCTGTTCGGTCCCAATCGCATGAAGCACCTAAACGACGAAGCTGCTTTAGTATAATTCCGCCGTATTCATCCGTCCAATCCCAAGCGTGCTTTAAAAAATCCTTTCGGCTCAAATCTGATTTTTTGATACCCTGATCGCGCAGTCGCTTGACCACTTTTGCTTCTGTTGCAATGGAGGCATGATCTGTCCCAGGTACCCAGCATGCGTTTAATCCGAGCATTCTTGCTCTTCTTATGAGAACATCTTGAACCGTATTATTCAACATGTGCCCCATATGCAGAACACCCGTAACATTGGGCGGAGGGATTACAATAGTATACGGCTCTTTATCCGACACTTTCGCATGAAAGTACTTATTGTCTAACCAGTATGAATACCACTTAGATTCTATTTCTCCTGGAGTGTATTTACCAATTTCACGCATGCAGCTCATTCTTGATATAAGTTGCAAAAATAAGCGCCTTGACCTATCCAAAGAACCCTTAAGCTAAGAGTTTGTTAATTTCCTTTGAAAGCCACTTCATTAGAATTACATTTGATTATCAAAATTTGAGAAAAACATGAAAAAATTCATCCTTACAGTAGCGGTTGCTCTATTCGGTTTTACAGCTCAGGCTCAAGAGCAGTCTGCAGATGGAGCGAAAATACAATTCGCTGAAAAAGTAATTAATTACGGTAAAATTGATAAAGGATCAAATGGATCTAGAGTCTTTAAATTTAAAAATGAAGGAAATCAGCCTTTAGTATTGAATACGGTACGTGCTTCATGCGGATGTACGACTCCAAAATGGACTCGTGAGCCAATAGCGCCAGGCGAGGAAGGTGTAATCAATGTGAAATACGATACTAACAGAATGGGAAACTTTCACAAAACTGTTACTGTCAATTCAAATGCCACAAATAAAACGGTAGTTCTGACCATAAAGGGACAAGTCATTAATCCCGCGGCTCAGCAATCTACACCGACCAAAAAAGAAGGTGGTAGTATCATTGCGAAATAAGGAATACTTCTTCCTACTATATGTTGAGAAAGCCCCGTATTTTTGCGGGGCTTTCTTATTTTTCAAAAACAAAGTTTAATGCCTGCAATATCCACTAAAGGCCATAACATGCCTTCAAGCCCAATTCGAAAACTCGTTCCATTTGCAGAACAAGCAGAACGGGACGGGAATAAAGTATACTATCTAAATATTGGTCAGCCAGATATTCAAACGCCCATAGGGGCCCAGAAGGCCATTAAAGAAGCTCAAGTACCTGTACTAGCTTACAGTCACAGTGCAGGATTTGAATCGCTTCGCAAAGGGCTCGCTGACTATTATTTTGGTAAAAACCTGCCGGTTAGTACAGATGAAATCATAGTTACGACAGGTGGATCAGAGGCGCTTCTTTTTACTTTTGGTTCTGCCATGGATGAAGGTGATGAAATTATTATTCCTGAACCGTTTTATGCAAATTACAATGGATTTGCCACGGCAAGTGGTGTAAATGTTGTGTCGGTTGAGGCGCATATTGAAAACGGATTTGCATTGCCACCTGTTGAGCTATTTGAAAAAGCAATAACTGCAAAAACCAAAGGAATTCTAATCTGTAACCCAGGTAACCCAACGGGCTACTTATACAGCAGAGAGGAACTTGAACAATTAAAATCTATTGTTTTAAAGCACGATTTGTTTCTAATTGCAGATGAAGTCTACCGCGAATTCACCTACGACAACAAGCAACACCATAGTATCTTAAGTATGGACGGGTTGGAAAACCACGCCATTGTTGTGGACAGTTTCTCCAAAAGATACAGTATGTGTGGTGCAAGAATTGGTTGCTTGGTGAGTAAGAACAAGGAGTTTATGGCTACAGCAATGAAATTTGCCCAGGCACGATTATCGCCTCCTACTTTGGCGCAAATAGTATCTGAAGCTGCATTAGAAACGGATAAAAACTATTTT
>PAND01000020.1 GCA_002707525.1 Flavobacteriales bacterium
TCTCCTTGCGTTCTCTCATTTTTTGCTCACGGTATGATTTAAGTAGGTAATCGTATCTGTTCATTACACTCTCCTTTTTACAGTTAAGTGCGTTCCTTCAGCATAGTTGCTTACTTCCGGGCTATAGTCGCCTGAACGTTGTATTATTATTTAGTATATTTTTACCCATGCACTAAGAGCATGACAGCCTTTACCAAAAAAACACTGAAATCACACTCTTTTAAGAGCCTACTTTTGTGCGTATTTAATAAATATAGGTGAAGTAGAAAAGTTGCAATGATTTTGAAGCTTCCACACACAGACACATTGGATAGACAATGCGGATAATCCATCCGTTACAAGTGATTGACGGGGACCAAAGGTTCACGCACCGCCGGGGAAGTTCCGGGGTATTGCTTTCCTCAAGCATCCTAAAAACTAATAAGGAGAAGTAAAATGGCAACTATGCTATTCAACGGCCTTGTGAGTTTACTTGGAAACCCAAGCCCGTCCAAGGCTTTCGAAAAAGAGATGCTCACATACGCCAAAACAGAGTACGGAAGAGATTGGCAGTACGCCTATCACTACATGTTAACCCACAAGGGCAAAGGTCCTAAAATGGGAGTAACAGTATAATGACATCAGCAATTTTAACAGTATCTACTGTAATTCAAGACGCTATTGAAGGGTTGATTGATTTAACAAAAGAATGGAAACGAAACAGAGCTAACAAAGCCGCGATTCGTAGAACATACAAGGAATTATCCCAACTAACAGATCACGAACTACGTGATTTAGGCATTGGACGTTCTGATATTACATCAATTGCTTTAGGCAATTTTCATGATAAAAGAATGAGCAACGCTACAACTAACAAAAATTTAAGAGGATGGGTATAATGACTGCTATAGAATTAAGATCAACAACTTGGGACTTCACATGCAAAACGTGTGCAGTAATTAGAAACGTACTATTAGGTATGTGGATTGCAATGATTGCGTTTGGTGAAAGTGCAGGACGAGCTAGAGCGGCCGCTGAACTATCACGTCAAGGCTATCACGAACAAGCACGTAACTTAATGTTAGATCAAGGGAGAATTAAGTAATGTCATTCTTCGCTAGAATATTTAAAATATCAAAAGCTCATAGTCGTGCTAGAAATACTAGATCAGTATTGCATAGCCTAAGCGATCATGACTTGAGAGACATTGGAATCAAACGTGGTGATATAGATTACATTGCTGATGAACCAATCCGAGATATGGAAGCCAAAGACAAGTATGAAGCTGGCGACCATTATATGCGAGGGAAACCTGTAGCAACTTGGAAAGGCAAAGCTCATGCGTAATGTTATATCTGCACTAATTCCATTTAGTATCATGATGTCAATCTTAGTAGGCGTAATGCTTGTTAACGGATTGTTCTGGGGAGGGTACTTTCACTAATGCTAGATCCAGACCATACATATAACAAGCCTAAAGGTGAAAAGAAGAAAGGTGGCAAATAATGTGGCCTTATACTGACGAAGAGAATGATTACTTAAATGGCAAAACCCAACGATAATTTCAAACTAAACACTAAAGATGTAGAGCATATTGAATGTGCTCTACGTCTACTTCAAGCATCTTTACAAGACGATGTATCGAAAAAAGAAATAGTTAATCTATTGGCAAAGTTGTATCATCAGAAAGTATGGTACAGGCCAAAAGAAAACTTTGTTAGTGGTTAGATGAATCCTCAACTGAGAACAGTAATACTAATGTGGACAATAATAATATTGTTACACTTTATAGTAATACCTATTTGGATGTGGAGTTTGGGATTATAAATTAGAAATGACAGAGCCTTCCGCCAAGACGGCTCTGCCATAACTTAAAAGTGTTATGTTTTCTTACTTGCGATTGTAAATGTGATATAACACCCATACAGCTACTAAGCCAACAAGTCCCTGTGCAGATAATGAACTTATCATTCCAGTGATGTTACTTACTACGCTGATGTTTGGCCAGAACGGAATGTTTTGACCGTTGAACAAAACTTCAAGCACAATACCTAAAGCGATAAGTGATACACCTACCTCAGTAATGGCACTAGCCCAAGTTTTTATTTTATTTAAGATATCCATATAGATCTCCTTTCTAAAAAACTAAGTCAACGTCGACTCAGTCAATTATTTAGATAGTGAGTTATGGAAGTAATACTAGCATAAATGGTCTAAGGCGTCTTAAAGCTAGGCAACGCCTTAGGTATTTTAGGGTAGGGGTGGATAATTGTCGTTATGTATACAGTTTATTTCTTTGTCTTGCCACTTGTCAAAAATGATACTACCAATGAATGCAACGACACCAAGTCCTAATAATCCCCATAGTGCCGGTTCATTCATAAGGAGATAACCTAGTACCTCCATGCCATTCATTTGGTTAAAGTCTACTTCAGCCATGCAATTCGTCTGCCTTCTGCTTTTCTAAAAGCATGTTCTTTATGTGATCCTGGATATCTCCAAGCCCATATAGCAACAAGGACCATGAAGCCTCCAGTCCATGCTATTGCTTTCAAGTTGCCAGTGGTAAACCACATAACGGCAATACTCGACGACATAGTTAGAATCATTAAGTATTTTCCTTTAGTAGGAAACACTCGCTTTTCACTCCAGCCACGTAGGAATGGACCAAATAGTTTATGATTCATAATCCAGTTGTGCATTCTATCACTTGACTTCGCAAAGCAATATGCGGCACCAACTGCCGGTGTACTCCAAGGTAAGCCTGGTAGGTAAATTCCTACAAACGCTACACCTAATAGTAAACATCCTAGCGTAAACCAAAACGCCTTTTTTATATTAAAGTTTTTCATCATTGTTATAGTACTTTCTGTAGAGCCTCAATTAATTGATGCATCATTGCATTCGAATGGAAAGGTGTCGGCGCAAGGCGTAGGCGCTCTGTACCTACTTCAACCGTTGGATGGTTGATTGCTTGACAGTAAATTCCATACTCATTTATAAGTTCGTCACTTATAGCTTTACACTTCTTAGCATCTCCGATCTTAATAGGAACGATGTGTGTTACGTTTTCGAAGATAGGGATGTCCCTGTTGGTAAGAAGTTTTTTAAGTCTTCTGGCTCGTTCCTGGTGTTGTTCTCGTAATTCGTTATGGTCTTTTAAATATTTTACACTAGCTAATGCTCCTGCACAAATAACAGGACTCATTGAAGTAGTAAAAATAAACCCCGAAGCAACAGAGCGAATAGCATCAATGATAATATTATCACTTACAATGTATCCTCCCTGCACTCCGTAGGCTTTCCCTAAGGTGCCATTCAGTATATCGATTTTATCCTGTGATCCTTGCTTTGCAGAGTATCCTGCACCTGTTTCACCATACAGGCCAACGGCGTGGACTTCATCGAGATATGTAATAGCACCGTACTTCTCAGCAAGAGCAACAATGCCTGGTATGTCACTGACGTATCCATCCATGCTATACACGGACTCGAAAACAATACAAGGTGTGCCTTCGACGTCTCGCAGTAGTTCTTCTAAATGCTCAAGATCATTGTGCCTGAATATTTTCTTTTCTGCACCACTGTTTCGTATTCCTTGAATGAGGGAAGCGTGATTCTTGCTATCACTAATAAAAACAATGTCGGGAATGATACGTTTTAACGCAATTAGAGTCCATTCATTTGCTACATATGCTGATGTATAGAGTAAAGCCGCTCCTTTGCTATGCAGTTGGGCGAGTTCGTTCTCTAGGGCAACGTGATAATGACTTGTACCCGCAATATTTCTAGTCCCGCCTGATCCTGCTCCTGTTTGATCAAGTGCAGTATGCATTGCGTCTAGAACCACCTTATGCTGACCCATTCCTAGGTAATCATTCGAACACCAGTTTACTATATTTTTTATAGCATACTTCCCATACCAGATGGCATTAGGAAACTCTCCTCTTTCACGTAAGATATCGTTAAAGACTCGATAGTTACCTGATTTTTTCAAATCATCAACTGTGTTTTCAAATGGAGTTTTGTCAATCATTGCACAGCTATTTATGTGCGTATTTTATACTAAGTCTGGATAACGAACTTATATTGTTTGGTGTGACCTATCTCAAACTGGTGTAATTGGTTCAGTTGTATATGTTTAAATGTATTAACGATATGCGGCTCTATGCTATTAAACCTTGTTTTAAGTGTGTCTATGTCTCTAGTCATAGCTTTCATTACTGCTTCTGTTTGGTCTTTTTCAAGCAAACAAGTAAACTTCTCAATCTCAATCATGTTCTTAAATTGCTCGTATGTGTCTGTTGTAAAGAAGTCTGATACAACTAATAGTGTATCTGGAGCAACACTATGAAACAGTTTTTGCTCAAACATCACATGCATACTATCTAAAAACAATAGCACGTTATAGTCTTTCAACTCTGTATTACCGCTAATAAAGTAATGGTTGTTAGGATAATTAGTTCTAGCATACTCTATAAAGTCTTTGTTATTGTCTATGCCGTGAACATTTATGTTATAATATCTTCTAAGGACATCAACTCCGCGACCCCAACCACAACCAACATCAAGTATCTTGGCTCCGTCTAAATTAATATCTGTTAACAAATCCAAGTACGCATTAATTTGTCCTGGCCAGTCTTGATCAATAGTTTCTAAATTAAATTTATTGTGTAATTGTTCTAGCCCGTGATTCTGTAAGGGCTTCCAGTCTATGTTCTTTATATACTGTTCAAAGAAGTCTGGGTGTGATAAGTTAAGCACAGGGTTCATTGGCTTAACTTTAGATTCTCGTATATTATCTTCGGCTTGTGCGCCAAGCCTTGCAAATACTTCGTCTAATTCTTTTTGTGTTANTTCATTCATAATAGGGGTTGGTCCTGTTAACTGCATGTTGACATGTAAACAATGAATCTCTGTGCGTTTGTGTTAACAGGACCTCGCTACTCTCTATATGTTTTGTACCGTGCTATGCACTACCATTTGTATATCCTACTTATAATTCGGATTATACTACTTTCACTTTTGATTTATGAACTCGTAAAACTTTTCAGCCGCTTCTAGCACAGCATCTGTTCCTGGTACCTCTGGCATTGTAACAGAACTTACAATCTCATTAGTTTTAGGATCACGTTTTACACTTTGTTCCCATCCGTTAAACTTGGCATGGTAATCGTTCCAGATATTACCTTGTGCCATTTCTAACACTTTGGTTCTGATTTCGTATCCGTTTTTGTTTGTTGTAATTTTTGGCATTGCGGCCTTAAACATTTCTGCAACCTCTTGGGTCTGTTTAAAGATGGCTTCACCGTATTTTGTATCTACGCTCATTATATTCTCCTTGTGTGTATGTGTGTAGTGTTACTAATGTAACATAGGTATTTAGTTTATGCAACTACCTATGTTGTCAAATTAGATCGTATTTTTTGAGCTTGTGTATNAATAATGTTCTACCCATACCTAGTTCTCTAGCCGCTTTGCTTTGGTTACCTAGTGCATGTTCGATTGCAAGTTGTATAGCCTTACGCTCAACTTCAGCTAATTCAAAAGCTAGAGTACGCTGTTCCATATCTGGTTCATGTTGCGGCCATATCTGATCAAACTGAGCCCATAAGTAGTCTTGTTCTTGCTCTGGGGTAAATTTATGAGTAGTTCTGTATGTATCTTGCATAAGAATCTCCTTCTTTGCTATAATGTATTTATTTTGCACTAAAATAAACACCAAGAAAGTGACCTAGGTGTAAAAATGTTTACACCAAAAGATAAATATATATGGGCTACTAATATAGGGTTTTTAATAATTATGAATAAGATTGTAACACTGACTACTGCCATGATAATTGGCTTGTTTGTTTCACTAGCTACGACTTCGTATGCTGAGACTAATACAGTAACTTCTACAGTTACTGGTACAACTACAGTTGATAAGACACCGCCTACAGCAAGTGCTCCTAACGTGATGATTAACAATCAAGACGTATGTTCCACAGGAACTAGTGCCGCAGTACAAACACAGGTGTTTGGTATTGCAGGTGGTACTACAATCAGAGATTTAAACTGTGAAAGACTGAAACTATCTAGATCACTTTATGGTATGGGTATGAAGGTCGCGGCAGTAAGTTTATTATGTCAAGATGCAAGAGTCTTTAACGCTATGGAGATGGCAGGAACACCTTGCCCGTACAAAGGGAAGATTGGTATTGAAGCCGCGAAAGCATGGGCTGAGAATCCAGAAGCACGTCCCGATTACGAGAAATGGTTAAAGGAAAATGATCTTGAAGCATACGAAAAAGAGTGGAAGAATAAAGCAACGACTTGGGGCGTGGGCCTTGGTAGTCTTGCTATGTTCTTATTCTTACTCTAGTTTAGCATACGACCAACAGTATACAGTAGGTGACACAGGACCTAATGGTGGTACTGTAACATCTGTTGATGTAACATCTGCTATTACAGGAACTGAAGTTACTCTCAATGGTGGCTTTGAAGATACAACTACAACAACTCAGTTNACCGAAACAGTAATAGAACAAATATCAACTTCTGAAACAACTACACAGACTACAACTCAATTAGTTTCTACAACAACTTCAAACTCTTTACCNNNTATTGNTNCTAGANGANTGGNCNACNNNAGGTAGAGTAAANTTAGAAGGTGGAACACAATGTAGNACAGATGGATCATCTNNNGCNGTAGGTGCAGGTGAAGCCTGTACAGGTTACCAGAATAACAATCAAAACCAACTTGTATTAGATAGTAACAATCATAACTTCACAGCATTAGGTGGTGGGCAAATAACATCAGAACAATTTGAGATGGGATTGGATTTGACTATTGCAGAGATACAATCCGGGTTTACATTAAACTATGGAGTTGATGTTGAGTCACATAAATCAAACTTAACTGTACCANNNTGCGGNGGAACTACAGGAGACTGTAAAGATGTATTTAGAGTTACTGCACGACTCTACAAGGGAGCAGGCGTAAATTCAAGTACATTAATTGGTGAGTATAACAACTCTGTTACACTTGACTACCANGGCACACAAACACATACATTTACACAGGACATNGGTACTAACAACTACTCAGAAGTATGGGGGCAGATGGAACTGTGGGGANTTGACGCAGGTTATCATACAGGTTACTTTGGTCCTACGTTTAGTGATCCTTTCATGACACTAACGTATGATGCTATAACAACTATTACACAAGAGATAACAAACATTATATTAAGTAACCAAGAAACAGTTTACAATACAAGTGAGTCAGTACTTACAAGTGTTTACATAGGTGATCCTATTGCTGATACTATTGTAGTTGAGCCTATTGACTATACAGAAGTAGATTCATTTGAAATAGAAATAGTAGACGAGAATGGTGGCGGCATTGAATTAGAATTTACAGTTGAAGTAGATGAAGTAGCTAATGTAGCATCAGTTGAAATGAGTTCAACAAACTTAGACACAGGCGTTGTAGTAGTAGAACAAATAGCAGAAGTAAGTCTAGTAGCAAGTCTTGATAGCTTTGACTCTGGCAGTACAACTGTTGATATGCCTAGTGTAGAATCAATTGAAGCAGATGTTGGTGCTCAAGTTGACGTTGCTGTTGCAGATGCTATAGCTGAAATAGAACTACCAGAATTAGACATGCCAGAGACTACAGTAGCAGAAGTAGAGACAGCACCAGCTGAAGTAGAGACAGCACCAGCTGAAGTAGAAACAACTACAACAGAAACAACTGAACCTACTGCTGAAGTAGAAGTAAATACAAGTGAAGCAAGTAGCGAAGAATCTACTACAGCAGAAANGGAAACATCAACTGAGGAAGCAAGTGAGGGAAGCGAATCAACCGAAACCGAGACGGATGAGAACACAACTGAGACCGACCAAGAGTCCAGTAGTGATGTGGAACAGTCAGTGGATAAAAGTGGAGAGGAAAGTGAAGGGTCGGATAGTGGAGAGTCTGATGCTGGAGGAGATACCAAAGAATCAAAAACCGAATCCAAAGCCGACGATAAAGGAAAATCTGGAGATGCTAAAAAAGGAAATGCTTCCAAACGAACTGAGTCTAAAGAACAAAAAGCAAAACGTATNAAAGAGGCAGTAGACAAGGCTAAACAAAAGATTGCAACTAGAATACTTGCCGCNATGGCAGATACTTATAGTGCTATNAACGAAGCTACTAAAATAGCACTGATGCAGAGTTTATCNGATCAAGAAAACTTTAAAGCATACTTAGACAAACAAAACGCATTACCATTAGATTGGTATACAAGTGAACAGATTTATACAGACCAGCCACAGCTACTAGACCCAGCAGGCATACTGTATGATATGGCGCAAGACAAGATCATGGATGAAATGATCATGGAACAATATAAATAGGAATAAGGAGACTAAAATGGCAGAAGTAGAATACAAAGGTATTAAAGTAGGTGGAAGTAAGTTATTACTTGTTCTGCCGTTAATTGGTACAATCATGGGTGGTCTTTGGGGAGGCTTTGAACTCTACAACAGATACCTTATGATGGAAAAGAAGATAGATGCTTATGTGGCACCTGATCTTAGTGGCTTTGACAAGCGACTAGAAGTTATACAAAGTGAAATGGATATGATACTAGAAGAAGTAGAGCTAGTAGCAGGAGTAGCCAAAGAACTAAAGAATGATTTACGTGCTGATGTTAGACGTATTGAAACTATTGTAGAAGATACAGAATCTAAAGTAAAAGAGGACAGTCGTGAACTTAATAGAGATATTAATGATGCTGTTAAAACTCTTAAAGCAGATATGAAAGCCTTAGAGGAAAAGATTGAAAAGCAAATTAAACTTGCTTTAGAAAATCCTTTGAGTAATATGGCTACATCTAAATAAAATAATATAACTCCAGCTTAACTNTAACGGCTGGAGTTATACATTTCTTTTCAACTAACTTCGTTGATTTGATCTTGTGTAACAACACCCTCATTGATAAGACGTTGTCTATTAGCCATGTGCTGTTCTTGCACCATAGCTTTGTTTTGTGCATTGTAAGGAACTGCATTACCAGACTCAATTAACTGTTCACAGATACTTGAACCTCCTAGTGCAAAGTCACCTAGTATACGTCCAAACTTACCTTTACTATCATACTTCTTAGTAACAAGTACTTGCATACTTCCAACAGGCAAACGTTCTTCAACATACCTACCTGCGGCTTTACCAAATAACTTTTCAACCTTATCACTTGTNCGAGACTCTGGAGTATCAACGCCTGCAAGTCTGACACGTTCATCGTTTAACCAAACGCCAAACCCTAAGTCAATATTAATATCAACTGTATCGCCGTCNACTACTCTTACTATCTCTGCTCTATAAGTGTACATGTTCTTATTTTCCTTGTCCTTTATACTTTTTATAACTACGCTTCTTACTTTTATTCATCGAAGAAAACTTTGTTCTTGAATGGTTATTTCCTATACTTGTTTTCTTTGGCTGAGTTTCATGTTCCACGTAACTCTTGTGCAATCTCATAAGAGACCCTTCCATGTGTAGCATTGTTGCATTTAAACAACATTTCTACTACAAGAGTATTTATTATATTAGCTTATAATGATACGCCGGGTGCTTTAGCAGGACCAAAGCGGCCGCCAAATTGTGTGATGCATAGTCCTGCGGATTCTATTTCAACTACAACAGACCAACTACCAGTTTCTCTATTAACATATAGTGCCGCTGGCCCTTTAAGGAGTTGTCCGTTAGGTATTTGAATAAACGATTCAAACAGAGCAAACGGCATTTCACCATTCTGACCTTGCACTATTGCTAAGATTTCATTGTATGGACCACAGTCTATATAAGTAGGTAGCTTCATCATACCTGGCATCTTATAAGCGTTTGGGTCTGTTGGTTGCTGGTCTTGTTCCTGAGCAGTTAATTGGGTGAGCATTGCACCGGACAGTAGACAAGCAATTCCGAGTATTGAAAATATTTTTAGTAACTTCTTCATAGCTAGTCCTTCCTATAGATAATTAGCGAACGTCTTACTTGCCGCGAGGTCAATAGCTTTAACATATTGTTCCTCTGTTGCATAATCAAATATACTATGATTGCTAGGTTCTGCTACTAACCAACCGCCCTTAGCGATTTCATCTTCTAGTTGTCCACGTTGCCATACACTCATACCAGCAAACATTCGCCAGCCGTTAGGCTCGTTGCCCATTGCTAACTTCTCTAGCATTAGAGCATCACTAGTCATGCATACTTCATCTGTTGCAGTCATAGTGTTTGTACTGGTCCACTCACTTGTGTGTAGTAATAATATTGAAGTATCCGAAACAGGTCCACCCTTGTGTATAACTTGATCTTCTAACGCAGGTGCAAACTGAACTCCTTTAAGGGCACCAAGGCTTGTACAACGAAACTCGCTAGGCTTGTTTAGAATAACACCTACATGCTCTCCATCTTTCCTATGCTCGTACACGTATACAACGCTATGATGAAACACAACGTCTTGGTCCAACGCAGGGGTTGCAACTAAAAGTTTTCCTTTTAGGTCTTCCATCTTAACTCCAGTCTGGTAATGGTCCGCCATATTTTTTCCCTTTAATACGTTTGCCTCCAACCTTCTTGCGATTGTCACCAATCTTATGTGACTTGGCGCCTTCACGTCTTCGGTATCCTTGACTCTTGCATGAGGCCAAAGCACTTGCTCCTAAAGAATCGTTTGAACGATTACTTTTACAAAGTTTTGCACTTGCCGCCGCTTCTTCAAGAGCTTCTATGTCTATTTCGTATATCTTCATACAAATATTTATCTATATTTGTCTGCAGGGTTCCTTGAAAGAGGTAGTCTGTCAGAGTCGTCACATAATCTAAACGTAAGAGCTTTGCGAGGACCACGAGTTGTATTGATGCTTACTTCGCCTGTTTTATCGAAGTATTCAATCTTTGTTATCTTGGCATGTTCGTTATTTTGACCCACTAGGATCTGTTGACCAACCTCTAGGTTGATGTTTAAGTTTCTTAAGTTTGACATGGAATTCTCCTCCTTGTGCTGTAGAACAACAGCTTGTAATAATATTTACCACAGGCCCCGCTGTACGGTTTGAAAAGAGCCTATTTTGATTGTTCTGTATCAATCATAATGACTAATAATATTACAAATCTAAGGTAAATATCTATATGAATGTTTACACACAGCTAAACAAACCTAGTTTAGATGCCAATAGTAAATGGTTTCCATGTTTAATAACAGAACCTACAGCAGATCAAATAGTAGCACCAGACCAACCATTACTTGTAACGCATATTGATTGCGTTAGGCATTACCAACACGATATGAAATCTTTGTTAGATCAAACGGTGCATTGTATTGGCTCTATAACATATGATAGACTAATAGAAGCAGGCTTTAAAGACGTTCATATGCATGGCCTTGTTGCAGAGGATATTAAGATGAACAGTAACAGTATACCTGATAACATTACTTGGTTACATGGTAATAGATACACTAAAGACTTTAGTAAGTTCAATGGTGTCACTGCTATACAAACGTTCACTACGAGTATTAATAACACCTCACTATATAAAGTCATCACTACAGCAAACGACATCACTAACCTTTTTGTCTACAGCTCACTAGTCTTAGAAGAACTTGAGAAGCACGACATGGCCAATATCAATTTACACCATGTGGCATCAGCAGAACCTACTATTGAGAAATGGAAGACCACTACAGAGTTCTATCCAGGCAAAGAATTACCCAAGGCCCCGCTGTAGCATCTAGCCCAATTTCCGTATCACAACTACCAAAACTATCTTAGGTTGTATTCTTGAAGTCTTTTTCTGCCTGCCGATTTAATTTAACCAAAACAGTTGACAATGACGGCAAGTGAGTATATATTATATAGTATGATAACAAAAACTACAATGATATGGATCGCTTGTATAGTATTTTTGGTTGTGATAACAACTAAGGCTATGGCACACGATACTATCGCTGACAAAGTAAACACTTGGGCAACTAATGAAAAAGAGAAAACGATTGCATACCAAAAAGAAAGTTGGGCTGACAGTAAAGAACAACTAGGTAGAACTTGGAATTCAATTAAATCTTTATTCAATAACAAGGCTCAGTAATTAAATAGGCACGAGGAGGCCTAAGACATATGATTAAAAAAGCAAGTTTAATTCTACTAATAGGCCTCGTCACTACAGGCTGTTCGTCACTACACTCTACAATGGAGTCAAAACGATTAGAATGGCTCACTACAGAGAGTCCTCACTACGGCGACACTCATGGCGATGTCTGCATATCATGTGGTGAGAATTTCACTTTCATTCCTAATGAAGTTTTAGGAGCTCAAGCTCAAGCCAAAAGAGAAGGATTTGATTGGAACGATACGTCACCTGACAGAGTCGTGCTTCATTATTAATCTTTCAATTTAATTTACCAAAACCGGTTGACTTTCTAGCCTTCTGACCTTATACTGTATATAACAATTAGGCAAAAGGAGATAGGCAATATGAATGTAATACCAAAGGCAACGGCAAGAGCTTTTAATAAAGCGGTTTCAAATTCAGAGAACATCAACCAAGATGGTTCTATCAATTGGAACTTTGTAGATGCGGACACTTATATGGATGTCCAACCTACAGATGATCCACTATTTTATATTCACTTTAACAAGTTGGCTGATGCTTATTGCTCAGCAAATAACATCAACCAGAATGTGGAGGTACAATAATGTTTTATATTTACGAAAAAAGTTCTACATATATAATGGGCAAGATGGACAAAGAAGGAATAGTCCGTCCAGACTTTAGAAAATACTACAAATCAATGGCGGCGGCACAGGCGGCTCAAACTAAGATGTCAAAGAAATGGTTTGATATGTTTCGTAGAGGCATACCAGATTATGCTCAACAGGAACCAGAGGACAATGATCCACAGTTCCGTTTTGGTATTGCAGAAGTAGAACACTTCCACAAGAACATTGAAGCGACTCGCAAGGCAAAGAACTTGATGAGCAAGGAATGGTTTGTTGAACCAATCAACACGCCGATGCATATGAGCCCACGTTCAGAAACTTATTGGAGTATGTAATTATGGAAAGAACATTTATTAAAATTGGAACCAAAGTATCAACAAGACACGGTGAGGCCAAAGTGACAGGGATTGAACTAACCAAAGACGGTAGCAAGTATGGTATCGAAATGGATAAGATCTTTGTAGAAGACAAAGACAGATGTGTCTTTGATATGGACAACGGTCATTGGTCATATGGATATCAAGTTTCGGTAATTTAATGGTTGACAAACGGTTAAAAAGACTCTATAATATACATTATAACAATTAAAAAGCTGGAGGGCTAATATATGTCAAATCAAGAAACAGTTCAAATGAGTGCAGAAGACCAAAAGTTTTTCGCTGAGATGGATTACCATTCAACATATGGTAAATCAATTGGCATTAAAGAAACAGTATGGTCAATCTATGCTGATAGTGAGTATGGTGAAATCAAGTTTGGTAATCCACACCCATTCGGCGACAATGCTGTCATTAGACATAAATGCGATGTCTTTGGACCTTACAATGAGCTCGTAGAGATCAAAGGTAAGACATGGGGCGATATTTGGGTTGCGGCCAATAAAGCAATCGTTCGTTCAGGCGACCAGCATCACATTTATATTGAAGGGTTCAGACAAGGACCTGCAGGCGAACTTAGATTGCAGACAGGTTCATGATGATAGAAGTTTGGATATTTGGAACCTACTGTCTGGGAACGGTAGTAGGTATCTACTTTGGTTTTGAAATGGCCAATAAGAAGGTCGTTGCAAGAACTATTGATAATTTAATCAAGAATGGATATCTTCGTTCAAGGCGTTTACCAAATGGAGATGAGGAAATTCTAAAACACGGGGAGGAATAATGAAATATATTTTAATCACACTGATGTTGAATAGTCCAATTACCTATGACAACGAAGCAATATGTAATTTGGCATTGGTCGAAGTAAAGAAGCAAGATGACACCGCCTTATGTATACCGGCAGGTGAAACTCAGCAAGAAACAATGGTGCTGAACTTCTTCAAAATGTTTGAAAGTCTCCAAAAGATTGAAATGGAGAATAGATCAGTAGAAATTACAAAATAAAGGTTGACTTTAAGGTCTTTTGACCTTATACTGTATATAATAATTAGGCAAACAGAGGGATATATGAAAATGGCAAATCTAGTAACCAAGGCAAGTGAATTAATCTACCAAATGGATAACGATCAATTGAATGAAGTTATCGAAGCAATCAAACTCAAAAGAACACACCTTACCAAACAAGCGGTACGATCATTTATGATTGGCGACATTGTTTCTTTCACAGGTAAACGTGGTGTTGATGTTTCGGGCAAGGTAAAGAAAATTGCTCAGAAATATGTCACAGTTGATTGTGGTGCTCAAGGGCAATGGCGAGTACCAGGAAACCATCTTACAAAATTAGGAATAGGTGCTTAATGGGACCTTACTCCGAAGAGAAACAGTATCAAAGAGCGGCCTCCATTAAGAGGTTGCTCGATACTAATCCACAACTCGACGAGCTTACTCGAGCAATGTGGCAACAGAAGGCACAAAATTTGGCAATGACCGAAGAAAGGTACAATGCTAGAGTCAAAGCAATTTTTTCCAATATTAAAAGACAACCATACACGGTGAATTTTCTATGTTAAAACATGGACAATGGGTAAGGATCAAAGTTAAGAATGGTATGTATCCTTACCGTGATAGGTATGCCCCCGGAGTCAGTTCTGTGAGCGATGAGTTCAACTTCTATGAAGGTGAAGTCCGTTTTGAGAAGTGGTTCAAACCTAATGAGGTGGGCTTAACAACTGATCAACCCCATTTTCCGATGCGGGTTGTTCGCATGGAAAGGATTGTAGAGATAAATGGGGTGGAAAGATCCGAATCGTCAGAACAATCGCTTCAAGCCGGAGGTGACGGTGAAGTCCTTAAAAGAACTGTTAGAGGTTCGACAGGAACACTATATGAAGTTGAAGTCGGAAGGAGTGGGAGATCATCCTGCACTTGTCCAGGCCATCAATTTCGTGGCAATTGCCGACACGTCAAAGAGCTCAGCGAAGCGTTCGCGGCGTAAGAAATAAAAATTAAAGGTTGACTTACTATAGGTCTGACCTTATACTAAAAGAACAATAAGGCACAAGGAGAGGCAAATGGCATACTATACCTATACCAAAGATCCAATAGGAGCGTTCGTTGAAAAGGAAGTCGGAAACGTCTTTGAATATTCACTCAACGATGAGCCATATAATAATCACCTAGGCGAAGACTTCCCTCACAAGATATGGGTAGGTGGTAAAGACATCTGTGGTATGACAGGTTGGCGATTTGCTAATGTGGTTAAGACAGTCGCAACGATTGTGGTAGACGAAGATGAATTTGGTTTACCTGTCTTAGAAAAATGGTTCATTAAAAATCATAGGGTGTATGATGCTCGGTAGTATTCTTATAGTCATTGGCATATTGTTATTGCCTATTGGAATGATGCTGATGTGGGACAAGGAAACCCCACCAAAAAGAAAGAAGTAAATATCATTGACCGATGGAAGAATCCATAAATCACCTAGCACGGAGACTCAAATGAATTGGGCTTATCCAGGTTGCGTAGGTCTTTCATGGATTGGAAACGGAAAACACCGATCTACGGTATGGAGTGACGGAATCAGCCGTCCATGGCCAATCTTATATAGATTCCTACCCACCACTTGGGTCACATGGGATCGCAAAGGCTGTAGACTTAAAATACTCGAAAGGAGAAACAAGTTTGAGTAGAGATAGCACAACCGATAGCGATCGACAACTAATGGACGAATGGCTTAAAAAGAACGAAGTCACCGTCTGTCCACCCTGCCAAAGAACAGACCCAGATGAAATCAATTTCTATACATGGGGACGCAGACCAAAAAAGAAGAAGGTCCCTGCTAAGAAAACTTCACCAAAATAGGTTGACTTTTGATGCGTCTGGCCTTATACTGTAAGAGTAATGAGGCAAACTAACTAGGAGGCAATTATGATCAAGGCTATCATGTTTATAGCAATTGGAGCCGTAGGTGCATATCTTTATATGAACCCAGGTGACATAGATGGTGCAACTGAGATGCTTAAAGAAGGTGTCAACAAAGGTGCAACCGTGGTGCAAGAACTAACCGAAAAGTAGAGGCAAGAGTATGGATATCATCTTCGACATTGATGGTACTTTAATGGACATCGAACATAGAAAGAAGTTCGTTGAGCAGAAGCCAAAGGATTGGAATTCGTTCCGTGAAATGACTTCTGAAGACACTCCGAACTTGGATGTCTTTGCGGTGGCCATTGCCTTGCAGAAAGCCGGCAACAGAATTTTGATTGCTTCAGGCAGAAACAAATCACAAAGACCAATCACTCTTAAACAATTAATGGGCCAAGGTTTAGTCTTTCAAGAGATTTATCTTAGAAGCGACAACGACTACAGGCCTGACTACGAGCTTAAGAGTGGAATGCTTGATCAAATGCTTGAAGCAGGCTACAACCCCACGTTGGTGTTTGACGACAGAACAAGTGTCGTTGACATGTGGAGAAGTAGAGGCTTGAGAGCAGTCCAAGTCGCACCAGGAGATTTCTAAATGAGTAAGAAAGCCGAATGGTCTATGAGCTATTCATGGACTCAACCGTATCAGGGCATGAACTGTCGTGAGATTTATGATTCACTAGAGTTAGATGCTATTGATAGAATTGTTGAGTCCATGTCTACCTATCCTGATGCTGAGAGGATCATAAATAAAATTTTAGGAGATATGAAAAATGATTAAGCCAGAAGATATCAAAGCAGGTCAATCATATGCCTGTTATTTTAAGGCAGAGATGATGTTAGACATTCACGGTCGCCCACCAGGGTTATCGGATACACCATTAAAGGGTCCAGGTTGGTACGAAGGATTTGGCCTTATCCAAACTAGAGATAGTGAAAAGAAACTGTTCGAAATAATCGACCAAGAATCTAATAGGAAAATGATTGTTCCTTGGGATCAATGTCGAGATATTGACCTTGCTGAAATAAAAGAATAAGGAGACTCACTATGGCACAGGTAGGCCCACGCCCTAAGAATTTTTCTAAGAGTCAGATTGAATGGAACGGTGATCCAGAAGAAAAGATCTGGATTGGTGATCGATGGTGCACCAAAGAATATTATGCAAAAAGACTTGCCAATCGTTATAATGGCGTCAACAAGAATCCTCGCAGTTTTGTTCGCAATAAATTTTCTAAACAGAAGTCTAAAGCAAGGTTAGTTCGCAAAATTGAATGGGCTCTTGACATTGACAACGTGACAGATGCTATCCTTGAGCAGAATCGTTGCGCCATTTCAAATCGACCTTTTGTTTATGAAACAGGGCATATTGATTCGCCCTCAATTGATCGAATTGATAGTGAAAAAGGGTATACTCCGGACAATGTAATGTTCGTTGGGTCTCATGTGAATATTATGAAGGGGGTTTTGGACTTAGAAACCTTTATTGAACTCTGTAGTGATATTGGTAAAACAAGAGCTTGACTTTCTAATGTTTAGGCTATACTGTATAGACTAAATTAAACAAACAGAAAGGCATATATGTCATTAGGACCAAGTCCAACACAGGAACAACTAGAAAAACAAGAATACCTAAATATGAAAATGAAAGAGTTCTTAGACAAGGGCGGAAAGATTGAAAAAATACCTGAAGGCATGACCGGCGAAATGTACCGAGAAGAAAAAGGTATCAAGCTCAACAAGAACAAGAATAAGAAGAGACCTCACAAGGTAAGATAAGGAAAGAATACATGGTTAAACTATTTGTCTTTGAAACAGAAACCGAATCAATTGAAGTTAATGCTATGGATTTCAGAGACGCTTGTCTTACTCTAGAAGAACAGGATCCTTCAATAAAGGTTAAGGACATTGTATCCGTAATGGAATACTCTTGTCCGACAGTGAGTGATACCATTCACTGATATGATAAGGAAGTGTGCCTGAGTGGTTTAAAGGAGCGGTTTACTAAACCGTCGTAGGGGTGACTCTACCGTGGGTTCGAATCCTACCACTTCCGCCATATCATTACCGTAATTTCTCGGCATAGCTGACCGGCAACCACACCGACAGGAAGGTGAAGGACGGAATGAGTCAGGTTGCTCAATAGCAAGGAGTAGGTGGCGTTTGCGCCTACTCACCTAAGGTATATTTCGGTAAGAAAAAGGTTGACTTTCTGACCCTTTGACCTTATACTGTATATAACAGTTAGGCAATTAGGCAATTAAACAGAGAGGCAAAATAAATGGCATATGTATCACAAGAAGATAAGAAAAAACTAGCACCAGAGATTAAGAAGGTGCTTTCCAAGTACGGCATGAAAGGTTCTATTTCAATCCGTCATCATTCAACATTGGTAGTGACAATTCAAAGCGGAGCAATTGACTTTAAGGAGTTTGGCACGTGGGGTCAAGGCGGTTCTGATGATGGTTATATTCAAGTCAATACATATCACATCGAAAGTCATTACAGTGGCAAGGCAGAGAAGTTCCTTACAGAACTATTGGCCGCAATGAAAGGTCCAAACTATTTCTGTGATGATGATGCGATGACAGACTACTTCCATCGTTCGCACTATACAGATATCAACATAGGCAAGTGGAACAAGCCCTACTTCATGCAAAAGGCCGCTAAGAAGGTCTCTAAGAAGGTCGTAAAGGCGTCTAAAAACTCAAGGGCGTTTAACGGTTGGACACCGGAAGTAATTGATGGTTCTAAAGGTAAGATGACCTACATCAAAATGCCTGAGACAGCAACCATAAGTGATGCAAGTGAACAAGTGGCTCGCATGACAGCAAAAGAACAAGACAAGTTCGTAGAGGACATTGTAAGTCGCTACCCTAACTTGGCAGACACATTGATGACCAAACTAGGCTATGGTCTATTAGAACAAGAAGGAGAATAATATGGCAGTCACCTTTGAAGACTTAGAGTTCAAACCACACTCGGTTGCAGAAGGCGGAGTTCAAGCTCAACTTCAAATAGGTAAGTTTGAACTGTCTGTGGTAGACATGAAAGGCAGTGGTCCCATGTATGAAGTGGCGATCTTTGCTAACGGTAATTTCGTACAACTACCTGAGATCCATCCTAACTACGGAGAAGAAGGTAGTGATGATGTGATCCATTATCAGACAGCTGATAAGATTACAGAGATCATTAAGAAGATCACACAGATCAATCTAGATTTTGTTGAGATCTTTGGCCAACCTGAGATGGACTTTCGGTAAGGCATAGGCTTGACTTTGAGGCAGTTCTAGTCTATAATGTATATTATAACAATTAAAAGAGAGGGCAAATATGTTAGAAACGATTACACTAAAAGATATTCAAAAGAAATTCGTTGACATTCTCAAGGATGAAAACCACGGATATAACAATGATGGATTCTATAGAGGATCTGCACAAAGACTGAGATACCTTCTAGCTACCACAGATCTATATGATGGTAAAGATGAAGCTAGAAACAAGTTCTATGAGTGTGTGACATTTGGTTTCGGAGACCGTCTACACCAATCAGACAAGTTTACAATTAAAAACCATGAGCTTCTAAAAGAGCTGATGATAATGAGCTATAACGATCTTGAAGAATACATTGATCAAAATCGCTTTGATTGGTTAGGTGATGACTACGAGCATATCGATCAATACCTAGACTTCTTAAACAACTATCAAGACAAATGGAAGTTTTCATCAGACAACTGGGACGACCCAGACTCAATGGATATTCACAGAGAAGAATACGAATGGGTCGAAGATACAGAATCAAAGCATAGGTCTGCTGTCATAGGTTTCAAAAGCGAGAACAAATTCGAAGTAGGATACAATATCTTAATGGATTACTTCGATGAACTGCCAGAAGAAACAAGAGCAGAATGCCACAAGAGATTGGATAAAGTCGAGCTTTAAAGAGGTTGACAAATGATCTATTAGATCATATACTATAAGAACAATAAGGAATTATTGTATTAACAGACTTTGAAAAAGGTCGCTAACTTTGAAAAAGGAGAATAAAATGGACTATAAAGTCATAGAACAATACACAGACGATTCAGTTTGGTATTCAGCAACTAAAATTGATAGAACAAACGAGGAAGTCGTTGCAGACGGAATCAGAGGATATACTTCCGGAA
>PAND01000003.1 GCA_002707525.1 Flavobacteriales bacterium
GCCGGACTTAAAATCCTGTGGACAGTAATGTCCGTGCCGGTTCGACCCCGGCCCGGGGCACATGAAGCCCGCCTGTTCAAGGCGGGCTTTTTTTATTGTTCATTTCCCGTGGAAAACAACGCGGTTCAATACGTGTTCACTAACCAAGTAAAAAGCATATTTGTTACATGCAGCAATACCATGATTTAGTCAAAAGAGTACTTGAAGAAGGCATCCAAAAAGGAGACCGCACGGGTACAGGAACTTTAAGTGTTTTTGGACACCAAATGCGTTTTAATTTGCAAGATGGGTTTCCCTTGTTGACTACTAAAAAAGTTCATATTAAAAGTATTCTTCACGAGCTTCTTTGGTTTCTTCAAGGTTCCACCAATATTGAGTATCTCGCTCAAAATAAGGTGCGTATTTGGGACGATTGGCCATATGCCGCTTACGTAAAATCGGATGAATTTGAAGGAGAAGATATTCGTGATTTTGCAGCTAAGGTGGCTATAGACAGCCAGTTTGCGAAAAAGTGGGGAGAACTGGGACCAGTGTACGGGTACCAATGGCGATCATGGCCAGCTCCTAACGGGGGTAGCGTAGACCAAATAAAGCAGGTTATTGATCAAATAAAAAATAATCCCAATAGTAGACGAATTATTGTCAACGCTTGGAATGTTGGATTTGTTGACCAAATGGCGTTGCCTCCCTGTCATGCTTTCTTTCAATTTTACGTGGCAGAGGGTAAGTTGAGTTGTCAACTGTATCAGCGCAGCGCAGATATTTTTCTAGGTGTACCTTTTAATATTGCTTCGTATGCTTTTTTACTGCATATGGTTGCTCAAGTATGCAATTTGGAGGTAGGTGATTTTGTGCACACGTTAGGAGACGCTCATATTTACAATAATCATATTGAACAAGTTAAGATGCAATTATCTCGAGATTTTAGAGCATTGCCTAATCTTAAAATAAATAAAGATGTGACCTCTATTTTTGATTATAAATACGACGACTTTGAAATAGAAGGTTACGACCCTCATCCGCATATTCCAGGAAAAGTAGCGGTATGATTTTAAAAGCAATAGTTGCCTACGCAGAAAATAAGGTAATCGGTAAAAACAACGATCTCATATGGCACCTGCCCAACGATTTAAAGCACTTTAAAAAACACACCGCGGGCAAAACAATTATCATGGGGCGGAAAACTTGGGACAGTCTCGGTGGTCGACCTTTACCTAATCGAAGACACATTGTCATCACTCGTTCAAAGGATTTTCATGCGCAAGGTGCAGAGGTGACTCACAGCCTTGAGGACGCAATTCAATTAGCCCATCATGAGAATGAGGTGTATATTGTTGGTGGCGCACAAATTTATAGCTTGTCCATGCCTTTGATTGATGTTTTAGAAATTACAGAAGTGCATGCCGCCTTTGACGGTGACGCCTATTTTCCCGCTTTTAATGCTGCCGATTTTGATTTAATTTCGAAGCAGTTCCATCCAAAGGATGAAAGTCACCAATTTTCATTCACTTTTAAAACTTTGGTGAGAAAAGTATAAAATCTATCAAAATGAAAAAACTACTCGTACTACTTGTTTTAGGCGCCATTGTGTCTTGTGCGGAGTCACCAAATCAAATCGCTCAACTATCGCCGGCATTTCCACTTGAGCATCTAGATACCAATGTGCACGCTTGTGATGATTTTTTCCAATATACCGCCGGTGGGTGGCGAGAGGAAAATCCCATACCTGAGACCGAAGTGCGTTGGGGCGAATTCAATAAACTTCGCGAAACCAACAAACAACGATTAAAGGAATTGTTCAATGAGGTAGCTCTGGGTAAGTATTCAAAAGGCTCAGATGAGCAATTAATTGGTGATTTAGTTGCTTCCGGCATGGATAGTTTAGCACGAAACCAGAGAGGAACCAGTGAATTAATTCCTTTTTTAATTGAAGTTGATGAAGTCAAATCTCTGGAAGAACTTTTTGTTGTCATGGCAAAGAATAAGTTTTATGGAGTGAGTGCACCACTCAATGCATATGTAAGAACTGATGCTAAAAATTCTAAATCACACACGCTGTACGTCGGGCAGGGAGGTATTGGACTCCCAGATAGAGAGTATTATCTGAGGGAGGATCAGGAAAGTAGGAGTATTCAAGAAGCATACAGAAATCATATTTCAACAATGGCTGAATTGTGTGAGGTTTTGATAGATGAGGATGCCGTATATGCTTTAGAATACGCTTTAGCAGAATCTATGAAGTCACGTGTAGAAATGCGTGATGCCGAAAAGCGTTATAACGCCATGTCAGTGAGTGAATGGCAGGAACTCTGTCCATCTTTACCAATAACTCAATACATGACTGAATTGGGACTTCAAGATAGAGGGGTCGTAAATAGCTCCCCAGAATTCTTTTCAAGAATGGAATTAAAAGTATTCCCTTTGGAAACTTGGAAGCAGTACCATCAATGGCAGATTTTAAGAGGAGCTTCTGGATTGCTTAATGATGCCTTAGAAATTGCCTCTTTTGAATTTTACCAGAAGACTTTAAGAGGAAAGCCCAAAATGAATCCAAGATGGAAGCGTGTTCAAGGGTCAACGGGTATGCTTGGTCAGCAGGTTGGTCATCTCTACGCTGACCGTTTTTTCCCCAAAGAGCATAAAGAAGAAGTAGAGCAAATGGTTGAGGACTTGCGCGAAGCTTTTCGTGGACGCATTGATCAATTAACTTGGATGTCCGATGTAACCAAGATTAAAGCTCGAAAAAAACTAGATGCCTTTACGTATAAAATCGGATACCCAAATAAATGGGAAGATGTGAGCGATCTTGAAATTGACAGAGCAAGTTTTTTTGCGAATATGAAAAATATGTCCAAGTACTTTACTGCAAAGAACTTAGCTAAGTTAGATGATCCTGTAGATAAAAGTGAATGGGGTATGGGCGCACATATAGTAAATGCCTATTACAATCCATTGAACAATGAGGTGGTATTCCCTGCAGGAATATTACAGCCTCCTTTTTATAATCCTGATGCAGATGCAGCAATTAATTACGGTGCTATAGGCGGTGTTATTGGTCATGAATTCTCTCATGGTTTTGATGATCAAGGTGCTAAATATGGTCCGGATGGAAACTTAGAAAATTGGTGGACAGCTGCGGATAAAGCACAATTTGATACATTAACGAAACAATTAGCGGATCAATATTCATCTTACGAAGTTTTGCCCGGAGTAAACGTCAATGGTCGTTTAACATTGGGTGAGAATATTGCGGACTTAGGCGGTTTAACCTTGGCTTATTATGCGTACAAGAATTGGAAAGGTTCAAAAGAAATAGAACCCATAGATGGCTTCACGGATGATCAAAGAGTATTCCTTGGTTGGGCTCAAGTGTGGCAGAGCAACGGGAGAGATGAATATTTTAAGAACCAAGTAACCACAGATCCACATAGCCCAGCACAATTCCGAGTCTCCGGAACGGTAAGTAATATGCCCGAGTTTAAACAAGCATTTGGTTGCGAAGAAGGTGAAAACCTGAAGCTTATCGGTCAAGAAATCACAATTTGGTGACCCAGCTAGATGTCCTATCTTAATGGTAAAGAGACAACTGTAACTTTGAATTATTAAAAAAATAAAGTCGATGACAATTAACGAAGCTATCAATCATGAAAATGCAAGTCTGGTAGATGTAAGAACTTCTGCAGAAGTAGCCATGGAATCTGTTCCAGGAGCAGTTAATATTCCATTAGATGCCATTCCGGATCGTTGGGAAGAATTCAAGGACATGCCTCGTCCATTAGTATTGTTTTGTCGTTCAGGTGTTCGTTCAGGCAAAGCCTTGGCCTTTTTGGAATCCAATGGAATTACTGACGGTATGAATGGAATGGGAGCCTCTGACGTTTTAATAGAATTGATGTAATGAGTGGAGCTCTAAGAAGCACGGTGCTTGTTTTGGGAATGTTGACCGCTGGATGTCAAGCTCAAAATACTCAAAGAGGAATAGTCAGCCTTGATGTGAATGTAGCCGACTTTGAAATGATGATGGATACCATTACCAATGGACTGCTTCTTGATGTAAGAACAGATAATGAATTTGCCCAAGGTCATCTCTATGGAGCTAGACAAATTGATTTTTACCGTGATGACTTCTCAGACGAACTAGAAAAACTAGATAAAGAACAACCTGTTTTTGTGTATTGCAAAAGTGGTAATCGCTCGGGTAAGGCAGCAAAACAAATGAAAGTAATGGGTTTTACTGCGGTATATAATCTTGAAGGGGGCATAGGCGCTTGGTCTAAAAGAGGCAAGCCAATAGCGAAGTAAATGGCTAGTTTTAAAGATATCATTGCGAGTGATACCCCAACCCTTATAGACTTCTTTGCAGAATGGTGTGGTCCATGTAACATGGTGCCTCCTATCCTGAAGGACTTGAACGAACAAATGGGCGACTCTGTTCGAATTATTAAAGTGGATGTAGATAAGAACCAAGAATTAAGTCAAGCTTTAAATATTCAGGGGGTGCCTACTCTAGCTTTATTTCAGTCTGGGCAAATGTTGTGGCGGCAAAGTGGAGTTATACCGGCTTTTCAATTAGCAGCGATAATCAAGGAAAAAGCTTCAATCAAAAACCCATGAATAAAATAGTCACGCTTTCCTTTTTGGCTTTGGCTAGCTGTGGACTTAGTTTAGATTTAATAGAAACCGATCTACCATCGCCTGACTATTCAAATATTGACGATTGGATAGCACATCCCGAAAAATTAGATTTATCAGATTCTTCTTATACCGGCGAGGAAATAAATCAATTTGATATTCCCGTATTTTTTGTGAGTCCTACGGTCTATTTTCCCGAAAAACACGAGCCTTGGAATTTAGATTTTTCAAGTGCCGCAGGCAAAGCACTTTTTGAAACTCCGGTTACTTTTCAAAGTACAGCTTTCAATGTTGCAGGATTTGTTTTTTCTCCATCCTACAGGCAAAGTGCCTATCAAGTATACAATGTGGCACCCAATGCAACTACCAAAAGGTCATATGATATTGCTTATCGTGATGTTCGAACTGCTTTTAAGAGTTTTGTAGGTCAAATTGGTTCCCAGACACCGTTCATACTAGCCGCACATAGTCAAGGAACAGATCATCTCATAAGGCTTCTGCAAGAAGATTTCCCAAAACAACTGCATCATAGATTGGTAGTGGCCTATTTAGTTGGAATGCCAGTAAATGATTGTGAAATGTCGCTGCCAATTTGCGAAAGCCCAACGTCTACAGGATGTTATACTTCCTGGCGAACTTTTCATGTTACCGCAAAAGTGTTCAACAAATATCCTGTTGAATGTATAGGCGTAACAAATCCAATAACATGGACTACAAATTCCGCATTAGCAGACGTCGCGTTGAATACAAATGTGATGTACAGTGAGAAAAAACCACCACTACAAGCGCTGGTTAGCGCCCAAATTAAGAATGGAGTAGTTGTTACAGAACGCCCTAAATTTCCTGGTAGTGCGATTCTAAGAACTAAGGATTATCACCGTGGAGACATCAATCTTTATTACGGTAATATTCAATCCAATGTTAAGGTTCGTTGTTTACAGTATTTGAAGGAGCAGAGTTCTTATCGAGAGTGATAGGGTACCAAGGTACTAGCGTTTTTAAAACGAAGGCATCGGGAAAATAGGATTTCCAGCTCACAAGTGCTCTTTCTGCGGTGCTAACATCTGGATAAGAGCCAACGTGAATTTTAAAATTTGGTTCTCTGTAAACTATTCTAGCATCTTCTTCTGCACCAAGAGATATAATATTGGCACGTACGGAATTAGCGCCGTTGCGATTGCCGCTAAAAAGCTGAATGGTATACCCGTCAAACAAGGGACTTTTTACTTGTTCCGTGTAGTGCGCATATGCACTGTCTAGATTCATAGGGGTGTTGAGTGTGTCTGTATGCATTACCACCTCATTAGTCTTGAGATTCGCCGCTGCTAAAGACCCACAGAACGCTAGGGTTAAAAGGAACACTACATTTTTCATATAGTCAAAAGTCGGAAAAAAAAATCAGTTAGATATCTAGGAAGAGACAGTGCAATTGAAAGTGAAGAAAAAACAGTTATTTAGAATCAGTTTAAATTGAAAATTAGGCACAGATACAAGCGTTTTTATGGGTCTGTACCTTATTTTTGCGCGACAGTGAATAGCTATATAAAGCCGTATATGTACACTACTTCAAAACTCAAGAGATTTGCCTCACTTATTGCAGTGGTAGCAATCATGCTCTTCTCTTCTGTCGCACAGGCCTTTGAGGGTGATGCGAAAAACGGAAGAAAACTTTTCAAACAGAATTGCGCGAGTTGTCACAAGCTCGACAGAAAATTGGTTGGCCCTGCATTAGTTGGGGTAACTGATAAATATTCTGAGGACTGGTTGCTTAAGTGGATTCGTAATAATGCCGAATTGCGTGCATCCGGTGATGAAGATGCCATAGCTATTTACGAAGAGTACAACGGCTCCGTGATGAGCGCGTTTCCTACTTTGAGTGATCAAGATATTTTTGATATCCTTCAATATACTATTGACGGTGATCCTAAGCCTACTGTTGTTGCAGGAACTCCAACAGCCACTCTCGCTGAAAGTAAAGACTATTCCATGCAAATCACTATTGGTTTGGGTCTACTACTATTTGTAATGATTTCGCTCCTTGCAAGAATGAAGAATACGCTTCGTCTTGTAAATGGTGAAGACCCAGTATCCATATTAGACGAAGCCGGTTGGTTTTGGGGACGTCTTATCAATAACAAAGGGTTTGTTACCGTATCCACAATTATTGTTACTGTAGCCTTTTTAAACCAACTGTATTGGTTTATGATGGGCATTGGCGTAGAGCAAAATTATCAACCTGAACAGCCAATAGCCTTTTCTCATGCGCTCCATGCTGGAGAAAATCAAATCGATTGTAATTATTGCCATAGCTCAGCTCGTCATTCAAAGCACTCAGGAATTCCTTCTGCGAATGTGTGTATGAATTGTCATATGTATGTAGATGGCACAGAAATAACAGATGAAGCCGGAAATTTAAAATATGACGGAGAAGGTTCACCGGAAATTGCAAAAATCTATGCAGCCATAGGCTGGGATTCTGAAGAACGACAGTATAAAGAGGACTATGAGCAGCGCCCGATCAAATGGGTACGTATCCACAACCTTCCAGATTTGGTATATTTTAATCACAGCCAGCACGTAAATGCAGGTCAGCTAGAATGTCAAGAATGTCACGGTCCTGTTGAGACTATGGAAGAAATGTATCAATATTCCGAACTGACCATGGGCTGGTGTATTAATTGTCACAGAGAAACTGAGGTTCAGTTTGAGAAAAACGGCTATTATCAGGACTTCCACGAAGAATTAACTGAAAAGTACCACGGAGAAAAAATCACAGCTGAAAAGATTGGTGGTTTGGAGTGTGGAAAGTGTCACTACTAATTTGAGAAGTAAGAATGACTGAGAACAAAAAATATTGGAGAGGGATTGAAGAACAGTCCAATCCAGAACTCACAGAAAAGCTTGCGCAGAATGAATTTGCAAATGATATCTCCAGCGCAGATTTCCTAGGTAATGACGAAGTTGCTGAAAGTGAAACTTCGCGCCGCGACTTTCTAAAGTTTATGGGGTTTTCCACAGCAGCAGCTACGCTTGCAGCATGTGAGGCGCCCATAGTAGAAAGTATACCATATGTAGTGAAGCCAGACAGTCTTACGCCTGGTTTACCGTCTTTCTATGCTACGTCCATGTTTGACGGAACAGATTATGCTTCTATTTTGGTTAAAACCAGAGAGGGACGCCCAATTAAAGTTGAACCCAACTCGGAAGCTCCGTTTAATAACGTAACGAATGCCCGCACCCAAGCATCTGTTTTAAGTCTTTACGACGGCGCACGATTAAGAGGTCCCAAAGTAGGCGGTCAAGCGTCTTCTTGGAATGATGCTCTAGGCGCTGCTAGAGAGTTGCTTACTGAAAATTCAGTACTGCTTACTTCTTCAGTAATTAGCCCTGCCTTGAAAACTGCCATTGCAAAATTAGGATTGCGCCATATCAGTGTTGATCCAGTTAGTGTAAGTAATCGCCTTGATGTCTACGAAGGTTTTGCAGGTAAACGCGGTTTACCAACGGTAGATCTTGAAAATGCATCAACTGTTTTTGCAGTGGGCGCAGATTTTTTAGGAGATTGGGGCGGCCAAAACTTAATGGCTACCTACGCAGAGCGCAGGAAGCCAAGTGAAGGTATGTTGAAACACATCCAAGCCGAAGCCGGTTTAACGCTTTCGGGTTCAAATGCCGACGTTCGAATTAAAGCTAGAGTGAGCGAATACGAGTCTATCCTAGCTCATGTATATAACAAGGTTGCTTCTGTTGCTGGTTTAATCACTCTCAATAGTCCTGCTCTTCGTGAGGATATTTCACAGAGTGTGGACATGGCGGCTGGTGAATTGTTGGCTGCAGGTTCAAGTGCCGTTGTTTTAAATGGTTTAAACACCAAAAACGCGGAGCGCTTGGCATTAGCTATCAACTTAGCATTAAAGTCGAAGGCGTTCAATACATCAACGTTCGTATACACATCGAACGGTAATGATGAGTCTCTTTCTACTTTTTTATCAGATGTCAAAGCGGGCACTGTTGACGCGGTCGTTACGTTAGGGGTTAATCCTACGTATCAAATGCCAACCGTTGATTTAAACGGACTTAGTATTATTTCAATTGCTGATCGTGAGGACGAAACGGCTTCTGCAGCAAACATAGCTTTACCTATAAGTCACTACTTAGAATCTTGGTCTGACTTTAGTGCAGTAGACGGTCATTATGCAGTTGGACAACCAACAATAAGTCCATTGTTTGACAGTAAAAGTGCTGTTGAGATACTGAATGCTCTTGCAGGAGGATCAGAAAGTGCAAAGTCACTAATAAAAGAGAGCGCTGCGTCTAATGCTGGTTCAACGTCATGGAATGGATTACTCCACGACGGTTTCACTAGAACCACAGTTTCTGAGGTGAGCATGAACGGCTCAATGGACGCTGGTATGTTTGATATTAGTGGAATCAAGGTTATGAAGCCTCAGTCTGGACTGGAGTTCTACACCTATACTAAAACGGGTATGGGAGCTGGTGAAAATGCCAACAACCCATGGACTTACGAATTACCCGATCCAATTTCTCGTCTCTCTTGGGACAATTATATTGTTATGTCTGCAGCTGATGCAGTAGAATTAGGCATTGAAGTTGCTCCTGAATCAAACGGTGCTATGACCGGTAATACACTAAATATTACTGTAGATGGCAATTCTTTAGAAAATGTACCTGTCTGGATTCAGCCTGGTCAGACAAAAGGAACGTTAGGTTTAGCTGTTGGGTTTGGTCGCACTGCGGTGGGTAAAGTTGGAAATAATGTAGGAGTAAATGCCTACAAGCTCTTACTTTCCTCTCAATCGGTAAGTGCTGATGTTTCCGCTTCCTCTTCAGAAATAGAGCATGGTTTTGCGTCCGTTCAATTGGCTCATACGATGATGGGGCGTAAGATTGTAAATGAGATAACCCTTCCAACATTCATGGATGTTAGTCATGATAAATGGAATGAGAAACCAACATATGAGACCTATAAAGGTCCCTTAAGTTCATTTGAAGCAAATCTTTGGGACGATCACGATCACGAGACTTCCCACATGTGGAATATGTCGATTGATTTGAATTCATGTACCGGTTGTGGTGCATGTGTGGTGGCATGTTCATTGGAAAACAATGTGCCTGTGGTTGGTAAAGATGAAGTAAGACGTCATCGCGATATGCATTGGTTGCGCATAGATCGTTACTATTCTTCGGAAATGACACCAGAGCTTGCAGAAGAAAACGATATTGGTGCTATTGAGAAATTCGCCAAGATGGAGGTTCCATCTGAAAGTCCTGACGTCGTATTCCAGCCCGTGATGTGTCAACATTGTAACCACGCGCCGTGTGAAACTGTTTGTCCTGTTGGTGCTACCGTGCATTCAAGAGAAGGGTTGAATCACATGGCTTACAATAGATGTATAGGAACTAGATACTGCGCAAACAACTGTCCTTATAAGGTGCGCAGATTCAATTGGTTCAATTACAAAGGCAATGAAAAGTTTGCTGATGTAAATCCATCACAAGATGATTACGGCAGAATGGTATTGAACCCTGATGTGACAGTAAGAGCGCGTGGTGTCATTGAAAAATGTTCTTTGTGTATTCAACGTATCCAATTGGGTAAACTAGAAGCAAAGAAAGATAGTAGAATGTTGACGGATGGAGAATTTACTACAGCTTGTGCTCAGGCTTGTGGTTCAAATGCAATCGTATTTGGAGATGTAAATAATCCTAAAAGTGAAGTAAGCCACCTCAAGCAAGAGGGTAGAGCCTACCATTTGTTAGAAGAAGTAGGTACTCAGCCTAGTGTATTCTACCAAACGAAAGTTAGAAACAGAGCCTAATAAATAAGAAAGCGACATGCATTACGAATCGCCTGTTAGAAAACCGCTCATTCTTGGAGATAAGTCCTACACGGATATTACCAACGATATAGCGAAACCGGTAGAGACAAAAGCACCACGTGCGTGGTGGATAGCCTTCTCTATCGCATTTGTCATGTTCCTTTGGGGTATAGGATGTATAATGTATACCATTGGTACCGGTATCGGTGTCTGGGGACTCAATAAAACTGTTGATTGGGCCTGGGACATTACCAACTTTGTTTGGTGGGTAGGTATTGGTCATGCAGGAACGTTAATCTCAGCGGTACTTCTTCTTTTCCGTCAAAAATGGAGAATGGCAATTAATCGCTCAGCTGAGGCAATGACAATTTTCTCAGTTATCCAAGCGGGTCTTTTCCCGTTAATACACATGGGGCGTATTTGGATGGCGTACTGGGTAATGCCTATTCCGAACCAATTTGGTTCGCTTTGGGTAAACTTTAACTCACCCCTTCTTTGGGATGTATTTGCCATTTCTACTTATTTAACCGTAAGTACTGTATTCTGGTATGTTGGTCTGATTCCTGATTTTGCGATGATTCGCGACCGTGCAATTAACCCTGTTCAAAAGCATATCTATAAAATATTATCGTTTGGCTGGGGTGGTAAGGCTAAACATTGGCAACGCTTTGAAGAGGTGTCACTAGTTCTTGCGGGACTGGCTACGCCGCTTGTGCTTTCCGTACATACCATTGTGTCCTTTGACTTTGCCACTTCGGTGATTCCCGGTTGGCATACCACTATCTTCCCACCATACTTCGTTGCAGGAGCGATTTTCTCAGGTTTCGCTATGGTACAAACGCTTCTTTTAATTGTTCGCAAAATCTTTAAAATGGAAGATTACATCAACATCGAACATATTGAGATGATGAATATTGTAATCATGGTCACAGGCTCAATTGTGGGTGTAGCTTATATTACAGAGCTGTTTATTGCTTGGTATTCAGGTGTAGAATATGAACAATACGCTTTCTTGAATAGGGCTACAGGACCATACTGGTGGGCATATTGGGCCATGATGACATGTAATGTGTTCTCTCCGCAATTTATGTGGTCCAAAAAGTTACGTACCAACTTGATTTTTACGTTTGTGATTTCCATAGTTGTTAACATAGGTATGTGGTTCGAGCGATTTGTAATTATTGTAACCTCTATACACCGAGATTACTTGCCATCTTCATGGTCAATGTTCTCTCCGACTTTTGTTGACATTGGTATTTACATTGGTACTATTGGGTTCTTCTTCGTACTCTTCCTGTTGTATGCGAGAACATTCCCGGTAATTGCGCAAGCAGAATTGAAAACTATTCTGAAGTCTTCTGGCGAAAACTTCAAAAAACACCACAGCGATCATGGGGCACACTAAGCATAATACTATCGTACGCGCTCTATTTAACGACGATGACGTTGTTTTAGATGCGGTAAAAGACCTCCGTTCGAGCGGATATCACGTGAGTGAAGTATACTCTCCATTTCCAATTCATGGTTTAGATGAAGCCATGGGTTTGGATAGAACGCGCCTAAGCACTGCGGCTTTCTTTTATGGTTTAGCTGGTCTGTTTTTTGCTTCATGGTTGACGTACTATACAATGACGGCAGATTGGCCGCAAAACATAGGCGGTAAACCCAATGCATATTGGTTTTTAAACATGCCTTCGTTTGTTCCTGTAATGTTTGAATTAACTGTATTCTTTGCCGCCCACTTAATGTGCTGGTCATATTTCGCAGTCAATAAGTTATATCCGGGTGCAAAAGCTCAGAATCCTGACCCGCGCACAACGGATGATCACTTTTTAATGGAGGTTGAATTAGAAGGAGAAGAGACAGATTTAACTAAGAAGCTCCAAGAATTGGGTGCTCTTGAAATTTCAAAAGTCGAAGCATAAGATGAAAAGAACGACAAGCATCCTAGTGCTTATAGCTTCTGCAGTAGTTGCGAGCTGTAATTTTGATAAATCTACCCCTGGATATACATTCATGGATGACATGTATCAAAGTCCCTCTCTTGAAACATATGAACCGTCTGAACAATTTTCAAACGGTCTTAGCGCGCAGCTTCCTGTGGAAGGAACTGTTCCTAGGGGATATCATCCCTATGAATATGCTAATAGTAATGAAGGTTATGAATCGGCACGTACTACTTTAGGGTTACCTGCTGAATTTGATACAGAAGCAATGCTCGCTGAGGGTAAAGAGTTGTATAACATATTTTGTGATCATTGTCACGGTGATAAGGGGGACGGCAACGGTCCATTAGTAATGCAAGAGAAAATCTTAGGGGTGCCGTCTTACGCTGCTTCAAGACTTCCAAATATTACCCCTGGGTCCATGTATCATGTTATTATGCATGGTAAGGGAATTATGGGTTCACATGCCTCACAGCTTACTTATGATGAACGATGGAAAATTGTTCGATACGTTGTGAAATTAAGAGCTGATCAAGAATAAAACCGCAAAGTAGAATGTTTGAGTTTAAAACAAAGACAAAACAATTGGCAATCGCACTAACGGTAGTTGGTGTTATCCTTTGGGTTGTAGGATTTGCCCTAAATGGATCGTCATCACACGATGCGGGACACGGTCATGATACTCATGCCGAAGAATCACATGAAGCGTATCCTGGAGAAGCACACGCTGCCATGATTGAATCTACGTACAATGATGATGCTAATGCTGAGCACGATGCTCATCATGAAGAATCACATGAAGCGCATTCTGGAGAGCCGCACGCTGCGCATAGCGAGCACGATGCGCACGCAGAACATACTGCACATCAGATTGCAAATAGGCCTTGGTCTGCTATATATGTAGCAGCTATCTTTTTTCTTGGTTTGGGCTTAGGTCAATTGTTCTTTTTGGGTATTCAATACGTTGCCCAGGCGGGGTGGTCCGCAGGTATTTTGCGACTTATGGAGGCTCAGTCCTTTGCAATAGTGATTCCTTTAATTGTAATTGCAATTATTGCCTTTTTAGGATTTGGTCATGTTCATCACATGTTCCACTGGATGGTTGAAGGTATTCACATAAAAGGACACGAGAATTACGATGCTCTCATTGCAGGAAAGCGCGCTTTCTTAAACCCAATTTTCTTCACCATACGCATTCTGATTTACATTGTAGGTTGGGTTTGGGCAGCCAAATTGCTGCGTAAATATTCACTATTATCAGATGCAGGTGATGGAGCAGCCATGTGGAAGAAGAACAGAGGAATAGCTGCGGCCTTTACGGTTTTTTATGCAGTAACCTCTTCAACGAGTGCATGGGATTTAATCATGTCTATTGATACACACTGGTTCTCTACGTTATTTGGGTGGTATACGTTCGCAGGTATGTTTGTTAGTTCATTTGCGGCACTTATTTTATTAACCCTATACATGAAAGGTCAAGGTCACATGGAATGGATTAATGAAAATCACTTGCATGACCTGGGTAAGTTTATGTTTGCCTTCTCTGTATTTTGGACCTATCTGTGGTTCTCGCAATTCGTACTTATTTGGTACGCAAATATTCCAGAGGAAGTCACGTATTACATGCAAAGGTTTGAACAATACAAAGTGCCATTCTTTACAATGCTTTCGTTGAATTTTATTCTTCCAGTATTGGCTGTACTTAGCAGACCTGCAAAGAGGGTATCGGGAACAGTAGTTATGGCTGCAATATTTGTTTTAGTAGGTCACTACATGGACCATTATGTTATGATTATGCCTGGTACTGTCGGAGATCATTTTGGCTTCGGATTATTGGAAATAGGCCCAATATTATTTTTTACCGGTCTGTACATTTATGTAGTTCTGTCCTCTGTGGCTAAAGCGCCATTAAAGCACAAGAATCACCCAATGCTTACGGAGTCTAATAACTTCCATCAATAATTTGAAAAGACACTAGATAATGAGTCCAATTTCCATCATAGTTTTAATTGTTCTAGTAGTTCTAACACTAGTTCAGGTTATGAGAATTTCTGAAATCTCCTCTGAGATTCAGAAGGGCGAGGATAATGAAGTGAGCCCAAAAGATAACAATACACAGGGACGGTTAATGCTACTTGTCGGTTTTGGTTTTGTTATTAGCGTTTTAGTCATGTACGTGGCTTGGGGAAGACTATCTCTTCCGGAACCTTCCTCTGCTCACGGGGCGGAAATCGATAGTTTGTGGAACTTGAGTATGTTGATTATCAATATCGTGTTCTTTATAGTTCAGCCGATTCTTTTCTATTTCGCATACAAATACAGAGGTAAGAAAGGCACAAAAGCAACATATTACGAGCATAATAATCGTTTAGAATTGTTTTGGACAGTAGTACCTGCATTAGCATTGGCAGTACTCATTATTTGGGGTCTGAATGTTTGGAGCACTTTAATGATGCCAGAAAACGAGGAAGAACCAATTTTGGTAGAAGTCTATGCTCAACAATTCAATTGGACGGTCCGCTACAGTGGAGGCGATAATGAATTAGGCTATGCTACTGTGCATGAAATAGCTGGAGCAAATATTTTAGGTGTTGATACGCAAGACCCTGCGTCTGCAGATGACATCGTAGCTAAAGAGCTGCACTTGCCGGTTGGTAAACCAATACAATTTGCCTTCCGTGCACAAGATGTGATACACTCTGCATATTTCCCTCACTTTCGCGCTCAAATGAATTGTGTTCCTGGTTCTGTTACAAATTTTCAGTTCACACCAATTATTACAACTGCGGAAATTCGACAGAATAAAGATGTGAAAGCACATGTAGAAGAGGTCAATGAAATAAGAACAGCCAAAGGTGAAGACGTTTGGGAATTCAATTATGTGTTATTGTGTAATAAAATTTGTGGTGCAGCTCACTACAATATGCAAATGGACATCATTGTGGAAACCCAAGACGAATTTGATGCTTGGTTGAAAGAACAAAAAACCGTCGCCGAAACTTTGTAAATAGAAGTAATAAAGATTAAGCTATGTCAACTACAACGACAGAAAAAAACAATCACTTCCAAGATCATTTGATGGAACATCATCATGAGGAGAACTTCTTCACGAAGTACATCTTTACGATGGATCATAAAATGATTGGTAAACAGTTTTTAATTACGGGTATGTTTATGGGAATCATCGGTGTGATGATGTCTATGCTTTTCCGATTGGAAATTGCTTATCCAGAACAAAGCTTTCCTATTCTTGAATTTTTTCTAGGGAAATGGGCACCTGACGGTATCATGGATCCAAATATGTATTTGGCTCTGGTTACTATTCACGGTACCATTATGGTATTCTTTGTTCTTACAGCCGGTTTATCGGGTACATTTTCCAATCTTCTGATTCCATTACAAATTGGAGCACGTGATATGGCATCAGGTTTCATGAATGCGTTATCCTATTGGTTCTTCTTTTTGAGTTCGGTAATCATGGTGGCTTCCCTGTTCGTGGAAGCTGGTCCTGCAGCTTCTGGATGGACCGTTTATCCGCCTTTATCTGCGCTACCACAAGCTATGCCTGGTTCAGGTGCTGGAATGACGTTATGGTTAATATCTATGACTTTGTTTATAGTAGGGTCTCTACTTGGATCTTTGAACTATATAGTTACAGTGATAAACATGCGTACAAAGGGTATGAGTATGACTCGTCTTCCCTTAACTATATGGGCATTCCTTGTAACTGCAATATTGGGTGTACTTTCATTCCCAGTTCTTTTAAGTGCAGCGTTGCTTTTAATGTTTGACCGATTGCTAGGAACATCTTTCTATTTGAGCGATATTTTTATAGGTGGAGAGGTATTGAGCTATAGCGGTGGTTCACCAGTCTTGTATCAGCACCTCTTTTGGTTTCTGGGTCACCCAGAGGTTTACATAATTCTTTTACCAGCTCTTGGAATTTCTTCTGAAGTAATAGCAACAAATTCACGCAAACCTATCTTTGGTTACCGGGCAATGGTAGGGTCAATTCTAGCAATTGCATTTCTGAGTTTTATTGTTTGGGGACACCACATGTTTATCACAGGTATGAACCCATTCTTAGGTTCGGTATTTACTTTTACAACACTATTGATTGCCATTCCATCAGCAGTCAAGGCATTCAATTATATTACAACTCTTTGGAAGGGAAACATTCAATTCACTCCGGCCATGTTATTTTCAATTGCCTTAGTGAGCACGTTTGTCACAGGTGGTTTAACGGGTGTTATTCTTGGTGATTCTGCATTAGATATCAACGTGCACGATACTTACTTTGTAGTGGCTCACTTCCATATTGTAATGGGGCTTAGTGCGATATATGGTATGTTTGCCGGGGTTTATCATTGGTTTCCAAAAATGTATGGAAGGATGATGAATAAATCAATGGGTTATGCGCACTTCTGGTTGACCTTTATCACTGCCTACGGTGTGTTCTTTCCAATGCACTTCTTGGGTATGGCAGGACTACCACGCCGTTACTACAGTAATACAGCATTCCCAATGTTTGATAATTTAGCAGATATCAATGTGCTCATTACCTACTTTGCAATTATAGGTGGTGCTGCTCAATTAATATTCATCTTTAACTTCTTCTACAGTATATGGAGAGGTCCAAAGGCCAAGCAGAATCCTTGGAGAGCAAATTCGTTGGAATGGACAACTCCTGTAGAGCATTTACACGGCAATTGGCCTGGAGATGTACCCGTTGTGCACCGTTGGGCATACGATTATTCTAAGCCTGGAGCTGAAGAAGATTTTGTTCCGCAAAATGTTCCTTTAGCAGAAGGAGAGGAGAGCGGACACTAAACCACGTTAATTAGAAAATTCAAATCCCCTTACCTCACGGTAAGGGGATTTTTTGTGGTATTTTGTAGCATTATGAACGAACACTTAGATCCTACAAGCGAAAACTTCAACAATACGGAGCATGAGATTGAAAAGAAGTTAAGGCCGTTAAGTTTTGATGATTTTACCGGTCAAGCGCCGGTTTTGGAAAACCTTAAAATCTTTGTAGAAGCAGCTAAGATGCGGGACGAAGCTATGGATCATGTTTTACTTCACGGTCCCCCTGGATTGGGTAAGACTACATTGAGTCATATACTGGCCAATGAGCTAGCTGTAGGGATAAAAGTAACTTCAGGCCCCGTTCTAGATAAGCCTTCGGATTTAGCAGGATTATTGACCAACCTAGAGGCGAACGATGTACTCTTTATAGATGAAATTCATAGACTTTCGCCTGTAATAGAAGAGTATTTATACAGTGCTATGGAGGATTTCAAAATCGATATTATGATTGATTCCGGACCTAGTGCAAGAAGCGTACAAATTAGTCTAAATCCATTTACACTTATTGGCGCAACAACACGTTCGGGTCTATTGACAGCACCATTGAGAGCTAGATTTGGAATAAACGCAAGGCTTGAATATTACGATGTTGAATTACTTACAACTATTGTGGAAAGAAGCGCAGAGATTTTGAAGGTACCTGCTCAATATGAAGCTTGTATTAGAGTAGCTAGTCGTTCAAGAGGTACGCCAAGAATTGCGAACGCTTTATTGCGAAGAGTTCGAGATTTTGCTATGGTAAAAGGTAACGGTACGATTGACGTTGAAATCGCAGAATTTGGGTTGAATGCATTAAATGTGGACAGCAAAGGTTTGGATGAAATGGACAATAAAATTTTATCCATTTTGGTAGAAAATTTTGCGGGAGGTCCAGTAGGTTTGAATACGTTAAGCACAGCAATAGGCGAACAAGCTGAAACCATAGAAGAAGTTTATGAGCCGTACTTGATTAAAGAGGGCTTTCTTTTGCGCACTCCACGTGGGCGTATGGTGACAGAAAGAGCCTATACTCATCTAGGATTAAATCGCCCGAACAAAGGCTCTTCAGGCACTTTGTTCTAATGAATAGGGCTGGTGCTTCTCAACTCATCAAGCGTCTTGCTCAAGAGCAAGGCTTTGATGCGTGTGGTATTTCTGCAGCAGGATTTCTTGAAGACGAAGCTGTTGGACTAGAGAAATGGCTTAATGCCGGGTTTCATGGAACTATGTCATGGATGGAAGGTCATTTTGATGAGCGATTAGACCCTAGGAAACTGGTTCCGGGTGCCAAGTCAGTCATTAGTGTTGTATTGAATTATTTTCCTGAACAAGAGCAGAAGGCGGATACGCCAAAGATTTCCAAATACGCCTATGGCCGCGATTATCATAAGGTGGTTCGAGGTAAGCTTAAGCGCATGTTATTAGGTATTCAGGAAGAAATAGGAGAAGTAAATGGCAGAGGCTTTGTTGATAGTGCTCCAGTAATGGATAGAGCGTGGGCCAGAAAAAGTGGATTGGGTTGGGTAGGCAAGCATAGTTTATTGCTTAGCAAAGGTTCAGGAAGTTTTTTTTTTATTGGTGCGCTCATTGTTGATATTGATCTAGAACCTGACGGGCCAACCACCGATCATTGTGGTTCATGCACTGCTTGTATAGATGCTTGTCCTACATCTGCAATCGTGGCACCAACTGTTGTTGACAGCAATAAATGCATCAGCTATCTAACCATAGAGTATAAGGAGGCGCTCCCGTCTGAATATCAAGGTAAAATGGAAAACTGGGTATACGGTTGTGATATTTGTCAGGATGTTTGCCCTTGGAACCGATTTTCAACTCCGCATAGTGAGGAGGATTTCAATATCCGAGATTCTATTCAAAATAACGACTGGGATACTTGGGAAGAAATCACTCATGAATTATGGGAAGAAATTACCAAAGGTTCTGCCATGCGTAGAGTTGGATTTGAGGGCTTTAAAAGGAACCTGGGATTTATCAAGAAGAAGCCTTAATCAATACTCGCTTGAACGACTTGGAGGATGCGATAATTTGTTGGGTTATAGACGTACACAACTACAGCACTATTTGATTTTACCCAGCTCGGGTTCCAAGTCAAAGAATAGGTGCCGCTCAAGGTGTCCCCTGGAACCATTGGACTTGTGCCAAAGCTAGTGCCCCAAGTATCGGTAACGTAATCACGCAAGACATTCATGTGCACGTAATCTGGATCGCGAGTATCATCTGGCATAAGCTGGGGGCTTACGATATTACTTTCTTTTACCAAGACTACAATTTTTAAATCATGGAGTAGGCTTGTTTGCGGAAATCCTTGGGCGCTCACGTTGAGTTGGCCTGAGTTAATAGAGGCAGTGGTTTCAATGGCGATACGCAAGTTGCTGTCCAAAGCCTCTACACTTAAAGTGGGCCATTCGTCAAAAATTGACCAATGTGAATTACCAGAGGAAGTCCAGTTTTCACGATTGATCATGCCAATTGGAAGAAAATTAGTCCCGAAGAAATTCTGAATTTGCTTTCCTTCAGGCGTTGTGAAATCTGTTGGATAATCTGTATTGGTACCAGTAAAATTACCAGGTCCTGCATGAATAGCTAGACCTATGATTCTATCCGTGCCAAAGGCACTAACCAGTTCTTCAATTTTCTTTGAAGCTTTAGGGCAATTCTTGCATCGGTGCCCAGTGAAATCCTCTATTAATACATTTCGCAGTTGAGCCGTTGAAGTAGTGTCTTGAGGACCACCATTTTTAAAGGGCTGATCAATAACGTCACATTGCGTGGTTAAAGTTGCGGTGAACAGAGCGNATAACAAAAATTGAAATATTTTTTTCATTATTAGAAGCTTGTGGTAAGTGAAAAACTCACACCGTTTGATGGCGGTACAACACGACATACACCCCCCACACAGAAGATACCCCGCTGCTGTCGGCCATAGGAAAGTTGAAACCTACTTGTCCCCTCAGTATAGACTACTGAAGCAAGAGGATAATGAAGTTTTTGATCTGCATCAGGATTTCCATAATTATAAATATCCTGAACGCTAAAGAACCAGTGGGGAGCAACACTATATTCAGCCAAGATCATGGCCATGGATCCCCGATCATCTTGTGTATTTAAGTGCTGGATTTCTGTGCGCAGATAATGTTTCCTTTTTAATTTATAAAGACTTTCTATGATTATAATATCTCCGCTCATTAGCTTCTGACCGTTGGGATTCTGCTGTATGCTTTCATCTCCTAAACCATCTTCTAAAACACTGCGATTATAAAATAGATTCAAGTACATCGCATTAATCTTGAGCCGTTTATTAATCTTCTTATTGATGGTAACATTGAAGTCATGGAAATAGGGTATTTCTCCTCGCACTAAAGGTTCACTATAATAGCCTTGTAATGTTCGTAACGTATCCAATGAAGGATCTATAAAGTCTTTATTAATGCTTTGGATAATACTATAATTAAGGCTGATGAGCGTTCCGTATTTACCGCCAAGAGTGGTTTTTCGTTTGAACTTATAGTTGGCTTCCAATTGGATTCCTTCTTCTCCATTAATTTGCGTAGCATATTGATATAAAGCGGGCAACGCGTACGTGTGGACTTGTGCCGTTGGACTGAGATAGTTGACTAACATGTCAATAGTGGAACCATTGCGGTCAGACCTGAAACTCATGTTATCAATTCTTTTGACACCGGCAATAACCCCTAAACCATTTTTACTAAAGGAAACGTTGGCTAGAAAACCATTTCCGTCTTTATAGATGTAGCTATTATCCGATGAAGGGTCGTTGGCTTTATAGGCATATTCTCCTTGAAATGACCAGGGTCCCTTGGCAATTCGAGTGCGTACACCTCCTGCGGCAACATTCTCTGGCAATANAAGGAAAGGGTCATTGGATCTTTGATATTTACTTATATAACTTGTACCTATAGTCCAACGTAAACCAGCTGAATCTAATTTCGGAAATAATTCAGAGGACAGGTTATATTCTGCATCTATACCCCTCAGCAGACCGGGACTTTTTTCAAAATAAAATCGCTGACGACCCATGACAGCTTTTAATTGCAGTCCGCTCGTTGGGTTTGCTTTAATTCGAACACCGTCCATGGCATTGTCGTAACCTAATCCACGTTCTTCATAAGAGCGAAACACCATACCGGTTCCGAATTGTTCATAGAAGTTTCCTACAGTGATATCAATACCGTCTTGTTTAAATTGAAGGTAGCGGTAGGTAATACCTTCGCCGCGATAGCCCTCAGGAAATCCGAGCATTACATTTTGATAATTCTCATAACGCAAACCAGCTGAGAAATTACCATCAGCGTACACGAAGTTTGCATAACCCTGCCCTAAAAACTTTTCATCGGGGTAAAACTCACCCGTAGGATCAATACCTTCATCTCGCAAATACAACTGACCATCCAATTGGAAGTTTCCGTGCAGCTGACCTCCGTATGTGGATTGGTCTTGGGCTAAACTGGGTGTAGTAAAAAGAGCTACGAATCCTAGCGCAATTAATTTCTTCATTGACTTAGTGGCTTGGAGAATGACCTGCAGCGACTTCTGTTACAATTTCAGCGAGCTCTTCTTCATCTCCAGGTGAATAACCACTGTGTTTCCAAACTACTTTGCCTTCGCTATTGAGCACAAGAGTGAACGGAACATTGACTATACCTAAATTCCTCTTTAAATCTTGATTTTCGTCTAACAAAATTGTGTATTCCCATCCTTGTCCTTGAGCCATTGGTGCTACTCTAGCGGAGTTTCGTGAGTCGTCAATACTTACCGCAAGGACTTTGGCACCTACTTCTTCTTCCAGATCTATAGCATAATCCATAAACGCAGTTAATTCTTTGATACATGGTTTGCACCAAGTTGCCCAAAAACTGATAACCGTTGGACCTTCATTGCTTATTGCATCTTTAATGTTTATGCTTTGTCCATCTAAAGTCTTGAGCGTGGTACTTGGTAACTCCTGTGCTAAAAGCTGTGAAATAGCACATACTGCCAATACGGTTAGAAGATGTTTCATGTTCTTGATTCTGAATTCAAAAAAAAACGGAGAACCAAATGGCTCCTCGTAAAAATAAGGTAATTAATGCTTAATGAGCAACGTTCAATCGTAAGGTCTTGCTTATTCCATTCACGTTTACATTCACAAAATAAAGACCGGCACTTAAAATACTCGTAGGAACTTCAATTTTTTGAACGCCAGCATCTAAGGTCTTGGCAGATGTATATACTGTTTGGCCAAGCGAATTTACTAAGTTAAGAGTAACATCCGAGCGGTCAATTAAGTCCAATTCTACACCAGCTATATCGTCCGCAGGATTAGGATATACCGCTATGAACTTCGCTACATCATCCATTTCATCTACACCAGAAGTAGTGTACTTTCCAAAAGCGCTTTGTAAAACTTCACCTGATGTGTTGTCCTGTAACCAAACAATAACATCCATATTTGATGTGCCTACCCAAAAATCAAAGGAGCCCTGAGCTGGAGATTGATTTACAGATATAGTTGAATTTGCATAGTGAGTATAGGTATTGCCAGCTGTAATATTGGACATACTATGACCTCCTGATCCGTCCATGAATTTGCGGAATACATGATAGAACACAGTTTCACCATTCGTCTGTATACTATGATTGATTTGTTTTTCAATCATGGCCATATGAAGTACCACGTTTGATCCCAAATCTGCTAGTGCGTTTACGGTGGCATCACACTGAATATAATTTCCAGTAGCACTCCATTCAGCAGATAAATTTGCTAATGATGGTACATCTTTAACAATGTCAATATTCGCTTGAGAGGTAGGAATATTTGAACCAGAATAAATAACATCTGGCACACCAGATATACCGTAGGCAACGCGTCTATCTGCAGCTTCTTGGTTGTATGCTGGGTCATTACCCGGACTTGGCCAATTCATTTGATATTTAATTGAAGTTACACGACCTGTTTCTGTATTTGCAGAGTTGGCATCTAACAATTGTTTGTAACCAGGGTTAAATGAAGCACAAGGACCACAAGTTGAGGAGGTAAATTCTTCAGCTAACACTACGCGATCTGCAGTTGCCGTTAAGACTTCAAGAGATACATTTAAATTGTCGTTCGCAGTATTTTGATCAAAGGTTCCGTTGATAGGCAGTGCATAGATATCTATAGAATAGGTTCCTGTTGTAGCAGGGTTCCACGCAGTAGTATGCGTCCATGTATAAGTGTCATAAGGAGCTATACTCAAACCCGAAAGCGCTTCAGTGACAGGCGTACCTCCGTTAACAGTATAGTTAATAGTTGCGGAGGTAATGGTGGCACCGCCATAATTCCGTAACGTTCCTTCAAAAGTGAAAGGCGCATTGTTGAGCCCCAATGTTGTTGGAATGTCTAAAGACTCAACAGCTACGTCAAAATTATACGGCGCAAAAACTGAAAAATCATCAATACCTAGTCCATATAACCATCCGCCACCGTCTTGATAATTGAAGGCAAATTGAACATTGGCATTTCCGCATGCAGGGGTTACGTCTATCCACTGCGTAGTCCAATCTCCTGAGGGGTCAATAGATCCCAAAGAGGTCCAAGTCGCTCCACCGTTTGTGCTGAAGACAAACTCACCCACTTCAGTGGCCCCTTGATAGGTAGCCCCATAATAAAAGGAATTAAATGTAGCGTGCATTACGGAGTAGGCACTTAAATCAATAACATCAGTAATGAGGTATTCATTCGATTTATCGCAGTTACAACCGTCATCATTTGTTGCAACAAAATTTGAGCCGGGGTTTGTAAAGGTAAAATACTGAGAGCTCAGTGAGGTGGGATTGCCACCTAAAAAGCCACCGTCCGTGGCGTTTGTGGTTTGCGTCCAAGTAGAAGGGACACCATTGTCAAAGTTTTCAGAATAAATAACGCTTTGTCCTTGCGCCATTAAACCTGTTACTGCGCAAAACGCAGCGAGTGATAGTAAAATTTTTTTCATCAGTCTTAAAATTAGAGTTCGTGAATTTAATGAAAAGACTCGTTCTAACCGCTAAATATTTTCTTGACATTAGCTATCTTTACACATGTAAAAATGATTCAATGAAAAACCTTTTAATATCCTTATTTGCCCTTTTTTCGCTCATCCAATTAAATGCGCAATCACTTACTGTCTCTGAAATGGATACAGTCCTCGAAGTGAATTCCACCAATACCTCTGATTATGGTTTTTCCATTAAGGTGGAGAATACGAGTTCATCTGAGGTAGAGGTTTATGTTAAACGTGCCTATCATGAAATGAATTGCGCTTACGATAGTGGTTATTTCTGTTGGGATTTTTGCTACGGAAGCGATATAGACAATTCTATTGGAAGCGTGGTATTTCAACCTGGAGATATTAAATCGGATTTTTCCGGCCATGTGTATTCTCCAAGTTCTGGAAATACATGTATGGATAGTACTAGATATGTTTTTTACAATGGCAAAGACATTAACGACTCATTAAGTGTTTGGGTTACCATTTCAGCTGGTCCAACAATGGGATCGGTAGAACTTAATATAAGTGAACATCAGGTTTATCCTAACCCAGCTAGGAATATACTGACCATAGAAGTGCAAAAGGAAGTGGAGTTCACATTATACAATACATTGGGTGAAAAGGTAAAATCCACTCATTTAATTCGGGGAAAAAATGCCATCTCTGTAGCTGATATGGCCAATGGTCTTTACCTCTACAGCGTTGATGGATCTTCCTTTAAACGGCTAACTATAAATCATTAATTGATTAAATGAGTTAATAATTGCCGCGCTTCGCGCGGCTTTTTCATTTTACACACGTAATAAAAGGTTTGAAAGAGCGTTACCCTTAGATTCAACAAACGATTATGATTTACTACGTAAATGGAGATTTCACTGAGAAAACAGCAACGAACGTGATTGTTGATTGTGCTGGGATTGGTTATGATGTGCAGATTTCATTAACAACCTATGCGGATATTGAAGCTCTGAATAAAGGTAGATTGTATACCTATCACCTCATAAGAGAGGATGCCGAAATATTATTTGGTTTTTCAACCAAAAGAGAAAAAGCTTTATTTGAATTATTGATTTCAGTTAGTGGGGTCGGTGCCAATACCGCTCGGATGATTCTCAGCTCGCTCTCTCCTAATGAAACTGAGCAGGCCATACTCTCTGAAAATGCAGGCACACTCCAAGGGGTAAAGGGAATAGGTGCTAAAACAGCACAACGAATTGTTATTGATTTAAAAGATAAGGTGGCTAAAATCGCTTTGGTAACTAGCGAGGGTGAAGCCTCAGCTACAAGCAGCGCTAGAGCAGAAGCTCATGCTGCTTTAACCACTTTAGGCATAACTGCCAAGCAGGCAGAAGGAGTTTTGAATAAGATTTTAAAAGACAGCCCGAAGGCAACTACGGAAGAATTAGTAAGAATTGCCCTTCAGCTGCTGTAAATGCAGAGAGAATACCATAAATATATAGTTAAGTTATTGTTCTTACTGCTGTGTTTTCCTTTGGAAGGATTTGCGCAAGACAGCACGGATACTACTAGTGTAGTTGGCAGTATTACTCTTCCTGAACCAACGAACTTCAGCAGGGAAATTATCTACAATCCTGTTTCAGGAAATTACCTTGTTTATAAGAAAATTGGAGACCTCCGGTTGCCAATCCCTGAAGTTTGGACAGTTGATGAATACAGGCAATACATGTATGACCTTTTAGAAAGTCAATATATGGCGGACAAAGCCATGTTATTCAATACTACAGGTGATAGTCCTAGGGATGATCAAGGATTAGTTCCTCAAATACAAACAGGGAGTGAGGCTCTAGGTAAGGTTTTTGGAAGTGAATTAGTAGAAATCCGTCCTCAAGGAATGGCTGAAATCCGGTTTGGAGGGCGCTATCAATATGTTGAAAATCCCGGTATTCCCGTTCGTAACCAAAAGACATTTGCATTTGATTTTGGTCAGCGGATTCAAATGAATGTAAAAGGTAAAATTGGCGACCGATTAGAATTGGGCATTAACTACGACACAGAGGCATCATTCGCATTTGACAACCAAATGAAGCTAGATTTCGAAGGCGAAGAGGACGATATTGTTAAGCGTTTGGAAATGGGTAATATCAACATGCCCTTGAACAGTTCCTTAATTACCGGTGCACAGAGTTTATTTGGTTTAAAAGGTCAATTTCAATTTGGGAACACAACAGTTACTACTGTTTTTTCTGAGCAGCGCTCTCAAAGCCAGAGTATAAATGTTCAGGGAGGAGGAACGACCACTGAATTTTATATACAAGGAGATCAATATGAGGCTAATCGTCATTATTTCTTATCACAGTTTTTTCGGGATCATTATGAGGAGTATTTAGAGAATTCACCGTTAATCACTTCTCCTGTACAAATTACCAAAGTGGAAGTCTGGGTAACCAATGAAAGGAGCTCTACCCAAAATTTAAGAAATATTGTTGCGTTCATGGACCTTGGAGCAGACGAACAATATGCGTATCGAAATCCCACCAGTAATTTATCTGGTATTAGCATATATCCGGGGGCAAATGTAAATATTGAGGGATATCCGAATAATGCAAACAATCAGTTAGATCCGTTGACCTTAGAGTTAAATATTCCGGGAAGTAGAGATATAGCAACTGCTAATCAAGATTTAAGTTTAGCAGGTTTCACAGAAGCCAAAGAATATGTAGAATTGGCTAATGCAAGAAAGCTAGCTCCTAATCAATTTAAGTTTCATCCACAGCTAGGATATATTACCCTTAACCAGGCACTTAATCAAGATGAAGTATTGGCAGTTGCCTTCCAATATACTGCTGGCGGTCGTACTTATCAAGTGGGAGAATTTTCGAATGACGGAGTTACACCACCCAAAACATTGATTCTTAAATTATTAAAGAGTACAGTTTTAGACGTTCGATTACCCATTTGGGATTTGATGATGAAGAATATCTATACACTTAACGCTTTTCAGCTTGATCGAGAAGATTTCTACTTGGATGTCCTCTACATGAATGACGAGACGGGCGTTCCTATTCCTTTTTTACCTGATGGTAACCTGAGTGACACACTTCTAGTAGGGGTGATGGAACTGGATCGATTGAATAATAACAATGATCCATTTCCCGACGGAATTTTTGATTTTGTTCCAAATGTTACCATTGACAAACAGCGCGGTAGAATAATATTTCCCGTCGTAGAGCCATTTGGGTCAAATCTGGATAGGAAACTTGACACGGAGCAGGCTAGAGATCGCTATGTCTACAATGCACTCTATGACAGCACCCGTTTTCGTGCTCAGGAGCAAACCCAAAAGAACAAATTCATTTTAAGAGGTCAATACAAAAGTGCTTCAGGTTCGGAAATTTCATTAGGAGCATTTAATATTCCTAAAGGATCTGTAACGGTAACAGCAGGGGGACGGACTTTAACAGAGAATCAAGATTATACTGTAGATTATTCCTTAGGACGCGTTCGAATCATCAACGAGGGCGTTATGAATTCTGGTTCACCCATTAAGGTTAATTTTGAGAACAACACGCTTTTCAACGTTCAAACCAAAAGTTTTTACGGTACTAATATTGACCATAAAGTCAACGAGCATCTTAATATTGGTGGAACCTGGTTGCATCTAACAGAGCGTCCATTAACTCAGAAAGTGAACATTGGTGACGAACCCATTTCAAATACCATTTGGGGAATGAACTCCAATTATAGTAATGATGCTCCGTATTTGACACGTCTTATGGATGCCTTGCCTTTGATAGAAACAAAGGAAAAATCACAAGTGCAATTTCGTGGTGAATTTGCTCAATTGATTCCTGGATCACCCAGAGGTATACGTATTACGGGCTCTGAAACCACCTATTTAGATGATTTTGAAAGCTCACAAACTACCATTGACCTGCGTAGTTTAAACTCTTGGAACCTGGCCTCTACGCCGGGTAATCAGAGTTCATTGTTTCCTGAGAGTTCTTTAAATAACGATCTGGCTTACGGCTATAATAGAGCTAAGCTCGCTTGGTATATTGTTGACCCTTCATTATATACTGGAGGAAGTTCTGTACCTGCAAACATTAGAAATGACCCTGAAATCACTTCTGATCAACGTACGCGAGAAGTACTCGTCCAAGAAGTTTTTCCAAATTATTCTCTCGCTCAAAATGAAGCGCGAAACTTGGCCATGTTTGATTTGGCTTATTATCCTCAAGAGCCAGGTCCATTTAATTTTGATGTAGAAGGCGAACCGGGTATAAGTGCTGGTATAAGCCAAGACGGTAAGTTATTAGACCCGGCCTCAAGATGGGGTGGGATTATGCGTCCTCTTCAGATAAATAACTTTGAAGAGCAAAACATTGAATTCATTCAATTCTGGGTCATGGATCCGTTTTATGAAAACGATAATCCACCAGACGGGGGTGATATATACTTCAACTTAGGAAGTGTTAGTGAAGACATTTTAAAGGACGGTCGCCAAAGTTTTGAAAACGGTATTCCAGCAAATGGCGATAAAAGTCAAATGGATACCACTCGTTGGGGATATTTAAGCGAGATTCAGCCCATTACAGAATTCTTTGACAATTCAACCGGTGCAAGGATTGTCCAGGATGTGGGCTTTGATGCACTTTTAGATAGCGAAGAAAGGCTTTGGTCCCCGGCAGGCTCTTCAAGTTACTTAAGTCGTATTTCAGGAAAGTATGGAACAGGAAGTGCGGCATATCAGCGAGCCTTTCCTGATCCTTCAAGAGATAATTTCCACTTTTATCGCAGCGATAGCTTGGACAATGAGAGTGCTAATATTCTACAGCGCTATAAGGGATTTAATGGTACTCAAGGAAATAGCACCACTGTTACGGTAGACGGAGTGCCAGCTTCAGCAACAAATGTTCCTGATAAAGAAGATGCCAATAGAGATCAGACTCTGAGTAAAACAGAAAGTTATTATCAGTACCGCATATCAATGCGACCGGAAGATTTGATTGTAGGGGAGAATAACATTTCGGATATCTATGAAACAACAAGTCATGATTTACCAAACGGTATGGCACGCCCTACGCGCTGGATTCAATTTAAGATTCCCGTTTTTGAACCTGAGAAAAAGGTTGGTGGAATAACGGATTTTCGTTCTATAAGATTCTTAAGAATGTTCCTACGTGAATTTGAGCGTCCAATTGTCATGCGCTTTGCTCGTTTTGAATTGGTGCGTGGTGAATGGAGACGTTTTCCATTTTCACTTGATGACGTTAGTGATATTGTCCCGGTAGATGAAGACGATAAGACTTCATTTAATGTGAATGCAGTTAATCTAGAGGAAAATGGCGGACGATCTCCAATACCCTATGTTCTTCCTCCAGATATAGAGCGTCAACAAGTATATGGAGGAACTCAAATAATTCAGCAGAATGAACAAAGTATGTCTCTAGAGATATGCGACATTGAGGATGGTGATGCACGGGCTGTGTTCAGAAACTTCAACTTTGACATGCGCATGTATAAGCGCCTTCGGATGTTTGTTCACGCGGAAGCAGCAGGTCAGTTTGAAAATTTAAACGATGATGATTTGAGTGTTTTTGTCCGATTAGGTTCAGATTATAACGGCAATTATTATGAATATGAGGTGCCGTTGAAAGTAACTCCATGGGGTGAGTTACTGCCAGAAGACATTTGGCCTAATGACAATAATGTTGATTTAGTTTTTGAGGATTTAAAAACGTTAAAATTGACAAGGAATGCTGCAATGGAGACCGATCCTTCACTCAGTCTGATTAATAAGTTTACCATTACAACCGTAAACGGAAATAAAATGTCTGTAGTGGGATCACCTAACTTGGGTAACATCAGGACGCTATTAATAGGAATTCGTAATCCAAAAAAACGCAGCGGTATTGACGGAGATGATGGGCAAGCTAAATGCGCAGAAATTTGGGTAAATGAGCTGCGTTTAAGTGACTTTGATAATAGAGGGGGCTGGGCAGCGACAGCAACTGCTAGCGCCAAATTGGCCGATGTTGCGAATGTGAATTTGACTGGTACCATGAGTACAATTGGTTTTGGTTCCATAGAACAAACCGTTAATGAACGCAACAAATTTGCGGAGCGCTCTTACGGTATTCAGACCAATTTGAATATAGATAAACTACTTCCTCAAGAGGCTGGAATCAAATTTCCAATGTTTTATAGTTTCAATGAGAGTTTTAAATCTCCCCAATTTAATCCGCTGGATCCTGATATTAACTTCAAAGAATCTTTAGCAGCTGTAGAGACACAGGAAGAGCGCGACAGTTTGAGGTATGCAGGTCAGGAATATCAAATGCGTAAGAGTCTCAATTTTACTAACGTACGCAAGGAAAAAGGTCGGGTAGGAGAAAGGGTTAGGCAAGGTCCTAAAACTCCTGTGGTGGCAGAAAAAGAAAGTGCTGCGGTCAAAAAGAAAGGCATTAACTGGGCAAATTCCCCTGTGGCAATTAGTAACTTCAATGCATCTTATGCCTTTACAGAAAGCGACCGAAGAAATATTAACATCGTGCAAGATCATCGCATCATGCATAAAGCATCTTTAAACTATAATTACCAAACAAGACCTAAAAACATAGAGCCTTTTAGCAACTTTATAACAAGTGATTATTTGGCTTTATTGCGCGATTTCAATTTTTATTATTTACCGTCTAAGGTCAGTCTTAGGACGGAAGTTACTAGGCAGCTCGCTACCATGCAGATGCGTAATACGTTTGATCCTAAAATTTCCTTACCAATTACGTACAATAAGGCTTTGACCACTCAACGCATGTATGATATTGCCTACGATTTATCTACGTCTTTGAAGTTAGATTATACAGCGACTGCTCAAAGCAGAATAGATGAGTTACCCGGAGATCCTAAAACTCAGGCAAATCGTGATACAATAATAGCGGGACTTTCCTCTTTAGGGAGGCCAACGCAATTTCATCAGACCATTAATTTGAACTGGCAAGTTCCTATTAATTTATTGCCGCTGATGGATTGGACTTCTGCAAGTCTTCGTTATTCTGGTAATTATGATTGGCAAACTAATTCAACGGCAGCATTAAATCCAAAGTCAAATCCAGATATCTATTTTGGTAACCTTGCGCAAAATTCCAATAGTATTCAATTGACGGCAGATGCCAATTTTGTTAATTTTTATAACCTCGTCCCATTCTTAAAGAAGGCAAATCAAGGTGGAAGAGCTCAGCCAATAGCGCGCAGAGGCACTCCTCAAAAAAGAGGGTCCAAGGAGGAAGAAAAAGAAGAAGAGAAGGAGAAAAAGGACTCTAAGATTCTTTTAAGTTTTGCTCGCGTTGTCATGATGCTACGCACAGCCTCATTGACCTATTCGCAGACGAACGGTACAATGCTCCCTGGAGTGATTACTAACCCTATATTTTTTGGCCTTGACCCAAAAGCACTCATGTCTCCAGGGTTAGATTTTGTGGTAGGACTTCAGTCTGATGTGGCAACAAGGGCAGCGGAGAATGGATGGCTAACACAGAATACCAAACAGCCCAATCAATTTAGAAAGACGTTTACTGAGAATTTAAATTTTAGAACGACCATTGAGCCTTGGCAGGACCTGCGTTTACAGATAAACGCTACGAAAGTGGTAGGGTTGAATAATTCCTCCATATTTAGATACCATGACCCATTATTGGACTCTACTCTTGGCTTAGCTCCTGGGTTTTATAATTTCAATCCAATGGTACAAGGGAATTACAGCATAAGTTTTATGTCAATTGGTAGTGCTTTTGAGTCTGTAGATTCCTCCAATTCGCCAGTATATAATTTGTTTCTTGCCAATCGTACTACCATTTCTGAGCGATTACGAGATAATAAAGCAGCAGCGGATCCTACTTATTCGGGTAATTTCATTTCTGCTGTGGATGATTCTACAGGAACAAGGGAAGGTTATGATGGCTATAGCTTTAATAGCTCAGAGGTTTTGATTCCTGCATTTTTAGCTGCTTATGGCGATAAAGATCCAACTCAGGTGGAGCTTGATGGAAGGCCATTACTACCTATGCCAAATTGGAATTTAAATTTTAATGGATTGATGAAGATTCCTTGGTTTAAGCGGAATTTTCAGACTTTTACAATAACCCATACTTATAAAAGCTTGTACACAATGAATTCGTTTCAAAGCAACCTATTGCTGCAACAACGTATTCAAAATGGAGAGCCAGCAAATAATATACGCAATAGTAATGGTGATTTTCTGCCGCTTGAGCAAATTACACAAGTGAGTATTTCGGAAAATTTCGGGCCTTTTGTTGGCTTGAATATGCGGTTGAAAAATCAAGCTAGTCTTCGACTAGATGTCAAGAGCAATAGGCAGTTGGATTTATCCTTGGTTAACAACCAATTGTCGGACACTAGAGGTTTTGAACTAATAGTAGGCACAGGATACATCATTAAGGATGTTAGTTTTACTATAGTAAGTGACGGAAAACCACAAAAAATAACTTCAAATTTAGATTTGAAATTAGACTTTAGTTTGAGAGATAATCAAACTGTTATCAGGCGTATTCAAGAAGGTGTGGATCAGGTAACTGCGGGTCAACAAGTATGGTCTATCAAGGCAAGTGCAGATTACATGCTCTCTTCCAAACTAACGGCAAGGCTCTATTACGATCAAGCTGTGAGTAAGTTTAAAACTTCAAACGCCTTTCCTACGTTAAATACAAATGCAGGAATTGCGTTTAGATTTAATCTTGCGCAATAATTGGAATAAAATGCAAAAGCATTTTACATTTGTTAAAAACAGAAAAGAATGAACTATCCAGATAATTTAAAGTATTCAAAGGATCACGAGTGGGTTCGCGTTGAAGGAGAAGAAGCTTACATTGGAATTACGGCCTTTGCTCAAAGTGAGCTTGGTGATATTGTCTTTGTGGATGTAGATACAGAAGGCGAGAGTTTAGACCAAGATGAGGTTTTTGGCAGTGTGGAAGCTGTGAAAACAGTGAGTGATCTTTATTTGCCGGTTTCGGGTGAAATTGTTGAATTTAACGAAGCGCTTGAAGATACTCCTGAGGCGGTGAATGATGATCCTTATGGCGAGGGTTGGATGGTTAAGATCAAAATGAGCGATATATCACAATTGGACAATTTGATGGATTCTGATGCTTACCAAGCAATGTTGGGTTAATCATGCGTAATCCATGGATATATAGAGCTCCTGCCATTGGTTGGGGCTTTTTTATTCTCTACGCTTGTTTGCTCCCCGCAAGCGATCTTCATTCGCCGTATGACATAAAAATCAATGATAAGCTCATTCATTTTGTACTGTACTTCTCATGGATAATCTTGCTTTACTTTGCCACGTCAAGGGCATACCAAAGAGTAATAAATAAAAGGAAGGTTCTTATATATTGGGTTGCGGCGATTGCCATTGGAGGTTGTATTGAATTAATGCAAAATTGGATGGCGCTCGGTAGATCTGGAGATTCTTTAGATGCATTGGCTAATACTGCAGGAGCATTAACAGGAATGGTATGTTCCAGAGTTATCCATAGGGTTTTGGCATAGTTTTTAGGCTCATTTATGGGTAACCCCTTAAAAGAGAATCGTATGAGCCTAAAAGTTAGAAAGTCTGTGAAGGCTGATTTAGAACATAAACGTCCATTATTTCTAATTCTTGGTTTAGTTCTGTCCTTGTCTCTCACCTATCTCTCCTTGGAATGGAGCTTTGCAGAACGCAGTTTACTCAACTTTGAATCATGCAATCTAGATCTTTTTGATGAAGAAGATTGGGTTATTCCAATAACATCGGTGCGAAAACCAATATTGTCTTCAAGTAACTTACAATTAAAAACACAGCCAGATATAATAAAAGTGGTAACCAACGCGTCCGCAATGCCATCACTGAATGCTGCGCTATTTGGAAGTTTTGATGAAGAAGGATTTGAGGAAATTATTGATCCGTTTCCAAGTGATATGCCTACATTCCATTTTACTGCTGTGGAATCAAAACCAATATTTAAAGGTTGTGATAAGCTTGTTAGGGAAGAGGATAGGTTTGATTGCTTTCAAGAAAAGCTACTTGGTTTTGTAGCTCAGAACTTTCATGTCAATGACCAAATGATGATGTTCTCTTCAGGGGAAAAGGTTTTTATTGAATTCGTTATTGAAAAAGATGGAAGCGTTAAAAATGCCACCATAATTAGAGGTGAGGACCAATTCATCAGAGCAGAAGCCATGCGTTTAGTTAAAAGCTTACCTGAGTTCACACCTGCAAAAATCAATGGAAAGCCAGTGCGTATGTCGTATATGCTCCCAATCAATGTAAAACTGCAATAAATACTGCAAAAAACTCATTTGTGCTAACGTATGTTTTGGCTATTTTAGCACCTCAATTAGTTCCAATTCATGAAGAATAGAAAATCCTATATGGCAGACGCGGAAAATAAGAAGAACCTCTTCTTGTTGGTCGGTCTAACGTTGTCCTTAGCTTTAACATTATTTTTCTTGGAGTATCGTTCTTATGAAAATGGTCCTGGTGATCTGGGTAAGTTGAGCTTCGACGAAGATGATGAGATTGCCATCATTACGAATAGAACGCCACCTCCACCACCTCCACCACCTCCGCCAGCACCGCCAGAGGTTATACAAATTGTGGAGAACGATTTGGAAATTGAGGAAGTAGAATTTGAATCTACAGAAACAGATGAGAGCGAAGAAATTGAAATCGTAGAAGACGATGAAGAAGACGATGAAATTTTCAATTTTGCTGTAGTTGAAAACAAACCGGTTTTTCCAGGTTGTGAAAAGCGCGCAACGGAGGATGAAAAATTCATGTGTTTCAATCAGGAAATCATGAAGCATATTGGTAAGAACTTTGAATTCCCTGAATTGGCAAGACAAATGGGAATACAAGGCAAGGTGTACATCAACTTCGTTATAGAAAAAAATGGAAAAGTGAGTTCGGTAACCATTGCAAGGGGTGTTGATAAGCTTATTGATGATGAAGCTATTCGTGTAATCAAAAAACTGCCAACATTTATACCGGCAAAGCAGCGTGGAAAACCTGTTCGAATGCAGTACACAGTTCCTATCAATGCAAGATTACAATAACTAGTATATATTTTATTGATGGCCCGGACTCTGTTCCGGGCTTTTCTATTTTAAACTCTTATTTAACCTTTTATGTCGAGTATAGATTTAAATGAATTAAGCCTTATTGCGGCCCAAGCGGCGTTAAAAGGTGGCGTGGAAATACTTGATGTGTACAAAAACGAAACTGCCCTTGTAGAGAAAAAAGGAGACGACAGTCCATTGACACAGGCAGATACTCGAGCACATCAAGCAATTATGAAGCTTTTGGAACCTACGGGTATTCCAATATTAAGCGAAGAAGGAAAACATCTTCCTTTTGAGGAACGTTCAGATTGGTCGCAGTTGTGGATTGTTGACCCTCTTGATGGTACGAAAGAATTCATCAAGCGAAATGGTGAGTTTACCGTCAATATAGCTTTAGTGGAGGACGGCTGCCCAATTATGGGGGTGGTATATGTACCGGTGACTGGAGAACTTTACATAGGATCCAGAGGTCAAGGTGCCGCAAAGTTGATAATAGAGTCAAATGCAATAATTAGCAGTGAGCAATTGAGTAAAGGTGAAGCCCTTCCTAAAAAAATGGAGCGCGAATTCACGGCAGTTGGCTCTCGCAGTCACATGAATGAAGAAACTGAGACTTTTCTAGAGACGTATAGAGAAAAGTATGGTGTAGTGGCAATTTTATCAAAAGGATCGTCTTTGAAAATGTGCATGGTCGCCGAAGGATTAGCTGATGTATATCCCCGTTTTGCGCCAACGATGGAATGGGATACAGCAGCGGGTCAAGCTGTGGTTGAGGCTGCAGGCTTTTCTATGTTGGAAAAAGAAAGTAGGCTTCCTTTACGATATAATAAGAAGGACCTTTTAAATCCCCATTTTATTGTCCTTTAACTCCGAGGGAATCAAAAACCTGTATCATATCTTTACCCTTTCAATTTAGCGATTCAGTGTTCAAAAAAAGCAATCCATCTTTCATAGGAGAACTAATAAGATTAGGGAAATTCCGGTTGGGTGTTTCGGTTGTCTTTTCTTCTATTGCAGGGTATTTGCTAGGTTATACGGCGTTCTCTTGGACGCAAACTATATTACTCACTTCCGGCGGTCTTTTGGTTGTTGCAGCATCAAATGCGTTTAATCAGATTTATGAGGTAAAGCAAGATGCATTGATGCACCGAACTAAAAACCGTCCTCTTCCGGCAGGCACATTGACTATTCGCCAAGCGTATTTTTCGGCAGTAATAGCGTTGTTATTAGGCTTGATTTTGTTGTACAGTATAAATACAATGACAGCATTTTTTGGTGGTTTATCTGTTGTATTATACGCATTAATTTACACTCCTTTGAAGGCTAGAACATCGTTGGCTGTATTCATTGGTGCTTTTCCTGGAGCCATACCCTATATGCTTGGATGGGTGGCAGCTAGAAATGATTTTGATATAGAGACTGGAACATTATTTGCTCAGCAGTTTTTTTGGCAATTCCCTCATTTTTGGGCAATTGCATGGTTTTCCTTTGAAGATTACAAAAGAGCTGGATACAACTTACTTCCCTCAGGTGCAAAGAATAGAGCAACACAAACTTTCATAGTTGTATATACCGTTTGTATGATTATCGTAGGTATTCTGCCTGCCTTTGGAATCACGGGTGATTTGACACTCAGCTTTCAGGGGGCTGCTTTAGTGGTAGTTTTGGGTTCTTGGGTCTTGGTGAATGCAATAAAATTATTTAAAAGTGGAGAAGATAGAATTGCTCGCAAACTAATGTTTAGTAGTATTGGTTATCTCACAGGAATGCAGCTCATTTACGTTTTAGATAGATTTATATAATCACATGGAAACATTAGCGGAACAAAGAAGAAAAGCGTCAAAACCACTCCTCTGGATTGGAATCGGTTCTATCATAATGGCATTTGCTGGATTGACCTCAGGGTATGTTGTTAGTCGAACAACCTTAGTTGAAAATAGTCAATGGTTAGTTTTTGAGCTCCCGTCAGCATTCAATTACAGTACTGTAGCAATCGTTCTTTCTTCACTTTCACTTTGGTTAGGCAAAAGAGCTATTTCACAAGATGATAAAATCAAGCTGAAATTATTCTTGTGGGTTACTGTGTTGTTTGGTGCATGTTTCGCTGTGTTGCAAGTTCGTGGCTGGTCGCAGTTAATAAATGATGAGGTTTATTTCACTGGACCGGGTTCTAATCCAGCAGGCTCGTGGGTATATGCCATTTCTTTGTTTCATTTAGCGCACCTTTTTGGTGGAATTTTATCTTTACTTTATACGTTAACAAGAGCGTACAAAGACAAATATTCAAGGGAAGATTACCATGGAGTTGAGCTAACTTCTATTTACTGGCACTTTGTGGACCTTTTGTGGATATATTTATTCATCTTTTTGACTCTTATTCGTTAAGTTTGCACGAATCATTTTTCAAAACCAACCATTATGGCTTTAGACACTGATTTGGTGCAAGATCAAAATCATTGGGGTGGAGGTTCTAGACCTCTTGAGGCGAGATACGGAAAACTAATGATGTGGTTTTTCTTGCTATCGGATGCCCTTACGTTTTCGGGTTTTTTAACTGCTTATGGACTCATGCGTTTCAAATACGAGAGTACTTGGCCAATAGCGGAGAATGTCTTTACGCACTTTCCAGGTCTAGAGGGTGATCAACCTTTGTTGTATGTGGCGCTCATGACCTTTATTCTAATCATGTCTTCCGTGACAATGGTTCTTGCGGTAAATGCGGGTGAAAAAATGAACCGTAAAGCAGTTACTAATTGGATGCTCTGGACCATTGTAGGTGGATTCATATTCGTTGGCTCACAAGCTTGGGAGTGGTATCATTTTATAATGGGTGATAGCGGTGCCATTGAGACCTCTCGTCAGGAGATTCTCCATGTGTACAATGCAGAAGGTGAGCGATTGAGTTTTAGTCAACTTGTGCATGGAATGGAAGAAGGTCATGCGAGTAATCATGGTGAGACATTTAGTAAAGCTGAAGTACTTAGCTCCCTGGAGAAGAATAAGGATTATTACATGAAAGAACCAGGAAAACTCGGTGAAGCATTTTCTCACCAACAAAGCCTAGACTTTCTTGCATCTGGAGATGTAGTTCAAGGGGCGAATATGATTCACAACGAATATGGAAGAAAGCAGTTTGCTAATTTCTTCTTCTTTATTACTGGATTTCACGGTTTTCACGTGTTTTCAGGAGTAATCATCAATTTTATAATATTCTATAATGTATTATTAGGAACCTATGAGAGAAGGGGTCACTACCGAATGGTAGAGAAAGTAGGATTATACTGGCACTTTGTAGATCTTGTATGGGTTTTTGTATTTACATTCTTTTATCTCGTTTAATCAAGAGTAATCATGGCAGAACAAGTTGGAACATGGTGGATTTGGAAGGTATTCTGGATTCTATTGATAATTACAGGAGTCGAAGTGATTTTGGGTATCATTAAGCCAGAATTTTTGCTTGGAGCATTTTTAGGCACGTCCATCCTCAATATTATTTTTATCATTTTAACCCTAGTTAAGGCTGGATATATAGTGCAGATTTTTATGCACGTGAAGTATGAGAAAAAAGCTCTAAAGTATGCTTTGTACTTACCTAGCCTCATTCTCATCCCATATTTAACATTCATTTTGCTTACTGAAGGTACATACTTATTTACATAATGAAGACAATAACTGTATTTCAACGGGTAGCACTAATAGCGGTATTGGTGCTACCCGCTTTAGTTTATATCATTTTTGTTTATGGTCAAAATGAAGTTTTCTTTCAGACTTTAGAATATGTAGGAGAGCGCGGTTATGACGAAGAAAATGAGGATACATTGTTTTATGAAATCCCCGCCTTTGAATTAGTTTCTGCTAAAAATGAATCCTTAACTAAAGAGGTTTTAGATTCTACTATTTATGTGGTTAGCTTCTTCTTTACAACATGTCCTTCCATTTGTCCAGCAATGAATTTTCATTTAAATGAGATAGAAAGTCGATTCAAGGGTTACCCGGATTTTAAATTGCTCAGTATTACCGTCGATCCAAACAGAGATAGCACGGAGGCCCTTGCGTCCTATCAAAAGGAGCGAAACTATAGCTCTGAGAAGTGGATGTTTGCAACAGGCGGAAAAGAACAAATTTATGATTTAGCTAAAGGGTTATTTTTGAATGCATTCGAAGATCAAACCGCTGAGGGTGGATTTCTTCATAGCACAAATGCTATAATCGTAGATTGGAACGGAAGAATTAGAAGTAGAAAAGATGATTCAGGGAACATTGTGGGCTCTTATGATGTTTTAGATATAACTCAATTGAATGACTTAGAGTCAGACATTAAAGTGTTGATTGCTGAATATGAACGTGACAAACACAATTTGTTAGATGATTAAAATACCAGAAAACAAGAAGGTTCTTAATTTTATTTATGTCGTTAGTGTAGTTGTTCCAGTTGCTGTAGCGCTGATGATGTTTATGCCTGTTCAATGGAAGGTCAGTCTTGGGCTCATAGAAAATACAAGTGTAAGTATTTTGCCGCTAGTTCACGCTGTTCTTAATGGAATGACGTTTGTATTTCTCATTCTTGCCGTATTCGCCATAAAGAGCAAGAAAATCATGATTCATAGAACGTTTATGCTACTGGCATTGCTGCTTAGTTCTATATTCTTGTTATCCTATATTGTTTATCATACCACGCATCCTAGCGCGAAGTTTTTAGGTGAAGGTGGGATTAGAGTGGTTTACTTTTTCATACTCATCTCTCACATTATCTTGAGTGTTCCCGTCATACCCCTCGCGCTCCTGAGCATATTCAGAGGTTGGACTAATAATATTGAGAAACATAAGAAAATAACAAGATTTTCATTTCCCATATGGCTATATGTCAGTTTTACTGGAGTTCTCGTATATCTATTTATGCAACCGTATTACTGATGAAGTTTTTAAGTACGACTGCGCTTCTAATATGTATCCCTCTTACTAGTTTTGCTCAATGTAGTATGTGTAAGGCTGTAGCTGAAAGTGCCAATGGAGGTGGGTTTGGAACAGGTCTGAATTATGGTATTTTATATTTAATGATCTTCCCTTATCTCATCATTGGTGGTATAGCTTATCGTTTGTACCGATCTCGAAAAGCCAACTAAATATCCTATCTTCGGAGTGCCGCTAATCCTATAGAAGCACCAATGAAGAAATCTAGCCTAATAGCCTGCTCATTTTTAATAATGAGCTCAATGATAAATGCTCAAGAGAAATGGTCATTAAACAAATGTATTGAGCACGCTAGGGTAAACAACTTAGATATTCAAAGAGGATACAATGCGGTCGCGAATGCCGATCTATCCGAGTGGCAAAGTAAATTAGCCTTCTTACCTACAGCCAATATAAATGGTGGCTATTATTGGAATTTTGGATTGACGATTGATCCAATAAGCAATACCCGCCAACCAGGTTCAAGACAAACTTTAAGTACCACGGTATCTGGAAATTGGACCTTGCTTTCGGGAGGTAGAAACATCTATCAATTACAGCAATCTCGATTGAATAGTGTAGCTGCCCTCTATCAATTGGAAGAGGTCAAGAACAATACATTTTTGAATATTGCTTCTGCTTACCTCCAAATTATAGTAAATATTCAACTTGAATCCGTTGCTAAAGGGCAGCTCAATACATCTTTGAAAAGTTTAGAACGTACGCAGATTCTTTATGAAAACGGGGCTATTTCTAGAGATAACTATTTGCAAAGTGTTGCGCAAACTAAAGTAGACGAAGGCAATTTGACGGGCGCAACTAATTCAGTTCTACTAAGTAAGTTACTCTTATTTCAGATTTTACAGCTTGAAACAGATTTTGAGTCTTTTGATATTGAAGCACCAGTGGTTGATCTCAATCAATTAAGCCTCAATGATTACGGCAGAGACGACCTTAAGAATCAGGCAATCCAAAAACAACCTTCGGTCAGGGCTGCGAAAGCTTCCTTGGAAAGTGCACAGTATGGGATTAAACTGGCCAATTCAGGAAGGTACCCAAGCTTGTTTTTTCTGGCACAATTGAATTCAAACTATGTTCAAGGGCTCCCGTATTTTACTGATTTTGTGGAATTAACAACGTATACTTTAGTTGAAAATCCATCAACTGGAAATATTGAACAGATTCCTCAAGTCATAAATGTTCCTGATCCTAATTCCCAAATTAATTATACAATAGGTAATCAACTTTCCGATAACTGGAATCAATTCATTGGTTTTGGTTTTCAAGTTCCATTATTTAATGGTGGAACCACACATGCTGCGGTTCAACGCGCTAAAATTCAAGAAAATAACGCTTCATTGGATATTAAAGCCAGTGAGTTATCCGTGCGCCAAACTATAGAAAGAGCATTAGTAGATGCCAAAAACTCCCTTGCTTTATTTAATGCTGCTAATGCTTCTTCTCAAGCATCAGAATTAGCCTTGAACAACGCACAATTAAATTTTGACGAAGGAGTTATAAGTGCTTTTGATCTTGGTTTATCTAAGAACCAATACTTAGCGGCTAAGAGTCAAGAAATTCAAACAAAATTTGACTACCTCTTTAAAGTAAAAGTCCTTGAGTTTTATCTGTTCAACCAAATATCCCTTTAACCTAAATTATACATGAAAGTCAATTATAAAATAATAGTGCCGATTATCGTTCTTGTGATTGTCGCAATCGTTGCGAAGAAACAAGGATGGATTAATGGCAATTCAGGAGCTATTGAAGTAACTACGGGGTACATACATAAAAGAACTGTAATAGAGTCCGTAACAGCAAGCGGTAAGATCCAGCCTGAGGTTGAAGTGAAAATGAGTCCAGAAGTGAGCGGTGAGATTATTGAAGTAAATGTTGTTGATGGTCAATATGTAGATGAAGGAGCACTTTTGGTCAAGATTAATCCAGATTTATACGAAAGTGCCATAACCCGGTCAAGAGCTGCAGTCAATAGCGCAAAAGCAGGAGTTGCACAAAGCAAGGCTAGTTTAATAGAAGCAAACAAGTTATGGGAACGCAACAAAGTTCTTTTTGAAAAAGGTGCCATTTCTCAGCAAGAATTTGATGCTGCTCAACGTGCCATTACCGTAGCTGAATTGCAGAAAGAAAGTGCGCAATATAATCTCCAAAGTGCTGAGGCAAATTTGGATGAAGCGTATAAGAATTTAAAGCGCACTTCTATTGTTGCACCAATTTCTGGTACGGTGACTAAATTGAATGTTGAGCTTGGTGAACGAGTAGTTGGAACAGCAACTATGACTGGGACTGAGATGCTGCGAATTGCCGAATTAGATACAATGGAAGTATTGGTTGAAGTTAATGAAAACGATATCGTTAAACTGATGCTAGGCGATACGGCACTTATTGAGTTAGATGCGTTTTTAGGTGAAAAATTTCAGGGTGCGGTAAGCGAAATTGCAAATAGTGCAAATTTGGCAATGGGTGCTTCTGCCGATCAAGTCACCAATTTTGAGGTAAAAATCAGAATCCTTAATGAAAGTTACGCTCATTTAGAGGAAAAGTATGGAGCCAATCCGTTTAGACCTGGGATGACAGCAACGGTTGAAATCATCACCAATAAAGTGAAAAATGCTTTGGTTGCTCCTATCCAAGCTGTTGCTGTTAGGGAAGATACATCTGCAACTGCTAGAACGTATGGAAATACGGATGAACAGGATAAGAGTTACGAGGTAGTATTTATCCCGGAACAAGGCAAATTAGATATCAAGGTGGTTAAAAGTGGCATTCAGGATGATGAATTTATCATTCTAGAAGGTGTTACGGATAGCACAGAAATAGTTGTTGGACCCTATAGTGCAGTTTCACGACAGTTGAAAAAGGGTTCAATCATAACACTTCAAGAAAAAAAATGATCCTATGTATTGAAACGGCAACTAAGAATTGTAGTGTTGCCTTAGTTTCAAAAGGTGTTTGCATAGCGCATCGTTCTCAATTTTCTGATAAATATATTCATGGAGAGCGTTTGCATGGTTTCATTAAAGAGCTCATGGTGGAGGCTAACCTTTCTTTTCAGGAACTTTCTGGCGTTTGTGTTGGTAAAGGCCCTGGATCTTATACGGGTCTTCGTATTGGTGTAAGCGCAGCCAAGGGAATATGTTTTGCTGCAAGAAAAAAATTATACAGCATGCCAACCTTAGGTTGCTTTGACTTCAATGCTATTCAAAAAGATTTTGTCTTAGCGGTTATAGATGCAAGAAGAGATGAGGTTTATGCTTTAAAATGGAAACGCGAGGGAGGCTCTTTTGCCTGCGTTGGAAAAGAACATGCAGAGGTGGTTGATCTCAACTCTTGGACCGATTGGAAGGAAAAAGAAGTTCATGTTATTGGTGATGCAGCGCAAAAGGTTGCAGGGTTGCATAAAAACCCCATTTGGAGCTATAGTCAAAACAGTTTTCCTGATGCAGCCTTCATGAATCAATACATAAGAAATGGGGGAATGAATGAAGAAGATGTTGCCTATTTTGAGCCGTTTTACTTAAAGGATTTTGTTGCGGTTAAGTCTAAGAAAAACTTACTCTAGACAATCTTTGTGAGACGGGCATGAGACTAGGTGATCATTGACCATTCCGCATGCTTGCATGTGAGCATACGTTGTTGTCGGTCCTAAAAACTTAAATCCAATGGCTTTAAGATCTTTTGAAATTTGAGTAGCCAACGGTGTAAGTGCTGGAACCTCTCCAAGGTGCTTTCTCTGATTATCCAAAGGCGTATTATCCATATAAGCCCATAAAATATCTACCAACGTAGTTCCTTTTTCATGAAGCCTTAGAAGAATCCGAGCATTATCTATGCCAGCTTCTATCTTTTTTCGGTTTCGTATTATGCCTTCATTATTCATTAATTTAACGATGTCCTGCTTATTCATCGCTGCCATTTTTTTGATATTGAACTGGTAAAATGCCTCCCGAAAATTCTCTCGTTTGTTGAGAATAGTATTCCAGCTTAATCCAGCTTGGAACGTTTCCAAGGTTAAAAACTCAAACATTTTTTGCTCGTCTCGCAGTGGTCGGCCCCACTCAATATCATGATAGTTTTGGTATAACTCGGAACCTATGCACCAAGCGCACCTTTGTTCTATTGCATCCATAACTCCAATGCAACTTGCTGTTCACTTGTGGGGAGTGAACATGACCCATGACTACAAATGAAGTAAGTACTTTCCTTAGGATTACGATCAAGTGTTAATGGAAGAGTACCAGAGTTCGGACTTTGTAAGTACAGGGTATTGGGCCGGTAATGTGAATTCGTTATTGATTCAAGTAATGTGCTGGATTGCGTTCCAATGGCAACAACTTCCTTAGAGGAGTAACTCTGAGCAAGAGCAATGTTGAGCCAATGTGAAAAATTTTGACCGTTTTTAAACACTTTACCATGGATACTTCTCACCATATTCGAACTCTTTTCTGCCCACGTTCTTTCACCACCATATGCAGCAAGCTCCCTAAAGAATTGAGCAACAAATGAATTGGCGCTTGGAATCACATTGTCCTCAATCTCAATAACTTCTTGCCATTTAGCAGAAGATTCGCTAGCATACTTGTAGAAAGGGCTTCCATCTATAGAAAACTGAGACTGAATTTCTTGTGCTAGTTTGGTGGCCTTGTTTACGTAGTCTTCAACACCGGTTAAGGCATAACCTTTTAGATAGGCAATTCCTAAGGTAGCGTAATCGTCCAAAAAGCCTTCATTTCCATTCAATTCGTGGAGTACTTGATGGCCTTTTACAAGCATTCCTTGAATTGAATCAAGTAATTTGAGAGCTAAAGAATCGAATCCGTTTTCTGGTGCTGCAAGATGCATGTCAAAATACCCTTGAACCAGCATTGCATTGCAATTTGTGAGTGCCTTTGGATCACGAGACGGCTTTGGGTGAGAGTGCCCCCTTTTTTTAGCCGCATCGATTAGAATAGATTTCCACTGATTTTCCCATTTTAGAGCTTCTGTATTCGATACTTTATGTTGTGTTGCAACTTCTTGAAGTGGTTTGCTGCGGTGTAGAATATATTTGCCTTCCCAGCTAGAGTGCGGGGTTATATCAAAGTAATTATTGAAAAAGGTACGGTTTGGTATGGATAGCGCATTCAATTCATCCGCGCTCCAGGTGTAATATCCTCCTTCTTCTTTTTGATTCTGCGGAGTAGGTGAATCGGCATCTATTGCGCTCGCGAATAATCCACAATCTAAAAGCATTTCGTTCTTCAAGAAGTCACCAATACTAATTGCCGTATCCAAAAACACCTTATTTTTAGTTGCTCTTGACGCTCGGGCATACAGTCCGAGTAGCTGAGCATTGTCATAGAGCATTTTCTCGAAGTGAGGGACTTTCCAGTATCGGTCTGTACTATAACGTGTCATTCCGCCGTGAATCCAATCGTACATGCCGCCTAATGCCATTTTCTGTAGGCTTAATAAGGTGTGTTCTAAAGCTGCGGCATTTCCAGAATGAAGGCTATAATCAAGAAGAAAACTATAATTCGAAGGCATTGGAAATTTTGGAGATCCGTTTGGTCCGCCGTGTATTGGATCAATAGTCCGCATCCAGAAGTTTACCACATCATCAAAGTCTTCCTTGCGAAACCGATCTTTCATGGGGGTTAAGCTAACTTGTATCATTTCTGCCATTCCGGCTTGCATTTGGACTCCATAATCCAATACTTGTTGGGGTTCTTTTTTCCAAAGTGCTGAGACCTGCTGAAGCGTTGCTATCCAATCAGGTTTTGAAAAATAGGTGCCACCAAATACTGGTGTACCATCAGGTAGAGCAATAATATTCAGCGGCCAACCCCCTGTTCCTGTCATCAATTGTAATGCACTCATGTATCGCGAATCTAGATCCGGTCTGGTTTCGCGGTCCACCTTAAATGAAATAAAATGTTCATTCATTACTGAGGCAACTTCAGCATCTTCAAAGCTTTCTTCTTCCATGACATGACACCAATGACAAGATGAATAGCCAATAGAAATAACTAGCAGACGATTACCAGTAATATTGTTTTTCAGTAAGTTTTCATCCCAATTTTGCCAATGCACAGGATTTGTGGCATGCTGCTGTAAATATAAACTGTTGGAATTCTCTAAATTATTGAAGTACATACTGAAACGGGTAAACAATCTACACTCAAATTTAACCTTAAGTTCTCATTGAACATTCTCTATTGACCTATTTTAGCGATTGAAATTACCTTATATGTGGTACGAGTTTTTAGTATTCGTCCTTTTTTGCTTGGCCGTAATAGACTTAACAGTCGGGGTTAGTAATGACGCGGCCAACTTTTTGAATTCAGCAATAGGTTCAAAAGTAGCTCCGTTTAAAACAATTCTAATAATCGCCTCAATAGGTGTATTAGCAGGTGCTGTATCGTCAGAAGGAATGATGGAGGTCGCAAGAAAAGGAGTCTTTGTTCCGAGCTTCTTTACTTTTGATAATATCATGTTAGTATTTGTTGCGGTGATGTTAACGGATATTATTCTTCTAGATTTCTTCAATCGTTTAGGGCTTCCAACGTCGACTACAGTGAGTATCGTGTTTGAATTACTTGGAGCTGGATTCATAATTGGTTTACTCTACAGTTACCAACAAAACTTGGATGCTGAATTTTCGGAGTTTATAAATTTCGCTACTGCGGGTAAAATAATATCTGGTATATTTTTATCAATCCTTGTGGCCTTTAGTTCAGGAGCATTAGTTCAATTTGTCACCCGTCTACTTTTACGTTTAATCTGAAGGCGGGTCTAAAGAAATACGGAGCGGTTTTCGGAGGAATAGCTATTACAGCCATTACGTATTTCCTATTAATTAAGGGATTGAAAGGAGCGAGTTTTATTAGTACTGAAACAAGATCTTTTATTGCAGAACATACAGATATCATTCTGCTTAGCAGTGCTCTTTTTTGGACGATAGCGACGTTCATAATGCAGCGAACTTTTTCGTTGAACCCACTTAAATTTATTGTTCTGGCAGGAACCTTTTCTTTGGCCATGGCCTTTGCGGGTAATGATCTAGTCAATTTTATTGGAGTTACAGTTGCTGGGTGGCAGAGTTTAGAAGAGTGGTCTTTGGCTGGAGTACCTGCAGAGTCCTTTTTTATGGATGTTTTAGGTGAAAAAGCTAAGGCGCCAATAGTAATGTTGCTCGGTGCAGGTGCCATAATGGTTATCACACTTTGGACTTCTAAAAAGGCAAGAAATGTTAGTCAGACGGAAGTTAAGTTAGCACGTCAAGGCGAGGGTGAAGAAAGGTTTAATTCCAATGCATTATCTCGCGGTATAGTGGGTGTTTTTGTTTCTATAGGTCAGTTTTTAGGGTTAATTATAGGTCAAAGAGCAGTTTACAGAATAAATATGCGATTTGCTCATAACAGGGCCGAAATGGAGGATGCCTCAGCAAGTTTTGATTTACTACGTGCTTCGGTCAATTTGATGACGGCATCCATTTTAATTTCTTATGCAACATCTCTTCAGCTGCCCTTATCTACTACTTATGTGAGTTTTATGGTTGCGATGGGAACGTCGCTTGCCGATCGCGCCTGGGGAATAGAAAGTGCTGTTTATAGAGTTGCAGGAGTTTTACAGGTGATTGGTGGTTGGATCATGACAGCCGTCATAGCCTTTGCTGCATCTGCGCTTTTCGGTTTAATCATGTTTTATGGCGGGAGAGTAGGTGTGTTGTCTGTTGTTGCCTTCGCGGGAATTATGCTGATTCGTTCTCATGTTAAGTTTCGAAATTCTGATGAAATTGACTTGGATGTTGAATCTCTTGAAATTAAATCGGAGTTAAGCGAACAATTTGAAGTTCATAAGGAAGAGGTGGGAAGTGATTTGCGAAACTTGGATAAGATGGTTACGCTGGCATTACGTTCACTTGTAGGTTCCAATAAAGACATCCTTTTGGAGTGTTCCAAAAGATTGGCCTTAGATAGTAAGAAGCTAGAGAAATCATTTAAGAAGGCCTTTGTAACGCGTGATATGTTTAATGCTGAAGATCAACTTCTCTATGCAGAATTACATATTAATGCCCACAGAGGGATGACAGAATTGTATAGAGTCGCCTTTAAGCTTAGTGAGAATTGTTTGAATCACATTACAAATTTTGGTGGTGTCCCTAGAAGTGAGTATCTGGATCTAATTATTGATGCAGAAGATGAAATTAAACGGTATTTAGATGATGTACGCCGACAAATTTTGTCTGGAAGGGATGAAGAGAGTGGCCAACTTGGAGAAAAAGCAAGAAGAGTGGAACAAAAGCTCAACGGCGCGTTGCGTGAAGAATTAAATTTTTACACATTGAATAGTGTCAGTAATCGATTAGTTCGATTGCAGGTGAATATCATTCTAGACTTATTGGAATTGATAAAACATGCAGAGGAGGTGTATTACATTCATAATGCCTTTAACCAAAGCAACTTAAGATCTTCATAGCTACCGTATTTATAGCGCTTCGATCAATTATTCTGCTTTCCTTTGAGCTTCACCGTAGTACTTATAAAAATAAGGTATAGTTTCAATTCCTTTAAAATAATTAAATACGCCGTAGTGCTCATTTGGACTATGGATTGCATCACTATCTAAACCAAACCCCATAAGTATACTTTTGGCACCTAGAATTTGCTCAAAAAGAGCTACAATCGGAATAGATCCTCCGGATCTAACGGGTAGAGCGGGTACGCCAAAAGTAGCTTCATAGGCTTTTGAAGCACTTTTGTAGGCTGGGTCAGAAGTATGAGTTACATAGGGTAAACCACCGTGGTGAGGTGTTATGTTAATACACACACTGGCAGGTGCTATTTTTGTAAAGTGTTCCATAAATTTCTGCGTGATATTATCAGGGTCTTGGCCAGGTACTAGGCGCATACTGATTTTTGCAAAAGCCTTGGAAGGAATAACGGTTTTGGCACCTTCACCAATATACCCTCCCCACATACCGTTTACATCTAAGGTTGGTCGAATAGAAGTCCGTTCTGGTGTTGAATAACCCTGCTCACCTTTTTCAGCCGGTATGGCTATAGAGGAATTGAATTGTTCTTGACTGAATGGAGCTTGAGCCATAATTGCACGTTCCTCGTCGCTTACTATTTCAACGCCATCATAAAAACCCTCAACGGTAATTCTTCCATGGTCATCGTGCAAGGATCCAATCATATCAGCAAGTATGTTCAAAGGATTGGCAACTGCTCCTCCATATAAGCCTGAATGCAAATCCCGGTTAGGACCTGTTACTTCAACTTCAACATAACTTAGCCCCCGTAACCCTGTGGTAATGGATGGTACGTCATTGGCAATCATACCAGTATCGGAGATGAGAATCACATCACATGCCAATTTATCACGATAGTTCTTTATAAACGGTTCAAGATTCATGGAGCCCACTTCTTCTTCTCCTTCAATCATGAATTTGATATTGCACGGAATATTTCCTTGCTCTTTAAGTATTTCAAATGCTTTGAGGTGCATGAACATTTGTCCCTTGTCATCGCAAGCGCCACGTGCGAATATGGCACCTTCAGGGTGAATAGCCGTTTTTTTAATCACCGGTTCAAACGGATCCGCATCCCAGAGTTCAATTGGGTCTGCAGGCTGTACATCGTAATGACCATATACTAATACCGTAGGTAAATTCGTATCAACTATGCATTCACCATATACTATTGGGTGTCCAGCGGTTGGATAAATCTCCACATTCTCTAAGCCAATAGCATGCATATGGCCTTCAATTGCAGAAGCACATTTTACTACGTCGTCATTAAATGACGGATCAGCTGAAATTGAGGGTATGCGAAGTAATTCGAATAGCTCAAATAGAAGGCGGTCTTTGTGGTTTTCAATGAAGGATTTTGGATCCATAGGACTGAATAATTATGAAATTCGATACCAAAGTTAAACGTGTACCGATGTATTCAAGGCATAAAAATATTTAATCTTAATTTTTTGCTGCTTATTCATTCTCACGTCGAATAGAAGATATTGCTCAGGCCTGATTTTTTCATGAGTTGTATCCATCCTAATTTGAAAATATCTTTTAGGTTGATAGGAATAAAATCGTTGAGGTACCAGAATCCCACAAGAATTCCTGAGAAATAGGTTGCGATTGAAACATAGGCTACACCGGTTATCCCGCCACCATTAGTCAGGACTAATAGATCCCCTAAGATATTCACCAGAACCATTATTGTCACCTTCCTTAAATTAAATTTAGGTTGGTTCAATATATCCAATGCCATTCCATTAAGTCTATCAAAAGGAATCAAAATGATGTAAAGAATAAAAATCTTGAAAACCTCTTGAGATTCGGAGAATTCAGATCCGGCTATCAATGCTATTAATTCAGGGGTAAAAAACCAAACTAAGCCCAACGGGCAAATCAGCAACCAGAACAAATAGCCCATAGATCGGAGCAAAAGGTCCCTCAGTGCTGCTGCACCTTCTTGTTGGTTCACTTGAGCCATTGGGGGGAAATAAGCTGCAATAAATCCTTGCAGCGGCACTTCAATTACCCTTAGCACTTTCTCAGGTACTCCATAGATAGCAACTGCGGCAGGTCCTAGGAAGGGCATGAGTAAGAAAGTGTCGGAACTTTTTAAGAGTGACGTTCCAAGGGATGTCCCAAAGGTATATTTACCAAAGTTAAAAAGTACGCTTACGTCTTTCTTGCGACCCTTCTTCCAATTTGATATTCCATTATATCCGAGACTAGTGATAATTAATCCTGGAATAATTTGTGACGCAATTAAAATATAGATCAGGTCATTTGAATCTAAAACATTAATGGTGATTAGATAAATACCTATCATAAATACTACTTGGATACTGCACATTATCCAAAGCACTGAAATGTATTTTTCACGAGCACTCATTATCCAAACCCCAATATTAGTTGCTTGGCTACCTATCATCGCTGCAGGAATCCACCATAGGAAATGAGTATAAGCGAAGGATATGTCAAGAATTGAAAAGAGTAAATAAAGAAGAAAACTAGCAATTAAAACCACAGCATTAGTGAGAGCGGCCAATTTCCAGGTAGAGCCAATGACGGCACGTTTATGTGACTCTGATGTTTTATCAAAGTATAGTTTTTGAAAGGCGTTGCCTAGGAGACCAGTTCTTGCCATTTCTAGAAGACCTAACAAGGCAATGAAGAAAATCCATTCTCCTAGCAATTCTGTATTGATAAAGCGAGCTAGAAGAGCGAAATTCAACATGCCTAAACATGCGGATACAACACTGCTCGCTGTGCTTTGAGTATTCTTGTCTTTAAAAAAATTACGCATAGAGGATGTGAAAACTTTTTTGAATCAAAATAGCTTATACCTTGAACTCGGTAAAAATAGTAAAGAGTTTACCACGTTGATTTTTGAATATGAATAAAATCAAGAATAGAGATATAGTTGTTATCAGTCCTCAGGCATGGGACGGTGAAATTGGCAGTAATTGTAGGGATATTGCCAGGGAATTAGCAAAACATAACAGGGTGTTGTATATCAATAGACCCATGGATTGGGCAACGTACCTTAAGAGTTTTATCAAAAAAAATGAGTCAGCAGTCGTTAGAAAAAAAGTTTTAAGAGGTCAGGTTTCAGAGTATCAGTATCTAGACCAAAACCTAACGGTTTTTACACCTAAACTTATAATCCCATCTGTTAATTTCTTACCCGATGGGATTTTATATGACCAAGCAAATAGGAAGATTAATGCCGTGTTTTCCAAAGAGATTCAACGTTCAATAGCACATTTGGGCTTTTCTAACTTCATCATATTTAATGATTCGGATATGTTCAGAGGGCTGTATTTGAAAGAATTGCTCCATCCTCAATCCTATATATATTACTCTAGAGATAACCTCGTTTTTACAGATTACTATAAAAAGCACGGTCCGCGTATTGAGCCTATACTTATGGCCAAATCGGATTTGTGTGTCGCTAACTCCGAATTTCTAGCTGAGATTTGTAAAAAGTATAATCCACATAGTTATGATATTGGTCAAGGTGTTGACTTGACCGAATGGGACCCGTCTACAAACCCTGAAAAACCAAAAGATTTGGAGGGAATCAAAGGGCCAATAATAGGATATGTTGGTGCATTATTGGCCATGCGTCTAGATATTGAACTTTTGGAAAGATTAGCTTCCGCACATCCTCAATGGAATTTTGTTCTTGTGGGACCACAAGACAATTCTTTTATCAAGAGTAAACTGCATCAGCTAAGCAATGTCTTTTTTATTGGATCAAAACGACCAGAGGAATTACCTGCGTATGTACATTCTTTTGACGTATGTGTGAATCCACAAATTGTTAATGAGATGACTGTTGGTAATTATCCGCGCAAAATTGATGAGTATTTGGCTATGGGGAAGCCAGTAGTTGCTACTAATACGCCTACAATGCAGACTTTTCTTCCTCATGTGTTTCTGGCTAATAATTTGCAAGAATATAGTTCCTTGATAAAAAGAGCGATAGATTCAAAGACCGTTGAAGAACAAAATTCTCGTAGAAATTTTGCTCTTTCTCATAATTGGGGCGAGTCCGTTAGAAAACTTGGATTGGCTTTCATGGAATCAACTAAATAGCCTCTAAGGGTTTTTAGTACTGATTTTTCTATATTCGGACATGCGTTACCTCCTCGTAATCATTGGCGTGTTCTTTTTCCATATAATGGGTGCACAAACAATGACGGTAAGTTCCGCAGGAAATTATGATGACCCCTATTGGATGGCGTCCAATATTTTGGTAGACTCCACGCTTTCCATTTATAATTCTGGTCAAAATGGATTGCCATTAACGCAGCCCTCGTCTGATCAGATAGGTTATTTTCAGGCTAATAATCCTAATTTTCCAATTCAAAGCGGAATAGTCATGGTTGCGGCTCAAAATGCGAGTGATGTTATTGCAATGACTACTGGAGTGGGAAATGATGTGACCTTTACTGACCCGGAATTAGCTAGTGTGCTTACTTCTTTAGGTATGTCTGTAGCAACAAATCCAATAAAGGACATGGTTGAGATAGAATTCAGTTTTATTGCGCAATCAGATAGCATTTCCTTCAATTATTGTTTTGGTTCACATGAATACGACGGGTATACTTGCTCCAATTTTAATGATGTTTTTGGCTTCTTTTTAGAAGGTAGCTATATCAACGGTGTTACAGCCCCAGTTGGGCAAACTATCGTTGAGAATATTGCAACTATACCGGGTACAAATGTTCCTATCGCTGTCAATACCATAAACCAAGGTTTTCCCTCAAATTCGGGAGGCGCGGCTCAATGTTTAACGGCTAATCCAAATTACGTTGCGCACAGCATGTATTACAACCCTTCCAATGGAGCAGTGACAACCTTGGATGGATATACGGATAAATTTACTGCAACAGCACAGGTTGAATGTGGCGGTTGGTATACGATTCGATTAAAACTCGCTAACGTCAGTGATAATATTCTGAGTTCGGCTGTTTTTCTTGAAGAGAAATCCTTGAAAGGGCCAACAATTTCTATTTCGGATTCTACGAACGTAGGTAACTCCTTTAATGATTCTCTAATAGTAGAAGGATGCAATGAGAATCAGATCATATTCTCGCGTTCCTCTAATTTTGGAATTACCATGAAGATTCCTATTAAAACAGAAGGTAACGCTATTGAGGGAGTTGATTACAGCACATTGCCAGATACAATTACCTTATTACCCGGCCAACAATCAGATACCTTGACCTTTTGGATTTACGATGATAATGTAGTTGAGGGAATAGATACGCTCATTGTAGTGCAGGATTACGTTTTTACCGATTGTTACAATTATCCTGTAACTCGAATCCCATATTACATCAGAGATAAAGATTCCCTGTTAGGAGATTTAGTTATTACTTCGAGCTTAGATAGTGTAGATTGCCCGGGAGACAGTTTGGAATTGTCAATCGTTTTGAATTCATACGAAGGGAATTACGATGGCTATTGGCACATAGATTCCTCTAACGCATTTACTAGGTATGTTGAAGTTAATTCGGATACTACCTTGTTTTTTACATTGTGGGACGAATGCGGGGATACAATTCTCTTTGCGCAAGATTTATTTGTAAAAGAGTATGATCCTTTAGTTTACACCAAGGATACGGTGCGGGTTTGTCCAGGTGATTCAGTAATGTTAGTTCCCTTTTATCAGGGAGGTCAATCACCAACGGTTTTTACTTGGTCAGATAATCTAACGAATACCATTCCAAGAATGGTATTGCCCTATGCAGATTCTTCATTTTATGAATTTATCCTTACAGATGGTTGCGAAACAATACTTATTGATAGCGCTATAGCCGTGAACATGCCACAACCGAGTGCCGGTTTTCAATATTTGAACGACCCTTATGTGCCTCTGCGCGTCTTATTTAATGAAAAGGCCCAGAATGAGGTGAGTTGGACTTGGTATATTGATTCAGTTGTGTTTACTGGCGCAACCTTTGAATATGATTTCCTGAGCCCTGGAGACTATGAAGTAGTACAAGTGGTTACTAGTGATTTTGGATGTGTCGATTCAATCAAATTAACCGTATCCGTAGAAACGGACTTTTACCTCTATATACCTGATGCATTCACTCCAGATGGAGACGGTCTTAACGAGTGTTTCGAAATAAAAGGTGTAGGCTTCGAAGGGTACGAATTCGCAGTGTATGACAGATGGGGTAACGAAGTCTTCCACACACTTGATATAACAGAATGCTGGGACGGAACCTTTAATGGACAACAGCTGCCTCTGGGGTCTTATAATTATAGGCTTATAGCCGATTTACCTTTTGATAAAATAGAAATTTTCACCGGTACATTAAATATCCTTCGCTAATTCTTACAGGAACGGAAGAGTTAGTACACCAATCACTAGGATGATTTTATAAATGAGGTGAGCCCATCTAAGGCTACTTAAGTGGTTTGTTTTAAGAGCGATTAGCGTTGCTGCACTCAACAATATGAGTATAATGAAAATACCAATTTCTGCATATTGATTGAATAACCCCTTCGTAAAAAATGTAGGTATCCATGCGATCATTGCGCTAGCCATTAAGGCAAAGCGTGTTTTATCCTCACCAAACTCACTGGCCACCGTTTTACGCCCAATGATGATATCTCCTTTGAGCATCAACAGGTCTTTAAGCATCTCCCTAGAAAATAGTGTTAATCCCAACAAAGCACCAAAGGCAAAGGTGTGTATTGAGCTAAAATTATGATATACTGACATGGCAAAAAACGGAGTGAGTGCAAGGATGGCCGCACTAGTATGAGATACTATTGGAAGGCTTCTTAAACGGTGACTGTGGTACCATAGCCCCAAGGCAAAAAGTCCAAAAAATAACAAAGCCTTGAGTCCAACCCACCAAGCACCTAATAAACCAAGAATCAAAAGGAAAATTGCCGTATTTAAGCTGGTTCTTCTACTTACTAATCTTTCGAATGCACTTTGCTTAGGACGGTTGATCGTATCCGCAGCGTAGTCATAGAATGAATTAATCAAGAATCCAAACCCCAATAGGAAAGCACCTGACCACGTAATTAGATGCGTATTGGTATCTAAAAGAACATTCCATCTTGAGTCATGCGGCGCAAAGACGAATAATGCGATCAGGTATTGACCAAGAATTAATAATGCAATATTATACCAGCGTATTTGGCTCATTAAAGCGAGCACCTTCAAAATCTGTAGGCGGCTGCGGTTTATTTTTTTCAAAACCGATAGACTACTTCCGGATCAAATTTATTGAAGAGTTTGCGAGTCTTCTCATAATCCCGAGTAAAACCCATCACGAAGCCCCCGCCACCAGACCCACAAAGTTTTAAGTAATAATCTTCAGAGTCTAGTCCTTGTTTCCATAAATCGTGGAAACCGTGTGGAATCATAGGCTCGAAATTTTCCAAGACTAGTCTACTTAGTTTTTTAAGGTTTGAGAATAGCGGGTTTGTGTCTCCTTCAACAAAGGCTTTGATACAAGCATCATTATACTTCACAAATTGATGTTTAAGCATATTTCGGAAGCCTTCTTCTTTGAGCTTATCCATGAATATTTCAACCATAGGCTGAGTTTCACCGGGAACACCCGAATTAAGAAGAAATACGGCACCAGCACCAAGCTCACTTGCAGGTAAGTCAACTGATCCTAATTCATTCGTGCTTTTAATCAATAAAGGAAGTCCCATGTAACAAATAGTTGGGTCTATTCCACTGCTCTTACCGTGGAAATAGTTTTCCATCCAACTAAAAATGGATTTCAACTTTTTAATATCAGTCGAATTCTCAGGGTTTTTTGAAATTTTATTCCGGCAGTATCGGTCATAAATTGCGGCTACTAATGCACCTGAGCTACCTACTCCAAAACCTTGTGGAATAGAAGAATCAAAGTATAATCCATGGTTTAGATCTGATTCGAATTGATTCAGATTAAAGTGACAAGGTGCATCTTCTTTCTTAAGATATTCTAAGTAAGCAAATAGGTGTTTGTTACTTGAAGCTTGAACCGAGTTAAAAGTATCTTCAAATTGAAAAGCTCCTTTATAATAGCCATGGGGTATGCTTAGACCCATGCTATCCTTAATAATCCCATACTCGCCAAAGAGAAGGATTTTGCCATAAAACAAAGGATTGGAGCGTTTCATATGTTGCTTATAATTGTATTGGTCCACTTCCAACATGGTCACAAAGATAACTACTATCCTTACAAAATGTTCGTAGTTCTGTATCTATAAACCTCATTATAACCTCTTTATGCGATTCTGGGTATAAAACATGAACATTCGCACCAGCATCTAAAGTAAAGTATACGGGGTTTTTCGTGGCTTCTCTAAACGCCCAAATACGATTAATTACTTCTAGCGTATTTGGTTTCATTAGGATGAAATAGGGCATGGATGTCATCATCATGCCATGAAGCGTAAGCGCCTCACTTTCAACTATGGCACCGAATCTTTCTAAATCGGCATCAAGCATTGCTGTCAGTAGTTTACTCTGATTTTCATGCGCTTGGGCAAATCTTGAGGAGGCGTAGGGGTGACCGGTCATAAGACCATGCCCCAATGAACTACTAACTGTTTTCTCACCCTTGTCAATTAATAAGATGGTGTCTTGAAAGGTTTTGAATACATCTGCAACATCTACGAACGGAACTGCAAATTCATCATGACTACCTTCTATTTCAGCATGCTTGCCCCATGCTGCTAATGGGCCGTATACTGAGCGAGAACCAGAGCCAGATCCAAGTCTAGATGCATTGGAGGCTTCTTGGAAGAAATCATCAATACTCAATCCCAAATCTTTTTTTATACTCATCATACATAGAGCCAGGGCACTCATCCCTGAGGCCGAGGATGCAATTCCTGAACTATGTGGGAAACTATTTGAAGTGTGCACTTCAAAATCCATTTCTTGGGCAAACGGAAAAAGATTATCGGTACGCTCTAAGAAGGATTGAATCTTAGGCATAAATGACGGCGTTTCTGTGTCATTTAGAAAAACTTTAATAGCACCTTTACCTTTTGCATATTTGAGCCTGGTTGATGTGGCTGCAGTACTCAAGGTAAAAGAGATGGACGGGTTAGCAGGTATTTGAACGTCATATTTTCCCCAATACTTTATTAAGGCTATGTTCGACGGACTTTTCCAAGCGGTTTCTTTCATTATTCGAAACTGATGCCACTCACTTCAGTTGAGCGGTCGATTTTTTTAATGAGCCCTTGTAATGTTTTACCGGGACCACATTCTACATATTCATGAACACCTAAAGCAATCATTTGTTGAATGCTTTGTGTCCATTTTACGGGAGCTGTTAGTTGGTCTATCAAATTTTGTTTTATTTCATTAGGGTCAAGTATAGCCTTCGCTACGCTATTCTGGACTACGGGACAAATGGGTGTATTAAACGCTGTTGTAGCTATTGCCGAAGCCAATTCTTCTCTTGCAGGTTGCATCAACGGACTGTGAAAAGCACCCCCTACAGGCAGTACCAAAGCACGTCGAGCTCCAGCCTCTTTCGCTAATTCGCACGCTGCGTTTATTGCATCAATCTCTCCAGATATCACTAATTGTCCCGGGCAATTGTAATTAGCTGCAACTACAATTCCTTCCGTACGGTTACAAACATCTTCTACTTGTTCATCCGATAAACCCAAAACGGCAGCCATTGTAGATGGTTTAGCCTCACAAGCTTTTTGCATAGCAGAGGCTCTTGTGCTTACAAGCTTAAGAGCGTTTTCAAAACTTAACGCACCTGCCGCTGTCAACGCTGAAAATTCTCCAAGACTATGTCCTGCTACCAAGGTTGGATTAAAATCGCTTCCAAGTAAATTTGCCATGATGACGCTTAAGGTAAATATGGCTGGCTGGGTGACTTTGGTTTCCTTCAACTCTTCCGCAGTACCTTCAAACATGACTTTACTCAAACTGAAGCTAAGTACGTCGTCTGCTTGGTCAAAAAGTGCTTTAGCCGCATCATTGTTGTTGTATAGTTCTTTTCCCATTCCTGGGTATTGGGCGCCTTGGCCCGGAAATACAAAGGCTTTACTCATTCTCCAAAATATTCTATGATGTTGTTATTTGTTTCAGCCAGCTGAATTTTATGCATAAGCGCGCCATAATCTGCCACTTTAGGAGCGAGAATCTTCCAAAATTCGCAGGCAATATTCTCTGCAGTAGGCTGCTTTCCTTCCATGAAGTCAATATCTAAATTGAGATTTTTATGATCAACTACATCAATGATGTGCGTGCGGATGATTTGCTTTAAATCAAATAAATTCATCACGAAACCTGTATCTGGGTCTATCTCACCGCAAACAGTGACCTCTAATTCAAAATTATGTCCGTGGTAATTTTCATTTGAGCATTTACCAAAAATTCGCTTATTCGTTGCTGCGTCCCATTTATCATTCCAGAGTTTGTGGGCAGCGCAAAAATGTTCTTTTCGTTTGATGTAAATCATTGAAAACCGTTCATTAAGTTGCAAAGATACGATGCAAAACACACGTTTTTTCTCGTGTGTTATTTATTGATTAACGGATGGTAATGAATAAAATCTTCTGAAGCTGCTAGTAATTCAGGATAAAAGTCAATGAACCACTGCTCCGCAGCAAGGTATTCCGAATCGTTCAACTCTAGTTGAGCGAAGAAATTTGTAAGCTGAGCTATAGCGGGATGTCTCCTGCTCATGCCTCGTGCAGCATTTTTTATTCCTTGAATAGAAGAATAATTTATTAACCAATTTCCCTCTTTCATGAAAGGCCACATTGTTGATGCTTTCCCTTGAAGTAAATGAGTATTATTAGAAATTTCATTTGTACAGGTTTCAATGAAATCAATGATTTTCGTGCTAGTAGTAGTTTGTTTTAACCTACTCATAGTATTCCAATGCTTGTGAAGGAAGTAATCTCCAAGGAGGTCCAAGGCTATCGGGGCTGTTTTTCCAGCTTTGGGTCGAATTGATTGTTTTGCAAGTTTGGAAAGAGAATGTTCGTCTGCAAATGAATCTATGAACCTATGAAGTTCAACACCTAGTACCATTGAATCTGTGGCATCTGATTTCCAGATATTTCCTCTAAAACCGTCACCAGTAAAATTAAAAACCCGAATCAATTCTTGATTCGGGCTACAATGTAAATGTGCTAGAAAATTCATTATTCGCCTTCTAATACTCGAACTAATTCTTCAGCACTAAATGGTTTATTCAAAAATTGAATGCCTTCATCTTTTGGAAAGCAGCTATACACGCTTTCAATATCAAAACCAGTCATGACAACGTATTTAGAATCCCTGTAGGTATTTATGCTTTTAAGAGAATTGATAAGTTCATCAGCATTCATTACAGGCATGAAGAAGTCTGTTAGGATAATATCTACTTCTAGATTCTCATTATGTAAATCAACGTAAGCAGTTCCCCCATCCTCATAACTTCTAACCACATCGTATCCAATAATGTCTAACAGTTCTTCGAAGGTTTTTCTTAAGTTGTTATCGTCTTCAACTAAAACTACTTTATTTTTCATAGAGCATGTCTTGGTAATGATAAAAATTAGAATGTGGAATATTCACTTAATGTCAATATGGGTAACTTCATTATTGTGGCCTTACTAAGGAGAATTCGAAAGCTTCCATCACAGGATTGATAAGTAGCTTTTCACAAGCTTGTTTTACCAAGACTTTAGCTTCATTATCGTCCATTGCCATTACCTCCATAGTGATATGTTTTCCAATACGAACGTTACTACATGATTCTAGACCAATATTTTTCAAATTAGAACTCACTGCCTTGCCTTGGGGGTCAAGCAACGCTTTTTGCGGCATAATATTGATTTCTGCAACGAATTTCATCATAGACTATTTTTTCTAGTCGATACTATTTGGACTAATTTGCTCACTACTGGTATAGCCAACACCGTTAATGTAAGTGCTAGCGCTTTGACAAAAATAACTAATACTATGAAAATGAGAACCACAATAAGCTGTGCTTTTCTTCGGAGTTTTTCACCATTGTCTTTAAAACTAAGAAAGTGAATGGAAGAATTAATCCAATAGATATTCAGAGCAAGTATGCTGATGAAAAACAAGGTGAGCGCAGCACGTTCGTCTATTGATCTTTGTATTATCCAATTCCATTGTTCCCAATCTCCCAGCCACATCCATAATCCAAAAACAAATAATGCATTTGCGGGAGTTGGTACACCAGTGAAGTCAACTTTTTCGTCTGAAATTAAGTTGAACTTTGCCAAGCGATAAATACTAGAAACCGCTATTCCTGCTCCCAAAACAACGCCCCAAGGTTGTTCAATTGTTCCGTAATCTGTGAGTATACTAGACCATAAAAACGCCGGAACTACCCCAAAAGAAATGGCATCAGCAAGTGAATCTAGTTGAGTGCCAAGGCTGCCGTCAACACCTAGTTTTCGTGCGAGCATTCCGTCTAAAAGATCAGCAATTGATGCCAATATTAGGCACGCTGCCACACCCATATTACTTTGAATGAAGATAAAGTAGATTGCCACCACTCCGCAACCTGCATTCAAAAGTGTTAAAAGATTTGGAATGTGTTTCATGGAGTGCAAAGATGCATTATTTTGGCACTATGACCGATTGGAGAAATTATAAACCGCATTATTTGGCGCTTCTGTCGTCAGCCTGTTTAACTCTTGCTTGGACTTGGAGCCCCATGTTTTTTCTGGTTTTCCCTGGCTGGGTGCTTCTTTTTCAGCTAGCTGCACAAAAACAACGGCCACTACTTTTCCTGTACATGGCTTTTGCATTATGGAATGCAGCAACTACCTATTGGATTGCTAATGCTCATCCGCTAGGTGTTATTGCAACGGTCGGGATCAATGGATTTCTTATGGCATTTGCCTTGTGGTTTGGAGTACGCGCTAGAGAAATGCTTGTACGACTTGGAATAGGTTCAAAAGTTTCCTGGATTTCGGTAATCGCTTCTTGGATGGCCTTTGAACATTTACACGAATATTGGGGATTGTCCTTTCCCTGGTTGCACTTGGGTAACACATTCTTTGATTGGCCGGAATTGGTTCAGTGGTATGAATTTGTGGGAACTCCCGGAGGAACTCTTTGGGTTCTTATTGTGGTAATAGTTTTCTTCACAAGGGCTACATCAATCATAAAATGGTCATGGCTTCTTCTGCCTGTAGCAATTAGTTTAGTGCTGTATTTCCTTCCTGAAAAATCTTCTGATACGTATTTGAAGGTAGCCGTGGTTCAGCCGAATATAGATGCCTATGACGAAAAATGGACCACCTCAGAAATCGAGCAAATAGGAAAGGTGGATAGGTTATTATCTGAAAGTGGTGCAAAGAATATAGATCTTTTGGTTTTACCAGAAACCTTTCTTCCTAAATCAAGACAGGTAAGCGTATTGGGCAAAGGGGTGGTAGATGCAGCGTTTATTTCCACCATAGATAAGTATGGAAAATCGGCAATTTTTGGTAGCACCACTTATGATTTTCAATTAGAACAAACGTATTCCAATAGACCCATGGGGGATCGCTTTTACACCATGTATAATACGGCGCTTTTTCATTCATCTGCTGGACAGCCCTGGCAAATTTACCATAAGGGAAAATTAGTTGTGGGAGGGGAGTCCATGCCCTTTGTTAAATACTTACAGCCTATTTTAGGTGATTGGGCGATTGAGTTAGGCGGCACTTCAGGTACACTTGGTACTTCTGAGGAAAGAGTGCTTTTTAAAGACGAACTACTCGGCCTGAAATTGGCTCCGATTATTTGTTGGGAAAATGAATTTTCAGGGTATGCAACAGCTTACTCAAAGAAAGGTGCAAATTTACTTGCCGTAATAACAAACGATGGATGGTGGGGTAATACAGATGGCCACCTGCAACACATGAAATTTTCAGGTTTAAGGGCTATTGAACATCGTAAATATGTAGTTCGCAGTGCGAATACAGGTGTTAGTACGGTAATTGACTCAAAAGGAAATCCACGCGAACAACTTCATTGGGAAGAAGAAGGCGTGATTATAGATCGGGTGCCTTTGTTGGAAGGTCAAACTCTTTATGTTCAAACAGGCAATTTCTTAGGTCCTGTAATGTCTGTTCTTTTCCTTTTAATTGTTCTTATGGTGATACTTAGTAGATTTTTTAGAATTAAACCCTAGTACAAGGGTCCTCTATGTAACTTTGTCATTGCTATTAAAATAAAATTCAATGAGTTCATACGACGTAGTTGTTATAGGTTCTGGTCCAGGAGGATATGTTAGTGCCATACGCTGTGCCCAATTGGGTATGAAAACAGCTGTAATTGAGAAGTACCAAACATTAGGCGGTACTTGTTTAAATGTAGGATGTATTCCTTCAAAAGCACTGCTTGATTCCTCTGAGCATTATCATGCGGCTGTTCATTCATTTCAGGAACACGGAATACAGGTGGACAAGCCACGAGTAGATTTTGCTCAAATGATGAAACGTAAAGCGGGAGTAGTAAGCACCACTTGTGAAGGCATAGATTATTTGATGAAAAAAAACGAGATTGATGTTTTGCACGGTTTCGGTTCAATAGTAGATAAAAATACAGTTCAAATAATAGGTAAGGATACTACAACAGTATCTGCAAAACATATCATTCTTGCTACAGGCTCAAAACCAATTGAGCTTCCTTTTGCAAAATTCGATAAGGAACGCATCATTTCTTCAACGGAAGCTTTGAGTTTGAAAGAAATCCCCAAGCACATGATTGTGATAGGAGGCGGTGTGATTGGACTGGAATTAGGTTCTGTTTACAAGCGCTTAGGTTCTGAAGTGACCGTTGTTGAATTTGCTAAAAGTATAATTCCAACAATGGACGGGGCAATGGGCAAAGAGCTCATGCGCAGTATGAAGAAAATAGGTGTAAAGTTTAGTCTTAGCACGAAGGTAAGCGGTGTACACCGAGACGGTGAATTGGTTCAAGTAACTGCTATCAACAAAAAAGGTGAAGAAGTTGTATTTGAAGGGGATTATTGTCTAGTCGCAGTCGGCAGAGGCGCTTATACTGACAAGCTTGGTTTAGAAAATGTCGGAATTGACTCTGATGACAGAGGGCGTATTGCAGTAAATGCTCAATTGCAGACTTCGGTACCAAATATTTATGCCATTGGAGATGTTGTTCGTGGTGCCATGTTGGCTCATAAAGCGGAAGAGGAAGGTGTGTTTGTAGCGGAATCAATTGCTGGAGAAAAGCCGCATATTAACTATGATTTAATTCCTGGAATCGTTTACACTTGGCCTGAAGTTGCTGCAGTAGGAAAGACGGAAGAACAATTGAAAGAAGCAGGTACTGAATATAAAATGGGCTCTTTCCCCATGCGCGCATTGGGACGCTCAAGGGCATCGGGTGATATTGATGGCGTAGTGAAAGTTTTGGCAGATAAGAAAACGGATGAGGTTTTAGGAGTGCATATCGTGGCAGCTCGTGCCGCAGATATTATCATGGAAGCTGTGACTGCAATGGAGTTCCGGGCTTCTGCAGAGGATATTGCAAGAATTTGCCACGGTCATCCAACGTATACGGAAGCTTTAAAAGAAGCTGCTTTGGCTGCAACTGGTAATCGAGCGTTGCACAGTTGATGGAAAGCGCATCGACTCATATTGTCGATCCGAGAAGTTTAGAAAATCGGCTATTGGAATTATCCAATAGTCGTTCTTTTTTTGCCTTGTACACGAGCAATAGCTATCCCAATTCAGAAAAAAGCTACGAATTGATTTTTGGTTGGGGAGCAAAAGCAGTTTACACAGATGAAGAGCTTTTACCTGAACATTTAGAATACGGATGGAAATTCGGCTTTTTGAGCTATGAATTGCGCACCAATTTTGAATCGGTTACTCAAGAAAATGAAGGTATAGGGGATTGGCCCAAGGCTCGTTTTTTTGTCCCAGAGGTAGTAGGAACTTTGCACATAGACGGTCGCTTAGAGGTTTGGTCTGAGTATGCTGTTGATGAGGTTCTGAACGAGGTGCTACTCAACGCTAATGAAGTGGATTCGGGCACTACTTCTCTCAATTTTCAACCTGTTGAGTCTAGAGAGGACTACATACATAATGTAAACGCGTTAAAAGATCATATACAACGAGGCGACATTTACGAAGTCAATTATTGTACAGCGTTTACAGCAGAATTTGAAAAATTAAATAGTGTTTCACTGTTTAAAAAAATGGTAGAAGGGACGCTTGCGCCTTTTTCTGCATTTGTAAAGATGGACGGTTATGAGCTTTTATGCACGTCTCCCGAACGATATATCAAGCGCGAAGGACGCAAGCTTTGCAGCCAGCCTATTAAAGGAACGAATCGATACTGTGATGCAGATAACGAGTCCGCCAAAATAGCCTTAGTCCAAAGTGAAAAAGAACGCGCGGAGAATGTCATGATTGTAGATTTGGTAAGAAACGATCTCTCCAGAGTTGCTGCTACAGGCAGTGTTAAAGTGAGTGAATTATTCGGTACCTACGCGTTTAAAAATGTGAATCAATTGATTAGTACCGTGGAAGCTGAACTTCGCGAAGGTGCAACAAACTATGATGTCATTGCAGCATCCTTTCCAATGGGTTCTATGACAGGAGCTCCAAAGGTAAGTGCTATGGAGCTCGCAGAGCGCTTTGAAAAAGTGGCTAGAGAAATTTATTCAGGATCAGTGGGTTACGTTACTCCTGAAGGTGATTTTGATTTTAATGTGGTCATTCGCAGCATAGCTTTAAATAGAGATAAGGGTATCGCAACGCTGCACGTTGGAGGCGCTATAACTATATTAAGTGACGCACAACAAGAGTATGAGGAGTGCTTATTGAAAGCAGAAAGTGTCTTGAAGGCTGCGAAATAAATTTAGGGGTGGTAAATTCGTCTCATGGATATTCCTTTAATACATCCTGGTTCAAAGGCAGTTCTCGGTTTTAGCGGCGGGGTAGACTCTGTTGTTTTGAGTCATTTTTTGATTGAACGTTACCAAATTCGACCTTATTTGCTTCATGTCAATTATGGTTTACGAGAGGCGGCGGATGAAGACGAAAAATGGTGCCGTTGGTATGCTGCTGAAAATCGTTTTGAAATAATAGTATTCAAAGCAAAGCCTAGTGAGCGTACTGGACAAAACATTCAGAATTGGGCACGAGATATCCGATATAAATTTTTCAAAGAACAAGCCGAGCTTCTGGGTGCTCAATACATCTTCACTGCGCATCATGCCGATGATAGAAGAGAAACTTTTTTGATGAATGCGCTGCGTGGAAGTGGATTAACAACTATGGCTGGAATGAGTAATAGTCAAATTATACGCCCGCTTGCTCAAATGGACAAAAGTGAGGTTTTGGAGTATGCGCAGCAGCACAATTTAAACTGGGTGGAAGACGCTTCAAATTCAACACTCAAATACAAGAGAAATAAAATGAGGCATGTCCTTTTTCCTGTATTGAATGACGTGGAGCCAAGGTGGCGTGGAGGATTAAAAAAGTCCATAGATAATTTAACTCGAGACAGCACATTATTGAGTGGTCTATTGACTAACTGGGCCAAGGAGTATGTTCTAGAAAAAGACGGAGAATTATACCTGCAAATGGGTACTTGGACGCGTGAAGCCTACGCTCAAGTATTGCTGTATCGTTATGCCCGGAATTTAGATGCAGGATTTTCCTTTGAGGGGGTCGGCCATGTACTTACAGGTGATAGCGGTCAACGAACTTTAGGCAAATCTCACATATTGATTAAAGATCGCGGTCAATTTATCATTGGGTCTATTACGCCAGTAGACCAAGGAGAATATGAGATTAAAAACATTCACGACACAGCACATTTACCCTTTGATTTGACCTTTACGCCAAAGCCGATTCAGGAAGTTAAGTTTGTTAATGATCAAGAATGGATTTCAACTTCAATACCTTTTCCTCTAACTCTTCGAGTTTGGAAACCTGGAGATAAATTTGTTCCCCTAGGCATGAACGGGCAAAAGAAAATAGCCGATTTTTTGAATGACTTAAGAGTGCCTGGGCATCATAAAGAACGGGTATATGTTGCTGAACATCAGGGGCACATACTGTGGGTGTTAGGTTATCGTATTGCTGATTCTTTGAAAGTTGCTACAGGCGCTGAGATGGCCTATCTTGCAGAGATAAACCCAAGACTATGAAACGTATTCTTGCCCTGCTTGCGGTAATTGTAACGACTGTGCTGTATGCACAGCCCCAACCTGTAAAATGGTCTACATCAAATACCATTGAAGAGGATAAAGTTAGAGTTGTAATTCACGCAGATATTGAATCGGGTTGGCATCTTTACAGTCAAAATTTGGAGGACGGCGGTCCGATTCCAACCTCATTTTATTTAGATACTTCGAGCGCCTTTGTTTCAATGGGTAAATGGAGCGAAGGAGAGGCTCACGTGGAATTTGATCCAAACTTTGACATGGATCTTGCGTACTTTTCAGAAAGTGCAGATTTTTCAATCCTACTTAAACCTTCGCAGAGCGATTTTGTAGTTAAAGGCGAATTAGAGTTCATGGTATGTAATGACGAAATGTGTTTACCGCCAACATACGTTGATTTCCGAACGGAAGTTTTGGATGCTCCATTACCTTCACCTTGGGAGGGATTAGGTACCACTTTTTGGCTAGGATTCTTAGGCGGATTTGCAGCGCTCATCATGCCATGTATTTTCCCTATGATTCCGTTGACGGTAAGCTTTTTTACCAAACAGAGTAAAACGCGAAGTCAGGGAATTTTTAAAGCATCTATTTACGGAGTTAGTATCATAGTTATTTATGTTGGCTTAGGTCTATTGGTTACGTTGCTTTTTGGGGCGGATAGCCTGAATAAAATGGCAACAAATCCATGGTTTAATCTTGCTTTCTTTGCCTTATTTGTAGTTTTTGCTGCCAGTTTCTTTGGAGCATTTGAAATTACTTTGCCCTCTAGCTGGGTAAATAAGGCAGACGATGCCTCAAATAAAGGCGGGATGCTTGGTATTTTCTTCATGGCGTTTACCTTGAGCTTGGTTAGTTTTTCTTGTACAGGTCCAATCATTGGCTCACTCTTGGTTAAAGCAGCTTCAGGAGGATCTCTATTAGGTCCTGCAGTGGGAATGTTCGGTTTTGCCTTTGCCTTGGCTATACCATTCACCTTATTTGCCGCTTTTCCAGGCTGGCTCAATTCTCTTCCTTCATCAGGCGGCTGGTTAAATACGGTCAAGGTTACGCTTGGTTTCTTAGAGCTTGCCTTTGCATTAAAGTTTTTGTCAACCGCAGACATGGTCATGCAAACACATTTTTTGGAGCGCGAACTATTTCTTGCCATATGGGTAGCTATAGCCTTCATTACAGCATTTTATTTGTTGGGAGCTTTCAGAATGCCACTAGATAGTCCTGCACAGAGTATAGGCGTGAGTCGATTGTTTTTTGCCATCAGTTTCATGATTATGGGCTTCTATATGTTACCAGGTATTTTTGGTGCTCCTGTCAAGCTTATAGCTGGATTCCCCCCACCAGAGCATTATGCTGAAAGTAAAGGCGGTGCTTATGCCTCTATGGTAACTGCAGTTGCTCAAGGACAGCATACTGCTACTGCTGATTTAGGGGAACATTGCCCTAATGGACTGCCTTGTTTCAACGATTTCGAAAAAGGATTGGCTTATGCTAAAGAAGTTAACAAGCCAATAATGATAGACTTTACGGGTTGGGGTTGCGTAAACTGCCGTAAAATGGAGGAAAATGTTTGGGTAGATGAAAGAGTGCATCAACGTCTTCGTGATAATGTAGTTCTAATTTCACTTTATGTGGATGCGCGGCCGGATTTACCGGAAGAGCAGCAATACACAAGCGAGATAACGGGCCGTAAAATCAAAAATATTGGAAACAAATGGAGTGAGTTCCAAGAAGTGAATTTCAAAGAAGTAAGTCAGCCGTTGTATGTGATCTTAGGTCACGATGACTTAACTCCGTTAGTTGAAAAGACTGCATATAACCTTGACGTTGAAAGTTATATTGATTGGTTAGATCGCGGAGTGGAGGCGTTTAAATAACACATTATCTGATATTTAAAGTTCATAACAAGAACAATTTTCTTACCGTGGATGTTCTCTTTATGTGTTAGACAAACTTAATTCAAATGAAACAAGGTATCGCCTAAGAATTGGCGAGGATATTGTGGGTTACGCCCGTGAGATTGGAAGAACACGTTATTATTCGAAAGACCAGTTCTGGTGGAATGGGGCAATCATCAAACACAATCAAGTGGACGAGTGTATTGGTCTCAAAGATCTCAATAATAGGCCTTTGTTTGAATTCGACATCATTGAATATGCTATTGATGGAGGACGAGATAGAATGGGTTGCATTTTATGGGAACATAAGAAAGAGCAGTTCATCATAAAAGATTTAGACGATATCTCGCTAGATATTCCTTTCTCCGTAGATGGATTGGTTCTATTTGCGTCAGAGGATATGAAGTTTCGTGCCCATCTGTTTGCTCAGCCAGATTTAATGCATGCTTTAGGGGTTAGAGACAATTAAGACCCTATTTTAGCAATTCGAAAAGTTGCTAATCGATTCAGATGAATACAAATTTTGTAGAAGAGCTACGTTGGAGAGGCATGCTCCATGATATGATGCCGGAGACGGAGGAATTATTGACCAAAGAAATGGTTAAGGGCTATATCGGTTTTGATCCCACAGCAGATTCGCTAGGTGTTGGTAATATGGTTCAAATTATGACCCTTGTTCATTTTCAACGTGCAGGTCACAAACCCATTGCATTGGTAGGTGGTGCCACGGGAATGGTAGGAGACCCCTCTGGTAAAAGTGCTGAACGTAATTTGTTAGACCTAGATACATTGCAACACAATTTGGATTGTCAAAAACGGCAATTAGAAAAATTCCTAGATTTTGATTGCGGTGCTAATAGTGCAGAAATTGTAAACAATTACGACTGGTTCAAGGAATTTGATTTCTTAGGTTTCATACGGGATGTGGGAAAGCATATGAGCGTGAACTACATGATGGCCAAAGACAGCGTTAAAAAACGCTTAGATACGGGAATGAGTTTTACCGAATTCTCCTATCAGTTAATTCAAGGATATGATTTCTACCACTTGTGGAAGAATGATGGGGTGAAATTGCAAATGGGCGGTTCCGATCAATGGGGCAATATTACTACAGGCACAGAACTTATTAGACGATTAGGTCGTGGTTCTGCTCATGCATTGACTACGCCACTAATCAAAAAAGCAGACGGCACTAAATTTGGCAAGTCAGAAGGAGGAAACGTTTGGTTAGACCCTCAAAGAACTTCGCCTTATGCCTTTTATCAATTTTGGTTGAATGCCTCAGACGTTGATGCTGAAAATTACTTGAAGATATTTTCAATTAAATCTAGAGAAGAGATAGAATCTCTCATTGCCAAGCATCAGGAAGCACCGTTCAAACGGGCACTTCAAAAAGCTCTAGCAGAAGAAGTTACGGTACGGGTTCATGGTCAATCAGACTTGGAAAATGCGTTGGCTGCCTCGCAGATTTTGTTTGGAAAAGCAACTGAAGAGCAGCTTCGTACTATAGATCGGGCAACGCTTGAAAGTGTTTTTGAAGGTGTGCCTCAATTTGAGTTGAATGTTTCTGAACTAGGAGGTGGTCTAGATATAGTGCAGGCTTTAGCGGAAACTACAGCTGTGTTTCCCTCAAAGGGCGAAGCTCGCAAGATGCTCCAAGGCAATGGCGTGTCTATTAATAAAACTAAAGTCGGAGCCAATAAAGTTCTGACCTCTGCAGACGTCATTGCTGGCGGTTTAATCATTGTGCAAAAAGGCAAAAAGAATTACTTTCTCTTAAAAGTGAATTAAAATGAGAGTTCGCACACTGACAATACCTATTCTAATTTTTGTTTTATCAATAAGTGGAGTAAGTGCACAGGTGGATTACTTAAAACTTAGAGATCGTTATCAACTCTCATGTCGTATCGTAGATTCTGTGGAATTATCGGAGGCCAAGGTGTTTTACGATTCCATTGCTCAATTTGACATTAGACCCGGGCTTTTGGAATATTATAGTGATCATGCGTTTTTACACTATTTGATGTATCTCAAATGGTCAAATAGGGATGATTTGAAAATAGCTGCAAACTCCTACAAATTTTGCTGGGTTAAGCATCAGGACATGGATGCTTTATGGAGTCTTGGAATGGTTTATGGAGCGCTTGGTGATTGTAAACAATCCATATGGTTTACAGAGCGTTATCTAGAAGAAAGGCCAGATGCTGAGATAGATTATAAGCAGGTTTATTTGAGATACAAAGCGTGTTTGGACTAAAATAATATTACTTAGAGCACCACGTAATCAAAGACGATATCATCGATCTCTTTCAAGAAACGATCATTCGGGCGCTGAAAAAAATAAAACATCCCGAAATCCCTCATTTCTGCTCCTTTGAGTTTCGCGTATTCAAATTCTTCTCCCTTATTCACTAAACAGTAAGGAATTCCGCTACGAAATATGATCAGCGTTTGAAAATCAGGTTGAGATGGATTAGCACTGCGATTGAGGTAAGCCCAACACTCGTATTCTCCGAAATCCTTGCCTTCCCACCCCTTAGTTTTCAATAGATCTACAAGTGCGTCTCTTACGGCACCGCCGCGTTTACCTTCAAAGAAATGTTCAATGGTAAGAGTAGGAAAACTTCTACGTTCTAATTGCCTGCCTATTATTTTACCGCTAAGAATGATTTCATGATACTTACTCATACGGCGGGCAGTACTTTCCCAAAGGCTGTCTATGGGGAATCCGTCTTGGCAAAATCCTAAAGTATCCTTCTTTACAGAAAGCAATGCAGCACCTGCCATTAATCTTTTATCCAGTACATTGACATAATCGTCATGTACCCATAGGTGCACGGTAGCGTCGTATTCACCCCCTTTGAAATTGGATGCGCTGACTCGTACAGAATCTCGTAATTCTAGTTGATCTTCACCATTATTCAATTGGGCTCCGCGTCTAACTACCTGCGAATAGGTGAATGTGCTCCATGATACCAGGAGCATTACTGCAATTTTTCTCATAAACATACCATTAGGTTACAGCCACGGATTTCACTTTTATCCAGACGCCCGTATACCTCAAATGTACCATTTTCAAAAACCCTGCCTTGGTCACTGATAGCTAAAAAACAGCAGCTATTTTGGTTGGCCAGGTCAATGATTTGAAGCGCACCGCGACTTTCATTTCTCACCGGAGCTCCTAGAGGATCCGAGATATCCCTTGTATAAACACGCATCCATGGTGGACATACAAAGTGTCCGCTATTTTTCATATACGCCTGTGACAGTAGTTCGGTCATGCCGTATTCACTGTCAATAGGGCTTGAAGGAAACTTCGCTTTCAACTGAGCATGTACTTGGTCTCGGATAAGTTCTTTGCGCCGGCCCTTCATGCCGCCCGTTTCCATGACTCGTAGTTGCGGAAAATCCATGGCAGATATGGTTTCTGCAAAGTCCAAAAGTCCAAAGGTTACACCTAAAAGTAAAGTGGGGCGTTGCTGCTTTTGAAGTGTTATAAGCACCTTTTCTAACGCTCCATGGTTGTATAGATAAAATCCACTTTCTTTCTTCCCAGAGCGCTTTATCATGCCCTCAGCCATAGCTACCAATGAAGATCCACTGCGCTCTAGATAACTCGGAAGTAAGGCCAATACCGTCCAATCCTCCAAGTCGCCAAATTCACGCTCGAATCCTTTTACATAGACCTGCTCGTAATGAGCCAATTCTTTTACCCAATGATTGCTCGGGGTTTCCCCTGTTGTTGCAGATGAAGTGAATACAGTCTCTGGAGTAAATGCTCCCGTGACTACCCGGTGTTTCTTATAGAGCTCTACCGGTAAAAAAGGAATGTTTTTCAGTGCTTTGACTGCCTTTGGCGTGCGATTAATTAAATCACAGAACTTACCGTACACCTGATTATTCGCATACTGATACCGAAACATCTCAAGAGCAGCTGCTTCGAAATTTTGGTCAGTGATGTCTGTGAAGTTGCGCATAAAAAAACCGCGGTCCCAATGGCCGCGGTTCAAAATTACACTTTTGTATGTCGTTAAATAGAGTAGCGGAAAGTAAGTTTAAACGTTCTTCTAGGCGCCCAACGTGAGAAGTATGGGGAGAAGCTATTATAACTGACAAAAATTCTATCTCTAGTATCGTCAAGTATATTGGTAATTCCCATTCCCAATTGGTATTGGCGATCCTTCCCAAACCTTTGCATGAGGTTGAAGTTTAAGCTATGAAAAGGCACTTCAAAAACGTCAGGGTTATCTGCAACACCTACGATATAGAGTTTTTCTCCTTGGACATTGTAGAAAAGACCGCCTTGAAGACCTTTTTTAGAGTTGTTATAATTCAATCCAATATTAACCATGTAGGGGCTTTGTCCTTGCATAGGACGAAGTTTATCAATTACTTCACCTATACGCGCTGATACTACTCTAGCCTCATATTCTGTAGAATCACGTGTTACGGCCGAATAGATGTACGAGAAGTTAGAATTGATTTCGAAGTTGCTAAGTCTCATAAATCCAAGATTCTTACGCACTTCAAATTCTAGCCCCGCAACGGTAGCATTCCCTACGTTACGCGGTTGGAAGTTTGACGGTGCAGCAGCAGAATAGGCTACGAGCTCGATTGGATTTTGGAAATATTTGTAAAATCCGGAGAGAGCAACAGTTTGTCCGCCTTCAAAGAAGTATTCGTAGCGTGCATCTAGGTTGCTGATTATGGTGTTTTGAAGGTCAAGGTTACCAATGAAGGTAATGCCCGTCAATACATCTTCAATCTGTGCGGCCGATTTCTCTTTAAACGAAGGGCGCGCTACTGTGCGGAAGGCACCTAGTCTAAGGTTACTATTTTCGTTGACGCTATAGATAAAGTTTGCTGTAGGAAATAGGTTGAAGTTGTTCAACACGGGTTCCCAGTAGTAATTCAAACCTGTACCCGGTGCAGCAGCTTCTTGCTGATCTACACCAGTGTAGAATTGGTCGTAGCGCTCTAAGCGAAGACCTACAACTACTTTCATTAGTGCGTTGATGCTGAACTCCTCATTTACGTACGTCCCAAAATCACTTTGGATACCTTGGTAGGCGTTGTTTGCCTCATAGTTACCACTGTAGTAGGTACCAGCGTCTGTTCCTACGTTCCAGATATAGCCATTTGACAGGAGGTCGTCCGCATTGCCTGAAAGGGCGGGTAGGTCTCCCATTGATTTAGTGCGCAATTGGTAGCGCAAGATTTCGTAATCACGGTATTTGAAAGTATAACTCGCTCCGTATTTAAATTTTGCATCGCGTCCGCGTACCTCATGGCTGCGCGTCACATCAATGCGGTTAGAAAGATTGAATTCATTCAGGTTACGCCATATTCTATTCGGGAAACCCGTTTCACCCGGTGCAATAACAAAGGCGTTGTCTTCCGTACGGAAAGAGGTTGATCGAATGTCTTTGTCCGCGATGCGGCTAAAAGTTGGCGCTATTCTCCAGTCCACCTTTAAGGTATTGTCTTTGCGGCTGTGCTGTCCGTTGAAAAGGGCAGAGGTAATGGAGCGCTCCGAATATTCAAGGTTGTCTCTTAAACCTTCAAAAGAATTTTCGATAGAGGCAGTCTCCATAAATCGGCCCGTGCGTGTCTCACCATTCTGCAAGTGCATCAAGGTAAATCTATACTTATCGTTGTCATCCTTCATGGAGTATCCGAAAAGACCGCTCATGAACACATTGTTCACGGCCAGAGATCCCTTTTGGGTGCGGTCTGCAAGTAAGTTGTATTGGTTAGGAAGATTTCCTTTGCGGTAGAAGTTCTGCTCGTACATGCGCGTTGAATCACCGCCCATACTACCATAGAAGTTGGTGTTCGCTTTGTAAGAGAATGATCCGTTGTATCCGATGGTTTTACCGTTGTTCTTTTTGATTTGGTTACCGCCGCTTATGCCCAATGAGCCATTTACGGGCATCAATCTCGATTGCGCCGCCAAAACAGGAGCGAAGCTTTGGGTAAGCTCTGTGGTTATTGGGTCGTCCAAAGCAGGGTTTGGAATGCCGCTGTAGATGTATTGGTTGGGTAATGGGTTGGTTCTAAAACCGCTATCGAATCCTAAGAAATCGGTCATGGAACCTTGATGACCCAGTCCTTGAATAAGGTGCATGCCCGGCGTATAGCCCAACGAAGAACTAATATTCAATGTCTTTTTAGTAGGAAAATCGACCAATTCAATATTGACAAGACCTCCAGAGAAATCTGCGGGTAAATCTGCGGTGAGTGTTTTAAGTACCACAATATTTTGAAGGATGTTTGTTGGGAAAATGTCCATCTGCAGCGAGTTACGGTCAGGATCTAATCCAGGAATATCCATACGCATTAACTGCGTCTTCGTGTAACGGTCACCTAGTCCGCGAACAAACACATATTTGCCACCTTGAATACTAACACCAGGTACACGGGTTACAGCAGCGGCAGCATTACCGTCACCAACGCGTTTGAAATTCTGTGCGGAGATGCCATCCATCACCGTAGCACTCTTCTTTTTCACGTCTAAAAGGGCACTTTCTGTATTCCGCATAGCAGATGCTGTCACGGTGACTGTCATCAATTCATTGGTAGAAGGCATGAGGCGGAGGTTTTCAAAAACAGTGACTCTACCTGCTTCAACCTTTACACCAGAGATGGTTAAGGTGGCTAAACCTAGAAAGCTGACTTCTACATCATACGTGCCTGGTTCCAAGCTCAATTCAAAGTTCCCGTCAAAATCTGTAAAAGCCACTGCTCCAACAGAAGGAACTTGCGCACTGGCATAAAAAAGAGCTTCACTAGTTTCGTTCTCATAAACCGTTCCGCGGATGATACCATTCTGCGCGTAAGAAAGAATACTAAAAAGAAGTGCCGTAAATAGCGCTTTGATTTTCATAGAGTTTACGCTTCGTTTCAAAGTGCAAAACACGAAAAAAGGTTCGAAACCAATGTCTCGAACCTTTTAATCTTCCTTTAACTTTATGTTAATTACCTGCTCTTAGAAAGCACCTTTCATTGATGCATAGGTCCAAGAAAGCTTACTTTCATCGGCACCAACTGTAGGAGCAGTAACCACTGTAGCGAATGTTGTTGGGTCCCAAGCTGAAACAGCCCCTGATTTGTCCATAAATACTTCAGCAACCGTTTTCCCTGCCGTATAATTGGTCATGTCTATTTCAATTGAGGAGAAGTTCAACAAACCGTTTTCGAAATTGTAAGCGCCACCCGTTTCATCAATTTCCCAGTCACCCGCATCGTTAAATCCTGTGATGTAGATGTTCTGAACGTTACCCATTGCTGAATCGCGGAAGTCAGCAATTTCCGCGCTCATACCGTAGAGGGTTCCATTAGTAGCAGTAAAACCAGCACCCGTTGCGCCTTCTGGACCATCTACTTCCATGCCGTGATCAGAATCTGGACCTGCAATGTATACGAAGTTATCTATTGTACCTGAATAGGCTTGGTCAATATCGTAGGCATCATCACCTTGCGCCCAAACAACAATGTTAGAGGCATTGACAGAGCCGCCGAAGAATTCTACGCCGTCATCCACGTTTGCTACTACTTCGATATGGTTAACTACTGTGGCAGAACCAACACCAGCTAGTGTAATTCCGTTAATTTCATTACCGTCACCAATCAAGGTACCGCCGTGGCGAACACTGACGTATTCGATTGAACCAGAATTATCTGCTGCATTTGTGCCGCCATAAACAGCGTAGGCCTCGTTTGCAGGAAGACCTTCAATAAGTGCAGTCGCTGCATCTGCTGAAATGGGTGCATAACCTAACACGATTAGACCGCCCCAAAGACCTGCATCTGTTTCATCAAGGTTGGTGCCTGCTTGCTCGCCCACGGTGATGTTGTCTAAAATCGATGTCATAATGATTGGAGCACTTTCAGTGCCCTGTGCATCAATCATACCACCTTGAGCGATAATCAAAGTGGATGCATTTGCACCGTCTCCTTCTTTACCTTTAATAATCGTTCCAGGTTCAATGGTAAGTTCTACTCCTTCGGGAACAACAACGCGACCGTTTAGAACGTAGATAGAATCTCCACTCCAAGTTTCATCGGTGCTCAGCACTCCAGATTTGTTCACTTCGAGTGAATTGTTGATTGGGTTGTTTCTGTCACCATCGTTGTTGTCACATGAAATGGCAATTAAGCTGAGGACAATTGCGGGCAATACGTTGTAAAATTTCATTTTGTGGTTTTTTGTTTCCCCAAAAGAACGTCGCCAAAGTTGTCTAGATGTTAAGGAATAATGACAGTTCAGTAACACTGGTTTTCATAATGATTATACTTAGGTAAACAGATTGTTAAGTCAGTTTTTCTGTCTGATTTAAGTAGATATTAGAGGGAAATAAAACAACGTGAACCTTAAAAATTATTTCTCCCATGACCAATTTAGAGCCAAAAGTTCTAATCGTTGATGACGATGTTGACATCTTAGAATTTGTAACGCTCAATCTTTCCAACGAAGGGTTTAAAGTATATACCGCATCAAATGGTCTTGAAGCAATTCAGCGAGCTACAGACATCGCTCCTGATTTAATCATCTTGGATGTCATGATGCCCGAAATGGATGGTGTTGAAGCATGCATTAGACTTCGAAAAATTCCAAGCCTTGATGATACCGTTATCGTTTTTTTATCAGCGAGACATGAGGATTACTCCCAGATTGCAGGGCTAAATGCGGGTGCTGACGATTACATCACCAAACC
>PAND01000004.1 GCA_002707525.1 Flavobacteriales bacterium
TCTTCATTAGCTCCTAATGTTTATATTTTAAATATTGAAAATCAATCCATAAGGCTGATAAAAACAAAATAAAAGTGCATAACAAAACCTATACGCAATACCCTTCGGGATACTGCGCATAGCCGTGACTTTTAATACATTTATCTGAACACATTTGGGGAAACACTTCCACATATCTATTCTAGTCATACTAACGCTCTTTTGGGGATGCAGAAAAATAAATGATGACTGTAATGTGAATGACTACCCACATGCACCTGCCATACAATGGAACAAAGAAGTATCTGGTTCAGGAGAAGAGTCACATGGTCACTTCATCTTAACGTGTTCAGATAATGGATATCTTCAGGTTGGAGAGACTGGTTTCATTCCCAATTCAGCTAAAATTCTTGTGGTGAAAACTGACAATTCCGGCTATTTGATTTGGAAAAAGGAGCTGGGAATTAATGGTAATAATCTTGGTAACTCCGCCATTGAAACGCCAAGCGGATATATTATTTGCGGATCAATTGATGGAAACAGTGCACTCATCAAACTCAACAAATCAAACGGCAATCAGGAGTTTATTCAGATCATAGACAATGGAGGAGCAGATGCCTTCGAGCATCTTATTCAAACACCTAATGGATTCATGGCTGTTGGATACATTAATGCCGAAGACAATACTAACACGTTTTTTACAGAAGGAAATGGATACGTAACTTTTCTTGACTCAAACGGTACTAAGACAAATGGAATTAGTATTAATAATTATGTAGCTCAAGCATACCGAATTGAAGGTTACCTTAACCACTATTATATTTCTGGACTAACTAAAAATGCCAACGATTATGGTCTTATCAAGATAGACGGCCAAGGAAACGTACTTTGGAATAGAACATATGGCGGCAATTCTTATGACCATTGTTTTGGAATGGATATAGGAGCAAATGGTTATGTTTTTTTAACCGGGCATACTTTATCTGGCACTGAAAATTGGGACACCTACACCATGAAAATTGACACTACTGGAAATACCATTTGGGAACAAAAAGCTGGAAACCCCAGAGGATACAACCCCAAATTTATTCACGATGAAGCTTGGGATATCAAAAGCACTCCGGATGGTGGTTGTGTTATTGTGGCTGGAACAGGAGATGAATATAGGAGATATAAAAGGCGCTGTGGAAATGATGACGACAATTCGAACACGTGGCACATTTATCTTATAAAGTTTGATTCAGATGGCAACATAGAATGGCAAAAAACATATGGTGGAGGGAACAATATTGATTGGGCTGGAGAGGCCATTGACCTGACTTCTGATGGAGGTGCAATTGTGGCATTGGACAATAGTAAATTCGGTTTTGTAAAAATAGAACCCTTTTAAAAATAAACGTTTTATAGCAAAATCTAAACTTCATTGAAACGCATTTTAGCCTAATCTCAGCGGTAATTACCAAATAAATGAAAACAATAATTTTAACACTTTCCACGATTTTAATATGTGCAAATTCAGCTTTTGCACAATTAGATAGTATCTACGAACAAGGGGGATATAGAACTTTTAAAATTCATTTACCAGCAGGGTATTCAACCAACAACCAATATCCAATCGTTCTGAATCTGCATGGATTATTGTCAAATGGAACCCAACAACAATCAATAACTCAGTTTGACAATATTGCCGATAGCAAAGGCTTTTTAGTATTGTATCCAAATGCGACTGGCAATTTGAAATCCTGGGCAACTATTGGTAACTCGGATGTTGATTTTCTTTCAAATTTAGTAGATACTATTCGTTCTAATTATTCCGCTAACAATTGTTTGTTTGTTACTGGATTTTCTAATGGTGGTTTTATGACCTACAAATTTGCGAATAATACACCCCATACTGTTAGTGCTATAGCTATTGGGTCAGGAAACATGTCAAATTCACTTAAAAACACCTCAACATCAGCACCACAAATACCGGTCATGCACTTTCATGGAACCACAGATAATACTGTTCCATATAATGGGACTTCACCATTTATTTCACCTGTTGATAGCACAATCCAATGGTGGGTGCAGCACAACAACTGTAACCCTTTTCCCTCTTTTACAGCAATTCCAAACTCAAATTTAACAGATAGCTCAACCGTTGAGAAATATTATTATGGTGATGGCACAAATGGCAGTGAAGTAACCTTTTACAAAGTCTTAAATGGCGGACATACATGGAGTGGGGCAACACCAATTCCCGCTTTTGGCTCTACCAATCAAGACATAAATCAAAGTACGATCATTGCAAACTTTTTTGATAGTTTTTGTACTGCAACAGTTGGGATTAATGAAGAGAACAGTAATGTCTCTTCTATTAGTCTTTATCCAAATCCATTTGACAACCAACTAATTATTCAGCTTGCACCAAATACAGACTACACATTAATTCTGTACGACAATCTTTCGCGCCAAGTTTTAAAAGAGCGCTTTTATGACCATTCAACCATAAATACTGATTATATACCTAACGGAATATATTTTTATGAAATACGTAACGCTGAAAAACTATTAAAAACTGGCAAGGTCATTAAACATTAAATATCTAATCAAAATAACCATACACAATAACGGCTGTATAACATGTCGCTTTGAGCCACGTCTGTTATACTAAACTTGTGAGTAATTAGAATTAACGTAATTAAACGTTGGAAGATTTAATTAAAAAAATAAAAACAAGACTCCATTTACGCCCTGAAGCGGAAGAATTTCTTTATTCCATCTCTAAAGAAATCAAGCATTCTAAAGGAGAAGTATTAATTCGCGAAGGGCAAATGGTTAAGAAGACTTTTTTTGTCACATCCGGTTGCTTAAGGTCTTTTTGCATAGATAATAACGGGAAGGAACATACTTTACTATTTGCTATTAACGATTGGTGGATAAGCGATTATATAGCTATTCACAATAATGAACTTGCCACACTAACAGTAGAATGCCTGACGGATTCAACCGTCATTGAATTCAACGCCAAAGAACTAGATGGAATTCATACACGTTTTCCTGAATTTGAATCTTATCAAAGACTTAATTTAGAACGCCACGTAGTGAGTTTACACAAGCGCATCTTAAATCAATTACAATTAAGTGCTACCGAGAGGTATGATTTATTCTTAAAGCAATATCCGGACATAGAGCGGCATACTCGAAATTATCATATCGCTTCCTTTTTGGGGATAACCCAAGAAAGCTTGAGTCGTATTCGAGTAGAGAAGGCAAAAAAATAGCTTTCTTACCATAGGTCAATTTTAGGCCCTATGTCCGATTCTACATTTGTTTCAAATTAAAAGAGACAAATATGAAGGCCCTGCAAATAATAAAATACGGTGAGATTAAAGACAGTTTAGACTTTAATGAAGTTAGCAAACCCACGGTTAAAGCAAATGACGTACTTATTGAAGTCAAAGCTGCTGCCATAAATCCAATAGACAAAAGTATTATCCTAGGCAACCTACAAGGCATGCTCCCACTACCCTTACCAAGCACTTCTGCTTATGACGTAAGTGGAGTTGTTATAGAAAAAGGAGATGATGTTAGCAATATTGAAATTGGCGACCTGGTCTATTCAAGAGTTCCTCAAGAACAAATGGGCACATTGGCCGAATTCGTGGCTGTTACCCGTGAAGCAGTATCAAAAAAACCTGGGAATATTTCATTTGAAGAAGCAGCAAGCTTACCCTTGGCGGGCCTTACGGCTCTTCAATCTTTAGAATACGCTAAAATTAAAAAGAACGATAGTGTTCTTATACATGCAGGATCTGGTGGAGTGGGAAGTTTTGCTATACAATATGCCAAAGCAAAAGGAGCTTATGTTTATACTACTACCAGTACAAGCAACGTAGAATGGGTTAAAGAGTTAGGCGCCGATCGTGTAATTGATTACAAAACGGAAGATTACAAAAGCATAGCCAAGGACGTAGATGTTGTATTTGACACACTTGGTAAAAACTATTCTTTGGAATCTTTTGAAGTTGTAAAACAAGGAGGAATAGTAGTTAGCGTTGTAGGTCCTTTAGATGAAGCAAGCGCTAAGATGTTTGGAATGGCAGACTATAAATTACCTGAGGAAATAGCAAAGGCCAGCAGTGAGAAAGAGGCGGTTTACAAATTCATTTTCATGCACCCAAATGGTGCACATTTAAATGACATTAAATCATTGGTTGAAGATGAAAAAATCAAACCAATTATTGACAACGTATACCCGTTTTCTGAGAGTGTGCAAGCTTTTGCACACCTTTCAACAGGAAGAGCAAAAGGGAAAATTGTAATCAAAATCAGTTAAATAGAAATCTAATAATAAATAACAATCATGATTAAAAAAGTATTAATTGGGTTAGTAAGTTTTATTGCACTTGCAATAGTCGTAATCTACTTTATGACAAAACCCACACTTGAAGAAGACGGTTCGTATAGCCCGTCAAGTTTAGCGTTGAATTTAGGAACTGTTTCTGTAACGGACTTTGAAGACATTAAATACACGAAATACCAAGGAGAGCGATCTAAGATTTTGGTGATATTCACCGAGGACAAAAACTTGGAGATGAAAAACGGTAAACAGTTTTCTACAGGAAACCACCCAGTAGAAGCACTTGTGCCCATGTTACATCTTAAAAATGCAGGATTCGATTTTGAAATCGTCACACCTACTGGTAAACCTGTAGTATTTGAAATGTGGGCTTTCCCTAATGAAGATGAGCATGTGAAAGCTATTTATAAGGAGTACCAATCAAATTTTGAGCAACCGAAAAAGTTGACCGACTTTATCACTAATTCATTTGAGAATGACAGTTCTTATGCTGCCGTTTTTATACCAGGCGGACATGGAGCAATGATTGGTATTCCGGAAGATAGAAATGTTGCAAAGGCGTTAACCTGGGCGCACAATAATGACTTATTTACTATTACGCTTTGTCATGGACCAGGTTCGTTATTATCAACTACACTAAACAATCAAAAGTTTCTTTATGAAGGATACAATATGGCCGTATTCCCAGATGCAGTGGATGAAATGACACCAATGATCGGATATTTACCCGGACATATGAAAAACGGTGTGAGTGAAAGATTAAAAAACTTAGGTGCAACAATCGTCAATACCGAATCTGATGAAACCGTCTGTGTAGACAGAAAACTAATCACTGGGGCTAGTCCCTTAGCTTCAAATGAATTGGGGAAATTAGCTGTTCAAACATTGTTGAAGGAACTGAAATAAAACCACTCATAACAAAGTATCAAAGCAATAGCGGTTCGGGTGCAATCTCTACCGCTATTTCCTTTTTATAAGGGCAATGATAAGTTGCGGTGGTCTTTTGTCTACCTTCATTAATACAAAATTAAAAACGCTAATGCCTATCCCGAAGCCATCTCTGAGTCTTGTCAATAAAGAAACTGACAACAAAATCAATAAGCAAACTCCGCTGGGTTGTTGTCCCGCTTATTTCATGCCATCAAACTCATCTAGCCAGATCTCAAAATAATCAAGTGATGAAAAACTCTATTTTAAGCATTCTTGCAGCGATAATTCTCCTTGGTTGTAATCAAAATCACGGCACATTAAAAACAGCCGAAAGTGGGAATGAGCTTGTTGAGACCTACAGAGAACCAATTGAAAATCGAATTGCTAAATTTATATCTGATGGATATCTACTTCTTGATAGCGCTTCAGGGGATTTGAACTTAGATGAGTATAGCGACATAATACTCATCCTTAAAAAGGTTGATGAAGAAATCACTTCGGATATAATTGATAACCCCGAAAAAAGACCTCTGCTCGTATTAATTGGTCAGGAGAATGGAGATTACAAATTAGCAGCAAAAAGTTATTCAACGGTTTATTGCTATGATTGTGGTGGAATGATGGGAGACCCCTATCAAGGGGTTACAATTAAAGATGGCTATTTCTCCATTGAACACTATGGCGGTAGTGCTTGGCGATGGACAAGGATTATAACTTATCGTTTTTCTCAAGACTGTGATTATTGGTTTCTTCACCGAGATGGAGGGGAAAGCTTTCATGTGTCCGAACCCGACGGAGGGAAAGACTTTATGAGAACAAAAGAAGATTTTGGGAAAGTAAAATTTGAGGATTTCGATATTTTTAAAGAAATAGATTAATCCAAGACCACAATGAACAATAGCTTAAGACAATTCATACTTCTGGGACTAACAATACTATTGTTCCAAAACTGCCATTCCCTTGCCTATACATTCGAAGACGAATGGACTGTAAGTGATTTTGAATTTGCTAATATGAGTGCTATGGATGAGGAAATGGCATTGGAATGGATGGGTAAAAAGGCAATCATTAACAAGCAGTTGTATTTCGAATATAAGAACATCAAGAGTTACAAAAACATCTTTGAAGGGGATAGCTTTTGTACTTACCGCAAAGGTTGGACTAAAGAGAAGGTTTTTACAGATTCGTTTTTATCTGATTACGGAATAACTGCTAGTGAGTTGGGGATTGATCAAAACGAAATCTTAATTATTCATACCTCTTGTTCTGGAACTCCTTTTCAGGATATCCTCATAAAGTCCGATGATGAAATAATAGTTTCTTGGGACGGGGTATTTTTCATCCTCACCAGGGAAAAAGATGAAATACCTAAGTGATCTTTAAGAATTTAAGTTTTCTAGCTTTACCCCCATTCCTATCATTATCTCAATTGGTTTTCAAAAACTTCTATTATTGGCTAGAGTAAATTACTATCGAAGCAAAAAATGACTTGGATATTAATTATCTATCTGTTTTCTCTAGGAATTTGCTACTACGATTACAAAACAGGACTTATTGCATTATTATTCCTTAGTTTTTTGTAAGTCTTGTTAGAATTCCCTTTAAATGTGCCTAGCATAAAGGGCGTGTTTTCAACTAAAAGTTCAGGACAAAAAAACGTATCACGATGCTTTTTATCTTAAAAAAACATTTCTCCCACAACGTGTTTTTAAAGTAATTATGCTTTTGCAATTCAAGAAGGAAAAGAGAAAAAACAGGGTTTAATTGATGTTTTGTCACAAATACATTATTTTTGAAATTATACGTAATATGAGTGTTTCGTATAGGCTTGCAGAAAATTTTAATAACTCATCAAACATTTTTTTCAAATTCAAAAACTTTTATTTTCATGTTTCATGTAGGAACGGAATACTTGGCACCAAGAAATTGAGGCCATCCCAACGGGATTAATGGTTTGCACACGAATTAATGATTTTCAATGGAGGAACTTAAAGACACAGGAGACCCGGCATCCGCACTAGCGGAAAAATGCGCTGAAGTGATACAAATCATTAACAAAATGAACAGGTTTGCAGGAAACTGGAATGATGTAATGCCCGGGCAAAGCAAAAGCTCTTTTCTCATGTTATTTGATGCTATGACAGATTTGAAATATCAATGTAAACGACTAACCAAAGAGATCGCCCGTGGGGATACGGTGGAATAATAGCGAGCAATTCTATTCATGTTAGCCCATATAAATAATATGAAAAGTACGGTTTAGTAAAAAATAGTGAACAAGTATGAAACTACTTAGCAATCTTCTCTGGCTTGTTTTTGGTGGCCTTTTTATTGCAATAGAATATTTCCTTGCGAGTCTTCTTTTAATGATCACCATCATTGGGATTCCATTCGGAGTACAGACAATGAAACTTGCTGTATTAGCCATTTGGCCATTTGGCCATTTGGCCATTTGGTAAAGACATAAATATTCAAGACAAACCCACCGGATTATCCACCATTATGAATATGATTTGGATTCTTATTGGTGGCGTATGGATTAGTCTATCACACCATATTTTTGGAATACTTCTGGGAATAACCATTGTAGGTATTCCATTCGCCAAGCAACATTTTAAATTGGCATCGTTGGCATTAACTCCGTATGGAAGAAAAATCAGTCATATCTAGGCAGTCATCCACCACTAGTATAATTGCATCTATAACCCAAAAATTGTAACTCATAGTGAGTATTCAGCTCAGACTGATTCATTAGACTGAATTTTCATTTGTTTTATTCTTTGAATTACACCAATCCAAATTTCATTAACGTTATTGCAGGTGCCTCGTGTGTCGAAAAAGTGAATCATGAATAAGGAAATAACCGGAATTTTAAAGTGTCCAGTAAGTGGAAATGATCTAGTTGCTGTCACGAAAAATGTGCTCAAAGACATTAATAGACGCATAGATAACAATGCACTCAGGCATATTACCGGCGATACAGTTAAAAACCGTATTGATAATGCCTTAACAACAGTAGATAACAAATTTCTTTACCTCATTCTTGATGGAATAATTCTTCTGCGAAAGGACCTTTCTATAGTATTAGATAATGCTTATTTCCTTAGCCATGGAGAACTACAATTAAGAGAAGAAAAAAAACATGTTCAAGACTTTTATAATGAGACGGGATGGCATAAGTCTGAAGAAGGAGATTTTGAAGACGCTCAACTTTTTGAGGACCTAAGGCCAGTAGCGGAGGAATACATAAATAATTGTCATAAGCGAGTCTCTAGACATTTGAAACCCAAAGGAGATTTCATTCTTGATGCTGGTTCTGGCCCTATTCAATTTGATGCCTATTTAGAGTACTCCAAGGACTACAAATACCGAATATGCGTTGATTTAACTCTACAAGCATTAAGTCAAGCAAAACAGAAACTAGGTGATAAAGGCATCTATCTCATCGCAGATATCACTAACCTCCCTCTTAAAAGTAATGTGGTGGATGGTGCTGTGTCTCTTAATGTGATTTATCATATTCCTAAGGATGAACAGAGAAAAGCTATTGAAGAAATAACTAGAGCTTTAAAACCAGAGCACAAAGCTGTTATTGTATACAGCTGGGGGGATAAGTTCTCCTTATTTATGAATTTCGCTTTATTCTACATCAAGATTTTCCAAGGGTTTCAAAAGGTGTACCGTATCATGAAATCCAAAATTGTTCGGAATCAAGGACATGCTGGCTTGTACTTTCATGCATGGCCACCGAGTTATTTCAATCAGTCTAATTGGGATGCTACGATTGATATTTTAGTTTGGAGAAGTATTAGCGTACCCTTCACTAAAATTTATGCTCATCCTTTTCTGGGGGGCAAAAAATTCCTCAAGATGATTTATAATTGGGAAGAACGGAACCCTAGGGCGGCAGGAAAACTTGGTCAGTATCCTATGTTGGTAGTTTCTAAAAAATAAGTGCACTAATTTCTTCATTGAAGATTAAGTTGAATTTCAGCAGTTCTAACGTTGTTATTGTGAACCATAAATCTTTATACACTCAAGTGGGCTGCCGTTTTTCGATTAAATGCTAAATGAACTTCAAATACAGCAAGTAAGAGTCACAGGATCTAAATGTCCCGCTTCAAAAAAATTAGAATATTCTGCAGAAATGACTCTGAAAGACTGAGAATTCCATTGGCACTTTCTTATGGCCAATTCCTACAATTCATTTATGTTTATGAAAATTAACCCATCAAGAATAAACGCAATATGACAAAGCCATTTCTTCTTATACTTTTTTGCATTCAGCCATTTCTTGCTAAACCGCTGCACGCTCAGATTCAAGAGGATCAATTAGGTGCATGGTATATGTACTTCTTCAATACCACTTTTAATGACGGTCCTTGGGGCTTTCAAGGCGATATACAGCACCGTAATTGGAATATTGCAGGAGACTTGGAGCAATTATTGTTACGCGGTGGCCTGACCTTTAAACCGCAAAATGCCAATGTCAAATTCACTTTGGGTTTTGGAAATATAACTTCAAGTGCCTTTGGATCAGATAAGGCCACTACTTCCGAAAGTAGAATCTATCAAGAAGCCTTATTTCCGGTAAAATTTGGCAATAGAATTTACACCAACCACCGTTTCCGTTATGAGCAACGGTTTGTTGAAAACCAAAACTTTAGGACCAGATACCGGTATAATTTGTTCTTGAATATTGCCTTGAACAAACCCGAAATGGAGAGGAATACAGTTTATTTAGCCTTATACAACGAACTTTTCATGAACGGTCAAAGAGAGGTGGGTAGTGGAAATAGTGTTGAGTTTTTTGATAGAAATCGATTATACGGTGCTATCGGCTTTGTCATTCAGAAAGGACTAAAGTTACAATTGGGTGTCATGAATCAAACCACAGATGGCTGGGGTAAGAACCAATTACAACTCAGCCTGCATCATACGTTTTGATCATGTTTGTTCTGTGATGATTTCATTCTTGCCCTAGATTCTTAATACAAATTATGAATCTTTTTAGTCACAAATTGGGTTACAAGGGTTTTACAATTGAACCAGATTTATTATTTTCATCGCTTCACATAAATACGTTTAATTCAATCAAAAATGATAACAAAAGAACAAGTAACTGCAGCGCAAAATGAATGGGGTGCTGGCGTAGTGAAAATTGGCTCATTAAAGCAGAGTAGGTCAGAATGCGAGTCGTTTACAAGCGATTTTCTCGACAAACTGTACTCTTTTGAAAACGGTCCAGTATTATTTAAACCCACAAAATGTGCAGTGGAACAATTCAGACCTACTAAAGCGGAAGCTGAATCTTATTTTATTGCAGGTGATGCACGTGCCTGCGCAGAAGATAAAGGCTTTGCAATCAATCCATGGACCAAAGTTCGTTTTGAAAACTCCAACATCATTCTAGAGGAGAATAGAGCTATTGCCATGGGAAATTACTTTTTCACGGATCTCAACGGAGATGAAGCTAAAGTGGAATATACTTTTGGCTACACTTTGAAGAACGGTCAATTAAAAATTGACCTGCACCACTCTTCTTTCCCGTATTCAATCTAATTGGAGAAGATGCCGATAGGCTATTCTGTATGAACTTATCTTCAGAATAACCTTTGCTCACTTGAACACGGTATAAGGGCAAATCACTGCTACTTATACCGTGTTTTTTTATGAATCCTGAGGCGCTGTGATACGCAGTATGACTTCTATTATTTTAACCCCATGATAAAGAACATAGTTTGGTTCATTTTACTGTTGAGTTCTCAATTGTTCTCTCAAGGGCTCAACGATCTTTCCTTTGGAACAGATTCTACTTTTGATGTGGTCACATGGAACATAGAATGGTTTCCTAAGAATGGGATAAATACTGTTGATTCCGTTAAGAAAATTATTAGTGCTCTTGATGCAGATTTAATTGGACTGCAAGAGATTGATGACACCACTCTCTGCAGACAAATGATTAATGATATTCCTGGCTATGAATTGTTCATGGATGACGATTGGTTTGGTGGGCTAGCATACGTCTACAACACCAATTCCATTACCGTTCAATCCATCTATAAAATTTACGATACATCCCCGTATTGGAATACTTTCCCAAGATCACCCTTAGTTATTGATTTGTTATATGATGGTGAGCAATACATTGTAATCAATAATCACTATAAATGCTGTGGTGATGGCATCCTTGACATGGGAAACACATCCGATCAAGAATACAGGCGTTACCAGGCCAATACATTGCTCAAACAATATATAACCGCAAACTTTGATACCAATAAAGTCATGGTTATTGGAGATTTAAATGATTTAATTGATGAGCCAAGTCCAAACAACGTTTTTGACATGTTTATTAACGATTCAAGCGATTACTATTTTGCAGATGCTGATATAGCCTCAGGACCCTCAGCCAATTGGTCTTTCCCCAATTGGCCTTCTCATTTAGATCATATCTTGATTACCAACGAACTATTTTCAGAATTTGCTCATCCACATTCAGAAATTCAAACCATCAAAGTTGATGACGCAATTCCTGGTGGTTTTGCCAATTACGACTATTATGTTTCAGACCACCGACCAGTTGGTATTAAAATTAAAACCACTGCGGATAATATAGGTCTTGTTGAAAACGAAAACCCTTACCTCAACATCACCCCTAACCCTTCTGGCGAATACATTTGTATTGATTTAACAGCATTTTCAGGAGATACTAAAGTCATCATCCGCGACTTGAGTGGAAGAATAGTGCGCACCACGGTCTTCCAAGGAGGACAGCAAATTGAGTTTAGGTTACAAGGCGCAACCGGCGTATATTTTTTGAGCGCAGAATCTGCCCAACTCAAGAGCCGCATTAAATGGTACAAAAATATGTGACGCTCTTTCATCCATTGGATCCCCGTTTTTAGGAAAGAAGGGGCTTTCTATTGGGTTTCACTTAAACAGATCTTTTGGACCGATTAAGCTATGGTCATTCAAATCACTCACTAAAAGATGAACTATAAATAAGTGCTTTCCGCAATAATTAAAGGTTTAGAGAATTTTTAGAATCAGCGGGGCTTTTAAGGTAGATTAATGTAAATTTCTACAGCACATTGCTTGATCATTAGGTTCAAGCAAGGAAATACCATTGTCATGAGCCGCCTGTTTATTTACCAAAAGCGCGTTTTATTCTGTGCTTTACCCTTATTTCTTGTCTTGGCACAATGTGCTACAACTGAAGCTACCACCTATACGATAACTGTTGGCGCATACACCCAAGACACTTCTGGCAACTATGAGTTCACGGGTAATGAATTGGTTTTTCATTCCCATAAAGAGTGCGAAACGTGGAGCAGGACGGCACCGCCAGATGCCCATTCGTCAACCTCACATTTACATTATAATTCTGCTACAGATAAAAACTATGACCATGTGACTACCACATTTACATGGACAGAATATGGTCCAGAAATTGATCAACAAGGAATTGAAGCCACTTGCAATGCGGGTATCGGTGGGGTTAGTAAAACGGTAGATAACCAAAACTATTTCCAAGATAAACCCAACCTATTTTTGAAAATCACTAGTGTCATTGAGAATTGATTTGATAAATAAACACATATATGGAACAAATCGTAGGAGATTCTACTGGACTCATTCATCTTATTGCTTCTTCATTAGCAATGGTTACCGGGAGTCTTGTTTTGATTTTGAAGAAGGGCACCAAACTGCACAAAAAGGTGGGTTATGTGTATGTCTTTAGCATGGTCATCTTACTCATCACCGCCTTCTTAATATTCAGATTATTTGACGGTTGGGGAATTTTCCATTACACCGCGCTACTAAGTACAATCACTATAAGTCTTGGAATGGTTCCCGTATTACTAAGAAAACCAGAAGGACGTTGGAAATACCTACATTTCACATTCATGTACTGGTCCGTAATGGGATTATACGCAGCATTTGCAGCGGAAGTGTTCACTAGAATACCCGAACAACCATTTTTTGAGATGGTCGGGTTAGCAACAGGACTAATTATGGCAGTTGGTGGTGTGGTTTTTGGAATTAACAAATCAAAATGGAAGAATTAGCTTTTTTCCCGTTCCCATTTTATGGTGTTTAAGTTGTACGAAATCTTTGCTTCTTGTCGTTTTTTAGAGAATTCTAAAATCCTGTTTATGCGAACCCATCTCATCCTTGCTTTTGTAGTATTAGGAAGTCTTACTTTAACTGCGCAAACAGGGAAAAAAGTCTATGTTCAATCAAGAGCATATCACAAACCCAATTCAAAATACATAACTCATTTGGATGCGGGAGTTGGGGTAAGTCGTGATTTTACGCTCACCAAAAACGTAGATTTGAATTTAGGTGCTGCGTTAAATTATGGCACCTACAAAAACAAAAATGGTCAGGAAACAGGGACTGCGTTTATTAGCTTTTTTAAACGTTCAGAGGTTCATTATTTTGACCATTGGGAATTGAGTCAGTTTTGTTTGGAAGCACCTGTTACTTTTGAATGGAATATTTTGAATTTTCAAAAGAGTGAATTTGCTTTCGTTACAGGGTTGAATCCCCAATTTTTAGCTCATATTCGTATCAAAGGAAACTCATTTGATGAAACCGTTGAATTATCAGGATCGCCACTTCTTTCCATTAAGCACGATTCTGATTTTGACGTTTTACGGAATTCAAGGTTTCCCATTCTAAATGATGTGTTTTTTAACTCTGGAATTCAAATCCAACAAAAACTCAAATACAGTAAAACTATTGTGCTCGAGTCGGGTGCCGAATACTCATCTTTTGGTAAGTCTTTAGGATGGTACATAAAAGCGGGATGGCAATTCTAATGGGCAAGAATTATGCTTTAATCAATGCCGCGCTATTTGGATTCTTTTCCTCTTTGGCTGGCTTTTTAATTGTACCCGAAAGTCATGGAAACGGTTGGGAGTATTTATGGATAACTACAGGCACAGGCGGATTCCTAACAGCATACGTTTTTTCAAGTTTCTTCATTGTTAGACCTAAGAATTATTCAAATACTAGATTAATTTTTAGTGGTGTTTTTATTGGCTTAATGAGTCACTGGACACATTGGTACGTCTTTTTGCTTGCGCAATACATACGTTGTACATGGCTAGCCGATTTTTCCTCAGAATGTCCAAATCCTATAGAAGCTTTGACGGGTGCAGTTTATCTTTCTATGGGTAGCCTTATTCTCTTAGGATGGTTGGCTATTCCTGTTGCTATTTGCGTATTATTTCTAACCAGAAGAATAGCTTCGCCATCAAACTAGCTGGGTGCAGTTTTAATTTGGTATCAGCGTGTAATTGTTACACCGCAAAGATTGAATGACCCAAGTAAAAGCAATGATGTTTATCTTGGTGGACCATAACTTCTGTTGATCTACTTATGAAGAATTTTACGCTCTATTTAATTGCTTTAATTATTTTAACTACTTCTTGTAAAGAGAATCCTGGAGTTGTAAACCCTCAAGGCAAAAATTTATTGCTTATTGGTAATAGTTTCTTTAGGCCGTATGCTGAAAAACTGGACGACATTACCAATGCCACCAATTTTGAAAATCACAACAGTACTATTGTTATGCGAGGCGGTAAAAACGGTAGAGCTATAAACTTATGGAGGGATTCAACAACCTCCGAACACATGGATATCAAAGCAGCCCTTGACCAAGGTGATATTGACGTATTCGGAATGACTTCTGGGCACGACACCGACAATTATACGGAAGGATTCAGCGCATGGATATCTTATGCATTGCAAAACAATCCAGACCTCACTGTTTTTATATCCATTTCCACCATTGATTATCCAGATTATTGGGATACTACGGCATCACACTATGGCTTCAACAACATTGAGGAATTATACGATTATTTTGTGAACGATAGGATTCATAAGAATATAATAGATTCATTACGAGTGGAATTTCCTAACACCACAATTTTTACTGTTCCAACAGGTTGGGCAACCTTCCAATTACATCAAATGTGGGAAGACAATTTACTCTTGGACAACATCAACAGAATGGGGTCACTTGCAACTTCTATTTTTACCGATACAAAGGGCCACCAAGGGGATATTGTGAGAGAAACGGGTGGTCTTATCTGGATGAATAGCATTTATAATTATGACTTGTCTACAAGCACGTACAATACAGGTTTCAATACGGACCTACATGATGTGGCTATGCAGATTATGAATAATCATGACCCCAATTACAAGCAATAGATTTTATGAGAAACGCTCCGCTTTTTCTAGCTATAATTCTCACGTTGAATGCAGCTAATGGTCAATCTATTGTCCATCCAGCTAATAATAAAGCCTTTATTCAAAATGAAGTGGCTGAAGTGCATATTCAGCTCCATCCAAATGACTTGACTAACCTACTTGGAGACAGTTTATACAGCGATCATCATTTCCCGGCCACCTTCCAATACTCCTCTTCAATCTATGCTGATACCATTCAAAATATTGGATTTAGAGTGCGCGGCAACACCTCTAGGAATGCTGACAAGAAGGGGTTTAAGGTGTCATTTAACGAATTCACTTCTGGTCAAAAGTTCAAAGGGATTGAAAAGATGAATCTAGTGGGGCAGCACAATGACCCCTCTCTACTTCGCTATTGGATGAGCTTAACTACGTTGACGAATAATTCCTTGGTAAGCTCTAGAACTAGTTTTGTGAAACTATACATAAACGGACAGTACAAGGGCCTATATTTGAATGTAGAACATATAGACGATGAATTTATTCAAAAGAGGTTCCCGGGAGATGATGAAGGTAATTTATACAAATGTACCTGGGGGGCGGACCTCAAATATCAGGGAGGTAATCAATCCGCTTATTATGGTCCCTATGAGTTGAAAACCAACAAATCCGCGAATGATTATTCCGAATTGATTCAATTCATAAATAATCTCAATAATATTAGTAACGCGGATTTCCCCTGCTTTATTGAGGACAATTTTGAAGTAGAGCTGTACCTTAAAACCTTGGCAGCGGAAATCTTAATTGGTCATTGGGACGGCTATGCGTACAANCATAATAANTACTACCTGTATCAAAANCCNTCAGACGGNAANTTCGTCTTTATAGAGTATGACATGGACAATACCTTTGGNATNGATTGGNCGGGTATAGACTGGGCGAACAGAGATTTGAACACNTGGCACAATACNGATAGACCTCTGATTGAACGCTTNCTTTCNTACCCGTTTTACANGGATGTATTNAATGCTTANNTNGACAANATGCTGTTCGANCTGAATACCTCATCNTGGTATGCTGANCTNCAACAAAAACAAGGAGAAATAANTNCTGCCGTTCAATCGGACCCNTATTATTCNNTGGATTATGGATTCCAACATTCCGATTTNTTNNATNCNNTAGANNCNAGCTTTGGAGCGCATGTNAAAAANGGNGTNGCNGNATACNTNAATGANCGNNTNTCTAGNGGNCTNAATCANNTTCAGATTATAGGAAATCAAAACCANCCCTGCCTCAATTCAATAGAGNNNTTCAACNGTCCNGGTAAAGAANTNGTGAAAATTNTAGANTTCTACGGCAGAGAAACCNCATTNAGAGCNAATGTTCCTTTAATCTNTATCTANAGNGACGGCANCGTGGAAAAAATTCTAGTCGTGCAAAAATAAACAGCTATTTCGAAGTCTCCTGCCTATGACCATAAACAGAATTTTTCAGCTACTCATTCTTCCTCTAACCGCTTTGGCTTTATGCAATCGCATTTACTTGGCGGCGCATGCAGCAAAAAACTCCGTGAAGGATTGTTTTAAATGGTTCTGAATAGTAAGCTTATACCCAATACGCGTTGTGTCCTTGGCCTGCTTATTATGCTAGTGACAACGGTCGCTGGGCAAACTTTACCAGCAAAGGCAGAGACGCCTTTTGATTTTAAATCGAGCTTAAAGGAGCTCCAAGAGGGTTCTGTTTCATCTTTGTCATTGGCTGCATTGGACTCCATCCCAATGGCCACAATAATGCATGAAAAATTGGACGAACGTGACCAACGAAGGCACCCATACGGCCATCTTAATCCCCGTTTTCTTCAGGATATTACCATGCTCAATATTCAAGAAGTTTCAGAGAATTATGTACTTCTAGCAGTGAAAGACCAATTTGGTCAATGGAGAGCTCTATCCATTACGCCAGAGGGAGAACCTATTGAATGCATACTACTTTACGACCATTTCTACTACGGAGGAAGTGTTGCACACGAATCAGAATCACGCAGGTTTTCGCCTTCTACCCCTTATTTCTATGACCGCATACGCCATGAATTTGTGTTCTCTACCATTTTTAAGATCGTGAGTCCAGAAGAAGGAAATCCACTTATGGATTTAAACTTTCATGAAGACGAAACAACGAATATCTGCCGAGTAGCGGTGAGTGAGCAGGGACGTTTTAGTAGCGCTAGAATAGAGCAAGTAAATAGCAACAGGATTGAATTCGCTCAGTTCACGGTAGCCACTTCATTTCTCTTAGAGCATATAGGCAAGCCATTGAAAGAAATTGATCTTGGAGGAAACCAAGACACTTTGAACGTTTATTTAGATAGGGACCAGTCCATGCAACTTCTCCGCGATCATCCTTTGCTTGGAGCCTTAACCCTAAGACTGATACCTAAAGAGCAAGGCTCATTCTTTGTTTCCCAGCAATATAAAAGCACTTTTGGGATTAGTGGTGACGGTGATTTCTGCGATCTTAATTCTCCCGTCTACTGTTCAAAATGGATAGATTTGCAGCTTGAATATGATATGTTTGATGTTGCTAAATATTCGGTAGAAAAAGCACCTTCAAGGCCCCAAATTTCCGTAAAGGATTTTAAAAAATTGATTAAAAAGCATTGCGGGAATTACCATTACCAATTCGTAAAACATGTCCGTACGGACGAAGAAGTCTCTTCATTTTATTCAATTAGCGAAATCGTCTTAAAGATTGTATTCCAGTCTAACGCCGGAGGTAAAAGCAGCACAACCTATCTAATATTTGAATTAGCAAAAGGTTGCTGATTGTCACTAGCCTAATTAGATTCTTGAGAATCCCTTCCTGAGTCCTTACCTGCCGATTCCCTACATTTGATACGTATTGAAGAATACTATCGTTGTATTCTTCACAAAACCGAATGAAACAGATCATGAAAATCATTGCCGGACCATGTGTCATTGAAAGTAAAGAGCTACTTCGCGAAGTGGCCCAAGAGCTTGTTCGAATCAGAGACACCTACCCTGTAGAAACGTACTTTAAAGCAAGCTTTGACAAAGCCAATAGAACCAGTCTCACTAGCTTTAGGGGTCCAGGAATTGAGGAAGGTATTGCTATGCTTGAAAGTATTCGGGAGGAGTTTGCCTTACCTATTACCACGGATTTTCATACACCTGAGCAAATTATTGATTACGGCCATCGGGTAGATATAGTGCAAATTCCAGCGTTTTTGTGTCGTCAAACAGACATGCTTATTGCTGCCGGTAATACAGGGAAAATTGTCAATATTAAGAAAGCTCAATTTCTCAATGCAGAGAAGATGAAGTTTGCCGTTGATAAGGTAAAGTCTACGGGAAATGAAAAGGTTTGGCTAACCGAACGCGGTACCCTTTATGGACCGAGTGAACTGGTGGTTGATTTTAGAAACATTAAGAAATTAGCAACCCTCACTAAGGACGTGGTCATGGATTGCACGCATGCCGCTCAAGAAACGCAAGGTAATGATGGAAAAACAGGTGGTAATCGAGCCTATGTTCCCTATTTCGCAAAAACTGCCAAGCTATGGGGGGCCAATGCCTTTTTCCTAGAAACCCATCCCAACCCGGACCAAGGACTTTCGGACGGGCCCAATATGCTTAAATTGTCAGATTTAGATGCACTTGTTAGAGCATTGATATGATTCGATTAGTGATTTCAGATTGTGACGGAGTACTAACAGATGGCCGTTTGTTTTACGGCCCTGACGGCGAAAAGCTTAAAATCTTTAACGTCAAGGACGGAACCGCAATCAAAGCAATTAAAGCCATGGGGATAAAGTTTGGCGTAGTCAGTGGGCGCCGTTCCCAAGCATTGCAAAAGCGAGCGGATGAACTAGGATTGGACTTCTGTCACATGGACGTGGATGACAAGGCAGAGGTGATTCGCGTGCTACGCCAGGATTATGATCTACCCAAGAACCAAATTCTGTTCATTGGAGATGATATTAACGACTGTTCTGCTCGTGAAGAGTGTGGGCTGCTGTATGCTGTAAATGATGCGGCAGAAGAACTCAAAGAAATAGCAGATGTCACACTGGGAACCAAAGGAGGACAAGCTGTATTTAAAGAAGTATTAAAAAGAATACATGAGCATCAATAAACTCACGGTTCAATCAATAGAAGCGCAAGCTCAATCCTTGTTGGATATGGCTCAGCGTGACCGTAACGACTATGAATCTGCTGTGAAACTTATCATGTCATGCACAGGTAAGTTGGTTTTCACCGGAATGGGAAAAAGCGGAATCATAGCACGCAAACTTGCTGCAACCTATTCAAGTACTGGGGTTGCTTCTTTCTTTGTTCATCCAGGCGAAGCCTACCACGGTGACTTAGGAATGATTGAGGAAAACGACCTGATTTTTGCCTTCTCAAATTCTGGTGAAACCCCAGAGCTTATGAAGCTATTGAAATACAGCAGGACGCAACATGTAATAGCGGTAACCAATTCGCACCAGAGTGCTCTTGCAAGTCTTTCAACGGTTCATTTGGAATGTAAAGTAGACAAAGAAATTTGTCCACTAAACTTGGCGCCAACAACTAGTACAACAGCCGCTCTTGTTATGGGAGATGCCATTTGTGCTAGCGTTATGGAATTGTCTAAATTCTCCGAAAATGATTTTGCACAATTTCACCCCGGGGGTACTTTAGGGAAAAGCCTGTTAACCAAAGCAAGAGATTTGATGACTACTCAAGTCCCTTTTGTTCAACAAACCGATCAGCTTCATGACGTTTTACTTAAGATATCAGAGGGCAGGTTGGGTCTAGTATGTGTAGGGAATAACACACATGTTCAAGGCGTTATTACAGACGGCGATATACGAAGAGCTATTGCCCAATCTAGCCGACCTTCCTCATTAACAGCCGCTGAGATAGCCACTTCAAGCCCTGTTTTTATTGAAGAAAGTTTGGGATTAAACGAGATGACTATACTGTTCCAAGAAAAGAAAATCGTATCCATCTTGGTAGGGTCTAAAACCAGCTTGAAAGGTGTGGTTCAGTTTTATGATCTCCATAAAATGTAATTGGAATTCGGTCTTGTGCATAGTAATTTTACGTGATAACTTTTTTACCGCTATGAAACACCTGCTTTTGATCGTCCTTTTGTGCCTTTTTGCACCCGCCACCCTTTGCGCACAACAACTCACACATAAAGACGTGAAGTTCAAATACAAAAAAGGCTATGTATTTGTAGAGAAAAAAGAAGTATTGAAGTTGCGCTACTCCATTGGGTATTTCTATGTGTCAGACATGAACTCTGGTGAAGAACTCATGTACTTCCGACTAAATGATAATGAAACACCCTCCTATTTTGATGACGACTACGTCAAAGTCTATTTCAATGAATGGGAAAAAGAATTTGAATCAAAGTCCCACCATAGGATTATCATGGCGCAAATGATTAACGAAGGCATATTTGATTCCGATTGGAATTTGATTGAGGGCAAGGTAGATACATTCATCCGCAAGTACGATGAAAACATATCAAACCGAACCGTTCGGTTTTAGTCTTTCTAAAGAACTTCTTTACAGCGCAAACTTATTGAGTTGAGGAGGGTTTTATTCTTGAATCAAGCATACAGTCATGGCTGCCAAAGAAACCATTTACATCATTGGAGCAGGAATTAGTGGATTAATTGCGGCCTATGAGCTTGAACAAGCCGGGTATACTCCAGTAGTCCTAGAAAAATCTGATACCGTTGGCGGACGAGTGCGCACCGTTAAAAAAAACGGATACCATTTAGACCTTGGTTTCCAAGTTCTTCTAGATGCTTATCCTCTTGCGAATACTTACTTGGACATGGATGCGCTACATTTGCAACGGCTAGAATCAGGTTCGCAAATTTATGTAGAGGGGAAGCGTTACCTCATTGGAGATGCCCTAAGAAATATTCGGTTATTGGTTCCTACCCTACTAGCAGACATTGGCTCGCTCACAGATAAAGTAAAAGTCTTGGCATTAAGCAGACGACTAAAGAAAAAATCCCTTAATGCCATTTTTGGAAGCCCCGAAACAAGCACGCTGGACTATTTGCAGTCCCAGGGTTTTTCCAATAAGATCATTGATCGATTCTTTCGTCCCTTCTTTTCAGGAATTTTCCTAGAATCGGAATTGCGCACTTCCAGCCGAATGTTTGAATTCGTCTATAAAATGTTTGGCGAAGGTTATGCCACGATACCAGAGCAGGGCATTGGAGCAATAAGTGAGCAACTCAAGGGGAAATTAAAAACTACCCAATTCCAGTTTGGTCAAGAAGTAAAACGAGTGACTAATGAGCACATCACGCTGGCAAATGGAGAACAACTCAACCATAGTGGCGTAATTATTACGGCAAATGCCTCCCAACTTGTTTCCAACATGAAAGATCAAACGGTGGAATGGAAGTCCTGCACCTGTCTTTATTTTGAAGTAGATACTACCTCCATACCCAAGGGAACCATTGCACTCGTGGCGGATAAAGGAAAGCTGGCCAACAACCTCTATGCATACAAAGACGCATCCGGCAAACAGCTGCTCTCAGTGACAACTTTGAAACATGCCGGCAAGACCAATGAGGAACTTACCCAAGCCATTGAGGCAGAAGTGAAAGAATACTGCGGCATCCAGCGGATAAAGCACATTGGCAATTTTGAGATTCCCAAAGCTTTGCCAGATTTAACTCATTTGAAAATGACTACAGAACCCAGTGAGAGTCAACTCACAGAACATATCTTTTTAGCGGGTGATGTCTTATTCAACGGTTCCCTAAACGCCGCCATGGAAAGTGGCCGATTAGCCGCTTTAGGACTACTTGAGAAGAAAAGTGGAATCATGATGTGATTGAAAAAGTTCACTATAACTTTATACTTTGACACATAGCCCTGCAGGATAAATGATTCACTTAATGATTAACAAATCCAATTTAAACAACTTGAAAAGCCTCATCCTCTTAGGATTTNTCTTCATTCATTTGTTTGCCCACGGGCAAGTGTTAGACTCAGCAGTTGTAAAGGCTGATTCCAACCAAACGGTCACCGTTATTGGTGTTGGTGATATGATGTTAGGAACCAATTTTCCCAATGCCTCTTATCTACCCCCCAATAAAGGTGAAAATATTTTGAGCGGTGTAGATTCTATATTGCGCCAAGCAGATGTGACTTTTGGCAATCTTGAGGGCGTAATCTTATCTGCACAAGGCAAGGTAAAAAACTGCAAAGACCCAAAATACTGCTATGCTTTCAAGATGCCGGACAGCTACGTCGATCACTTCGTTCATGCCGGCTTTGATGTTCTTAGTTTAGCCAATAATCACTCCAACGATTTTGGCACACCAGGCATACAAAATACGCAACGCGTTTTACAAGAATCTGGAATTGCCTTTGCAGGTCTTACAGAATGTCCCACCACTACATTTGAAAAAGACGGCCTCACTTACGGATTCATAGCCTTTTCTCCTAACAGAGGAACTGTAAGGATCAATAACTATGAATTTGCGCGTGAGCAAATAGCTAAACTAGATACCACTTGCGATATTGTAATTGTTTCTTTTCACGGCGGAGCAGAAGGTTCCAAGCACACACACCTCACCAAGAAAACAGAAATCTATCTTGGTGAGAATCGTGGAAACCCGCACGAATTTGCCAGGATGGCCATTGACGCTGGTGCCGATATCATTTTTGGACACGGCCCCCATGTGACTAGAGCTATGGACTTGTATAAGGGTAGATTTATTGCCTACAGTTTAGGGAACTTTGCCACGTATGCACGCTTCAACCTCAGCGGTCCCAATGGCATCTGCCCCATGGTTGAATTAAACTTAGCCAAGGATGGCTCCTTTCAGTCTGGGAAAATCCATTCATGCAAACAACCTGGAGAAGGAGGGCCAAGAATTGATCCAAATAAACAAGTTCTACAAGAAATCATTTCTTTGAATCAAGCAGACCTACCAGAATCCACTCTACATATAGGTGAAGGCGGTACGCTAACCTCTAGGAAGTAACTTCTTCAGAATTCTTGTAATATTCCTTGAACGCCCTAAGAAGCGTCCTTCCGTAATGCCGGTTACGACGCTTAGCTTTTTTCTTATTGGCTCGTTTCCCTTTGCGTTTGTCTTTCACAAGATCGTCTAAGTCCTTGGCTTGGTCTATTTTCTCAAAATCTTGAATTTGGGTTCGCTTCATGGGTAATCTTCTGCTATCAACTATTACATGCTACCTTTGTTAATGTTCAAACCCAACTAAAGAATTGAACCATGGCCCAACTAGAATGGCAAACTATCAAGGAATACGAGGAAATCACGTTTAAGCAATGCAATGGCGTTGCACGTATTGCGTTTAACCGCCCAGAGGTGCGCAATGCATTTACCCCCAAAACTGTAGATGAGCTTTGGGAGGCACTCATTCTTTGTCACGAAAGCCAAGAGATTGGTGTAGTGCTTCTAACTGGTGAGGGACCTTCACCTAAGGACGGCGGCTGGGCCTTCTGCTCTGGCGGAGACCAAAGAGTACGTTCAACAACCGGATATAAGGGTGAAAACGGCATCAACAGATTCAATATTTTGGACGTCCAGCGTCAGATCCGATTCATGAATAAGGTAGTCATTGCTGTGGTGCCTGGTTGGGCAGTTGGCGGTGGCCACAGCCTTCATGTAGTTTGTGATATGACCATTGCCTCTAAAGAACACGCCATCTTCAAACAAACTGATGCAGATGTAGCCAGCTTTGACGGCGGCTTTGGCTCGGCTTATTTAGCACGCCAAGTGGGACAAAAGCGTGCGCGTGAAATTTTCTTTCTAGGTGCTGAATATTCCGCTCAAGAAGCTTTCGAGATGGGGATGGTCAATAAAGTTGTTCCGCATGAAGAATTGGAGCAAGTGGCCTACGAATGGGCACAAGAAATTATGACCAAAAGCCCAACTGCAATTAAAATGCTAAAATTCGGGTTCAATCTAATTGACGACGGTCTTGTGGGACAGCAAGTATATGCAGGGGAAGCTACTAGGCTTGCATATGGAACGGACGAAGCCGTGGAAGGGCGGAATGCGTTTTTGGAAAAAAGACCAAGANACTTCTCTAAGTTTCCCAAGTTTCCTTAATCAAAAAGTAGTTCCAATTCATGAGCAACGAGTGCAATACTGAACATATTATCAAGCAACGCAAAACCGCTAAGGTTTTGGCAGATGCGCCTTGGGAGGCAAGTTTGAATCCTAAGGAGCAAGAGGACCTTATTAAGGACCTATTGGATCTTGCTGCATGTGCGCCTTATCACTATAAGTGTGCTGCCAAGTATCAAACATACGGGCTAGAAAGCTCCCTGCCTTTCCGAGCATATACCCTGAATAGCGGTACCTGCCGCACGCTAGCAAAGCAGCTCCAGTTTATGGATATGCCGCCAGGAAAAATAGTCAATATGCTTTGGGCTGCGGAGGCCTTAATTATAATGACTTGGCTACCTGACGTATTTGGAGAGCAACCGCAGGAGCGAGATATAGAGCCCCTACCCTTTACAGGAAACCTCAGAAACATGGAGCATATTGCTGCAAGCAGTGCCGCCATTCAAAACATATTACTTGGAGCAACGCATAAAGGGTTTCCCAATTATTGGTCCTCCGGCGGTGTTTTACGTCAAAAGCCCGCACGCGAATTCTTAGAGATTTCGCTGGATGAAATGCTGTTGGGTTGTCTGTTTATATTTCCACAGAACGCCCACCAAAGAGAAGTGGAAATCAAGGAAGGCAAGCTCCACAATGAGGGAAAAAATAATTCAACTTGGTCAAAATCAATTACCTTAGGAAAATGAAAAAATGGCTTATTCCCTTACTAGTTGTATTGGTAATCGTATCGTGTAAGAACAATCGAAACGAAGAACCTCAAGTGAACAAGATTTTACCTTTGGGTGCTTCGCGTGTCCAAGGAAGCCCTCCAGCGTATCACAGCTACCGTTATAAATTATGGAAAAAGCTTAGGATGAATGACTGGAATGTAGATTTCATTGGAGGTGAAGTAGACGGTGAAATATACTCGCTAGTCAATGACGAAGAATTTGATCCTCATCATGAAGGTCATAGCAGTTGGACATCGGGTCAGCTTCTTGCAGATCTACCCAACTGGACTGCAAGTGTAGACACCCCTGATGTAGTACTTTTTAGCTCACCAGGAGGCAATGACATTATTGACGGACTGAGCTACGAAAGTGCTATTGAAAACNTAGTAGATATTGTTGAGGGGCTCCAAGCCTTCAATCCTGAAGTAACCGTTGTTTTGGAAAAAATGGCTCCAGGACACAGCCTAGTCATGATGATTGGACCATTAGGCACGAATCACGCACGGCTGCTGAATGATATTGACAGTCTTGCCTCTTCATTGACCACAGCGTCTTCGGAGGTTTTGGTCATTGATATGGCTACAGGATTTACAGACAATATGCTCGCGGATCCNATTCATTACAATCAAGACGGCTCTTCATTCATTGCGGATCGGTATTATGCGCTGCTTGAGACTATTTTAGATTAATCAACTATAAATGCACAAATACTCCTTATTCCTTCTTTTCCTAGTTTTGTTAAGTTGTGGTGACAACGGTAAAAATGAAAACCCACAAACCCCCAGAGGAACCGAAACAGTTATCATCAATCACGACAACTTAGACAGGTCTGCATTAGTATATACGCCGAATGGATACGACAGCAGCTTTGCTCTTCCAGTGGTATTGAATTTTCACGGTTTTGGCGGGAATGCTTCCAGCCACTTAGTTGAAACGGAAATGACGGCTGTAGCAGACAGCGCACAGTTTCTTCTTGTATATCCCCAAGGAACTCTTCTAGACGGAAGTCCGCATTGGAATAATGCTTTGCCAGGCCCAGACAATAAAAGTGATGCGGAAGATCTTGGATTTGTAAGCGAATTATTGGCTTACCTGGATAGTGCCTACATGATAGATAGGGAGCGAATTTATGCTTGCGGCTATTCTAACGGAGGGATGATGTCTTATGCGCTTGCTTGTTACCTCAGCAATGAAATTGCAGCAGTAGCATCTATTTCTGGATGTTTAACAGATACCTCTAACACTTGTATGCCGTCGCATCCCACAGCTGTTTTGAGTTTTCATGGCACCAACGACGGCGTTGTGAGCTATACAGGAGGCACAGAAGTCTTAAGTCAAATGGATGCGCTTACTTTCTGGGCAGAGGTTAATAATTGTGCTGCTACTGCTACGGTAGAACCCCTGTCATCCAATTCCTACAACCTAGAACATCACGCTCACTTAGATGGAGACAGCAGTGTAGTTTCTGAGCATTACAAGGTCATTGGTGGCGGACATACATGGTTTCATTTTGAGCTCAATGGTAAAAGTGCAAACTGGCTGCTTTGGGAATTTTTTGATCAATTTGACATTTATGGTAAGCGATAAGCAGCAGCTATATTTGGAACTATAATGCTCCATCAATTACTTCATACTTTTTCAAAAGACATCAGTGGCATTAGGCCACCTGAAAAATTTACCTATCCATTTTTCTATACGCCCCATCCGCTGGTAGAATTGGCATCTGAGCAACTTAAAAGCTACCTCATTGAGACCGATTTAAAGCACAATTTTGGCCTCACACATAATGAACATCTCATTGAACAAGGGAAAATGTTTGGGGTGCTGGTTGTCCGCAACAAAGCAGGTAAATTAGGCTGGCTTGCCGCTTATTCCGGAAAGTTGAGTGAGGACCCCAAAGAATACTTTGTCCCCCCTATTTGTGATATTCATGCTGCTCAGTCCTTTTATAAAAAAGGGGAGATAGAGCTCAATGAAATGAGCGCAGAAATTGTTGCTTTGGAAAAAGACCCCAACCGATTAGAGGCAATTGGTAAACTAGAGGACCGACTTACACAAATCAATGAATTCCTTCGTGCTGGGCGGGCAGATTTAAAAGACGCCAAAAAAGCACGGCAGAGGTACAGGGAAACGGTAAAAAAAACCCTGAGTGATGAAGACTATGAAGAGGTAAAAGAACGATTGGCCAAAGAGAGTATTCAAGGGCAACTTGTATTCAAACACCGCAGCAAAGAGTGGGTGATTGAACAAGAAGCTTTGGAAGGAGAATTAGCAAACTTCTTAGAAGAGGTTAAAGGACTTAAAGAGATACGCCGCACAAAATCCAATACTTTACAACGTGAAATATTCAACCATTACGTCTTTCTAAATGCCCACGGAAAAGAGCAAGTGTTGAGCGACTGCTTTCCAGATTTTGACCTCAGGCATCCCCCCAGCGGATCCGGAGATTGCGCCGCACCTAAATTACTTCAGTTTGCCTACAAGAATGGCCTTAAGCCCATTTGTATGGGTGAGTTTTGGTGGGGAGCAGCACCAGTTAAAGAGGTGCGCAAACACGGTTATTTTTATCCTTCTTGTGCTTCGCGTTGCAGACCCATTCTTGGACATATGCTTCAAGGGCTTGATGTAGAAGAAAATCCCCTACTTAACTACGGTAAAGACAAGCCTATGCCCATTGTGTATGAGGATGAAGACCTTGTAGTGGTGGATAAACCTGCCGGACTCTTGAGTGTACCTGGCGTAGAAATAGAGGATTCCGCCTTGACTCGAATTAAAAATCTATATCCAAATGCTTCTGGTGCCATCCTGCTTCACCGCCTTGATATGAGCACCTCTGGTCTGCTCATGTTTACGCTAAATCCAAAAGCAAACAAACGTATGCAACGCCAATTCATCAAGCGGCAGGTAGAAAAAACATACATCGCAGAAGTCGTTGGAGCGGTCAAGGAAAAGGAAGGAACTATCCTATTGCCTTTGGCCCCAGATTACTTTGATTTGCCCAGACAAATGGTCTGTCACCAAAATGGGAAGCCCTCAAAGACCACTTGGAAAGTCTTGCATAAAGAAAAAGAATACTCGCGGTTAGCATTGAAACCGGTAACGGGGAGAACACACCAACTCAGGGTCCATTGTGCGCATCCTGACGGATTAGGCTTACCCATGATAGGCGATGAATTATACGGTGTAATTGGTGAACGATTGTACTTGCATGCGCACGAATTGGTATTTCAACACCCTACCTCCAAGGAAATCATTACGTTAACAGCTCCAATTCCATTTTAATGTCCGTTGAAATAGAAAGAAAATTTTTGGTTATTAGTGATGCATGGCAGAATCAAGTAATTAAACGGGTTCACCTCAAGCAAGGATACTTACAAACTGCATCAGAGCGCACAGTTCGTGTAAGAACAAGGGACCATGAAGCCTTCTTAACCATAAAAGGAAAAACCTCTGGTATTTCTAGAGTCGAATATGAATACTCTATTCCGTACAATGAAGGTCTTGAACTGTTAGAACTCAGTGAAAACATACCCATTGAAAAGGTTCGTCATATTGTTGTTCACGATGGACTCACTTGGGAAATTGATGTCTTTGAAGGCCTCAATACCGGGTTAATTATAGCAGAAATAGAGCTACAGACTGAACATCAAGAGTTCTCATTACCTAACTGGGCTGGTGAAGAAGTTAGTCAAGATGCGCGATACTACAATTCCGCATTAAGTATACGGCCGTTTTCCAACTGGGAGTAAACGCCCTCTTTCTCAATAGTCAAAATCTATTACTGTCAAGTAAAAGTATAGCAACTACATTATAGTCTTTCGTAATTTAGACTCATGACACACAAACAACACTTTCTAGCTATTTTTTTTACCCTATTCTTCTGCGGTACCTCTCTACATGCACAGGTAGACCATTGGGAAAAATTGGTGGATGAGAATGACCAATGGAAGTATAGGCTTGGCAATAGTGAACCATCCTATAATTGGATGAGTCCCTCTTTTAACGATGCAACCTGGCAATCAGCAACTGGCGGATTGGGTTATGGGGACGGGGACGACCAAACTACAGTTGCAAATTGCGCATCACTCTACATGAGACGTTCCTTTACGGTAAGTCAAAAGCAGGATGTTGAGGCACTTATTTTTCATGGCGATTACGACGATGGATTTGTTGCTTACCTCAACGGATTTGAAATAGCTCGGGGAAATGTGGACACCACGCTCCCTCCATATAATTATTCACCAGTGCAGTGGCGTGAGGCTAAAATGTATCAAGGTGGGGATGCTGTCACCTACGTATTGGAAAAAGATATTTGGAATAATGCACTTCAAAACGGCACCAATGTATTGGCTATTCACACTGTTAATACCAACGGTGCTAGCAGTTCAGATTTGACCGCTAGATATTGGCTGCATTGTGGTATGAAAACGCCAACGCAAGTACATGCCAACCCTATATCCTGGTTTAATTATGAAACTTTTGAAAGTGATATTGCTGTGCTTCGAATCAATACTTGGGAAGAAGATATCTTAGATGATCCATCTATTCGAGGTGAGATGGAAATCGTATGGAACGATTCCTCTAGCTCGCATCCCTCCTATGGTTCAGAATATAATTTGAAATCAAACATAGAGATTGAAAAGCGTGGGAGGTGGTCGCAATTTGTCTATCCAAAAAACGGTTATGCCATTGAAACAAAAGATAACCAATGGGAGGATACGGATGTTTCACCCCTAGAACTTCCGGAGGAAGAAGACTGGATACTGCACGGNCCTTATGGCGACCGAAGCTTTATGCGAAATGTTCTGGCTATGCATATGGCAAATAAACAAGGAAACTATGCTTCAAAGACAAGATTTGTAGAACTCTTCATCAACGGTAATTATGAGGGGATTTATGTGTTAATGGAGAAGATTAAACGCGGCTCGGATAGAGTTGATATTGCCAAATTAAACCCAGACGAAATTTCCGGTGATGACCTTACAGGAGGATATATTTTTAAGACCGATTGGCAGCCTGTAGATTGGCGATCAAGCTTCAGTATGCTTTCTGATACTACTAAAATCCCCTACACCTATACCTACCCTAAGCGCAAGAACATAGTGCTCCAACAGGAGCAATACATCCAAGATTATGTGGATAATTGGGAACATTCCTTGCAGAACACAAGCGTGCCCTACAACGGAAAATATTGGCACGAATACATGGATTTAAATTCATTTGTAGACTTTTTTCTTATGATGGAAGTCACCAAGGATGTTGATGCTTACCGGGCAAGCACCTATTATCATAAGAAAAAGGACAGCAATGGCGGTAAGATTCATGCAGGACCCATTTGGGATTTCAATTTTGCTTTTGGATTAGTTGATTATTGTGAAGGCTACCTTCCAACCGGTTATATGTTTTCCGGGAATTGGTGTTCCGGAACCAATCCAGCGTGGTGGGAAGATTTGGTCTATACCCCGCAGTTTGCCAATGCGGTCAATTGCCGCTGGGAAGAGTTGAGAGCTACCGTATGGCACAAGGACAGCATAAAGGACTTTATTGCTGCTAACAGAATACTCCTGAGTAATGCGGCTATAAGAAATCATAATAGATGGCCTCTCATGGGACAAAATCCGAGTGCAGTAAAGTATGTTGCCGCAACCTTTGACGGCGACGTTGCGCTAATGGAAGATTGGTTGATGTATAGAATAGACTGGCTAGATGCTAATATGATTGGAAGCGATTGTAATCTAGCATTGGATGAAGATGTAACTCTTAATGTGAATGTTTTTCCCAATCCTACTAGCGGAAACATAACCGTTCGTAGCTCTNAAGGTATTGATCAAATAAATATCTATTCACTCAACGGCATACTATTGAGCAGCAATACATTTATGGAAGAATCTTCACAGATAACATTGGATGTAAGTACGCTCTCAAACGGAATATTTCTTTGTGAAATTTGGTCTAAGGGCACACTACAATTTAAGCGTCTCTCAGTGGCTAAATAGGCTGAGAAGATTTGACCAACCCACTTCATTGCAAAAATTAAATTCCAAATTAGAACAGCATTGCTATGGCTTTAACTAATTTATATAAATTACAAGTAAGCATGAAAAGAAGAAACGTTATTTGGTCCACTTTAGTGTAATTTCATCTTATGAGAATTTTTTTGACCTTAGTCATGTGCAGTCAGGCGTCTACTTTATTGACCTTTTCGATAAAACTAAACACCACATTGAAAAAGTGATTATCCAACATTAATCTAATTTCTTAAACTCCAAATCGCGCTGTAATTTCGCAGCATGAGTAAAGACAAACTTCGCAAGTTTCGTGAAAACGAAGAGATGTACAATGTGGTACAACCAACAACGGAAGAGGCGATTAATGGCCTAGACTTAAAAAAGCATTGGGCCACAAAGCAATTTGGAAACAATAAAGGCATAATACTTGAATTGGGCTGTGGAAAAGGGGAATACACCCTGGAAATGGCGCGTAGGAATCCTGAAAAAAATCATGTTGGTGTTGATATCAAAGGAGCTAGACTATGGAGGGGAGCAAAATCTGCAACAGAAGAAGGACTAGAGAATGTAGCTTTCTTGCGGACAAGAATAGATTTCATTGAGAATTGTTTTGGTGAGAATGAAGTGGAAGAGATCTGGATAACCTTCCCTGATCCTCAGATTAAATACAAGCGCGCAAAGCATCGTTTGACACATCCAGAATACCTTCTTAAATATGCAAAGCTTCTTCAGTCAGGAGGCACTGTAAACCTCAAGTGCGACAGTGAATACTTGCATGGGTATACCCACGGAATCATTCAAATGCTAGGGCTTGAAGTTGAGGAGTCTTACCACGATATCTACTCACAAATTCAGCCAAATGAGGGTATTCTATTTGATGTCATTACCCATTATGAAAGTATCTGGCTAGAGCACGGGAAGGCAATCACCTATCTACGGTTTAAACTTGACGGCATAGAAGAGGCCATGAAACATTGGAAAAGTAATGGCTAGTGAATTCTTTGATAAAGTGTATAAAGTTGTCCGCCTTATTCCAGAGGGGAAGGTGACCACCTATGGTCATATCGCTCGTTTTTTAGGAGAAACTAGAAGTGCACGAGTTGTGGGTTATGCAATGAATGCCTCCCATAATGACTCTTCTATACCCGCGCATCGGGTGGTGAATCGTTCAGGAGTCCTCACCGGTAAGCACTTTTTCACAGGATCAACTCTAATGCAAGACCTTTTGGAAAGTGAAGGAATAAAGGTCATTGAAGACCAAGTGCAGTCTTTTGAAAGTCACCTTTGGAACCCCATAGATCATCTTGATCAGGAGCCTTTTATTGACAATATTATAGGTTGAATTGGTTCAGTTCCTTTTTGAGGATGTCAAGGAATGCTGCCATATGAATACCGTCCATCAATGCATGATCAACCTCTAGCTGAAATGGAAGCAAATCTCTTCCATCTCTTTTAAAAATCTTTCCAAGAACCGTCCTAGGTATACTATGTCCTCCGCCTTTTTTAGGGTGGCTAAATGAGGTGAATGAAATCCAAGGTAAGGTGGTTCCGTATATTAAGTTAGTTCGGTTGGGCCTGTGCTCTAGTGGCATTCCTTGGGCCGTCTTTCTTGTAATCTCCATAGCTCGCATCATGAAACTTGTTGCATTATCTCCTTCAAGCCAGGGATAATAAGCGAACGTGAAGGCAGAAGTCCCCTCCCTCATTACAGCACAGCCCATGTCTATGCTGCTGTGCTCTATTACCCCGTCATCCTTTCTTCTAAGACGCATGGGAAGACATTGATTCGCAGCAGAAATGGTACAGTATAAAAGAGCATGATGAATACTAATTGACTTTGCTTTGCATATGTTCACCAATTCTGTTGCATCCAATTCCACTGTTATACCCACAAACGGCTCCTGAAAATCCTTGAAGAAGAAATAGTTCTCCTTTCGGTCCCAGTTTTCAATATCAAAGATGCGATCCATGAGAACGAAGATAAACTCTCCTAACTATCTTTAACCTATGAATCATGAAGTAATCAGAGAATTTGCCCTTCGTTTTCCGGACGTCACAGAGGGTTTTCCGTTTGACGAGACTTCATTAGTTTTTAAAGTGCATGGTAAGATATTTGCCATCCTAAGCTTGAACAGACAACCTGCAAGAGTCAATCTTAAAAACAGTCCTGAACGCAATCTAGAGCTTCGTGAAGAATACGAGTGGATCCTGCCTGGATACCACGCGAACAAGCAACATTGGAATACGGTTATAGCTTCAGAATACGCATCGTGGAATCTTATTCAAGAAATGATTGAGACCAGCTATAAACTTGTTTGGCAAAAGGTGCCAAAGAAGGTACGAGAAGGCGGCGTATAGTGTATTTTAGCAGACTATGAAAAACATCCGTAATTTCTGTATCATCGCCCATATCGACCACGGTAAGTCGACTTTGGCGGATCGCCTATTGGACGTTACCTCCGCGGTTAGTGACCGCGAGAAACAAGACCAGCTTTTGGACGATATGGATCTAGAAAGGGAACGAGGCATTACGATCAAATCGCATGCAGTTCAGATGTATCACGAGAAAAACGGAGAAAAGTATACCATCAATCTAATTGATACCCCAGGGCATGTAGACTTTTCCTACGAAGTTTCCAGGTCCATTGCGGCCTGTGAAGGCGCCTTGCTCATTGTAGATGCAGCGCAAGGCATACAGGCACAAACCATCTCCAACCTATACTTGGCCTTAGAGCATGATTTAGAAATCATCCCTATCCTCAATAAGATTGACCTACCTTCTGCGAATCCGGAAGAAATAGGTGATCAAATCATTGATTTAATAGGTTGTAATAGGGAAGATATCTTGCATTGCTCAGCAAAAACGGGTCAAGGCGTCCCGGAGATTCTTGATGCAATAATTGAGCGTATCCCATCGCCAGAAGGTGATGAAAACGCACCGCTACAAGCGCTTATTTTTGATAGCCATTACAATCCGTTCCGCGGTATTGAAGCCATATACAAGGTGGTAAACGGGACAATCAAAAAGGGACAACGTGTAAAGTTCATGTCTACTGGCAAGCAGTATGATGCAGATGAGATTGGTGTCAATCTTATCAAGCAATTCCCTACAAAGGAAATCAAAACGGGTGATGTAGGCTATATTATTTCCGGTATTAAGGAAGCCAAGGATGTAAAAGTAGGAGATACCATAACTTCTGTTGAACACCCTGCGCAAGTAGGAATTGAAGGCTTTGAAGAAGTTAAACCCATGGTTTTCGCTGGAATCTATCCTGTGGAAACAGAGGAATTTGAAGAGTTGCGTTCCTCATTAGAAAAGTTGCAGCTGAATGACGCTTCATTGACTTATGAAGCTGAGACCTCTGCTGCACTGGGGTTTGGATTCCGTTGTGGATTCTTAGGAATGTTGCACATGGAAATTATCCAAGAGCGTCTAGAGCGTGAGTTCAATATGACCGTCATTACAACGGTTCCCAACGTAAGCTATAAATCCTATCTAAAAAGCAACCCCGACCATACGGTTTGGGTACAAAACCCGACAGATTTTCCAGATCCAACTAAAATGGAGCGCATGGAAGAGCCCTTCATACGTGCTCAAATCATTACTAGTTCCGACTTTGTAGGATCCGTAATGAATTTGTGTATTGGAAAACGTGGGATTTTAACCAATCAAACCTATTTGACCAGTAATCGAGTTGAACTAAGTTTTGATATGCCACTTGCGGAAATTGTATTTGATTTTTACGACCGACTTAAAACTATCTCTAAGGGCTATGCTTCTTTTGACTACCACCCTATAGGCTACAGAGAAAGTCACTTGGTCAAGGTGGATGTTATGCTTAACGGCGACCCTATTGACGCTTTAAGCGCTCTTATTCATAGAGACAATGCCTACGATATTGGTAAGAAAATGTGCTTGAAATTGAAGGAGTTGATTCCAAGGCAGCAATTCATGATTGCCATACAAGCTGGAATCGGTAATAAGATTATTGCCCGTGAAACATTAAGTGCTCTTCGTAAGGATGTAACNGCGAAGTGTTACGGTGGTGATATTTCTAGAAAGAGAAAACTACTTGAAAAACANAAAGCTGGTAAAAAACGCATGCGCCAATTAGGGAATGTTGAGATTCCACAAAGTGCATTCCTCGCCGTTCTTAAACTGAACGATTAAGCATACCATATTCGGTATGAATGAGCCAAAAATCNTTGAATTTGAAGGCAGTTTGCTTAGCGGCATATCTAAATCTATGGATTTACAGACTTTCGCCCCTGCAGAGGTATGGAGCCAATTTATGCCTCGTATCTCTAGGGTTAATAATCGTCTCAATGATGATTTAATCTCTTTGAGGTCATTTGAGGGTATACCACTCTTTGGACCAAACGCAAGTCCAGTCTTTGTATACTGGGGAGGGGTTGAAACTNAAGTTAAAAATGATGGATTTGAACATATTCACATTCCATCAGGAACCTATGCCGTTTTTCATTTTAAAGGTTTGAGTAGTGATTCAACCATATGGAGATATATCTACGGGGAATGGCTTCCAAATAGCTCATGGGAGCTTGATGATAAACCACATTTTGAACGACTCGGTCCCGCCTATAAAAACAATCATCCTGATTCTGAGGAAGAAATTTATATACCACTACGGTGCAAAAAATAATATCCTAATCATAAAAAACCCCGGCTTTGGCCGGGGTTCAAGATGTGAAAGCTTTTGGCTAGCTTAAGATGTTACTTGTTACTGCTCAAGGAAGCGAATAAATAATCGCGATTCATACGTGCAATATTTTCTAATGAGATTCCCTTTGGGCATTCCACTTCACAAGCTCCTGTATTGGTGCAATTACCAAATCCCTCTAGGTCCATTTGGTTTACCATACTCAACACGCGTTCCTTGGCCTCAGGCTGACCTTGCGGCAAGAGCGAAAATTGGCTAATTTTCGCGGAAGCGAATAACATAGCAGAAGAATTCTTACAAGTTGCCACACAGGCACCGCAACCTATACAAGTTGCCGCATCAAATGCCTTATCTGCATTTTCTTTTGGAACCGGAATTGCGTTTGCATCAATGGTATTACCGGAGGTATTGACAGAGATGAATCCTCCCGCACGTTGAATACGATCAAATGCTGAACGATCCACCATTAAATCTTTAACAATAGGAAACGCCTTAGCTCGGAACGGTTCAATATAGATAGTATCGCCACTCTTAAACTCTCGCATGTGCAATTGACACGTCGTAACCTTACGGCCTGGACCGTGTGCCTCACCATTAATGAATAAAGAACACATACCGCAAATACCTTCGCGACAATCGTGGTCGAAAACAACAGGCTCAATGCCATCGTTAATCAACTTATCGTTCAAGTAATCCAACATTTCAAGAAAGCTCATATCTTCCTCAACCCCGGAGATTGGGTATGTTTTCATCTCACCCTTTTCTTGAGGGCCATTTTGTCTCCAGATTTTTAACGTTAAATCCATAGGTCCAATTATTTGTAAGAACGCGTCTTTAATTCAACATTCTCGAAAGTCAATTCTTCTTTGTGCAATTGCGCTTCAGCCGGAACTCCAGTGAACTCCCATGCACTTACAAAGGCAAAGTTCTCATCATCGCGAAGCGCCTCACCTTCCAGGCTCTGGTATTCTTCGCGGAAGTGACCGCCACAACTCTCGTTACGCTCAAGTGCATCTTTGGCCATTAGCTCGCCCAGTTCAATAAGATCCGCAACGCGGCCTGCTTTATCAAGCTCAGGGTTCATACCATTTGCAGAACCAAGCACACGAACATCTGCATAAAATTCTTCACGCAACGCCTGAATATCTGCAATAGCTTGTTTCAATCCTTTCTCACTACGTGCCATACCTACTTCATTCCACATGATCTTACCTAGACGCTTGTGGAAGAAGTCTACTGACTTCGTGCCATTGTTATTGATGAATTTTTCAGTACGCTCACGAACGGCTTGTTCAGCGGCTTCAAATTCCGGGCTATCTGTTGGAATTTTACCCGAACGAATATCCGTACTCAAGAATTCACCTACTGTATACGGCGCAACGAAGTAACCGTCGGCCAGGCCTTGCATCAATGCTGAGGCACCCAATCTGTTTGCACCGTGATCGGAGAAGTTTGCTTCTCCTAAAGCGAAACATCCCGGAACAGTAGTCATTAAATTATAATCTACCCAAAGACCTCCCATGGTATAGTGTACCGCGGGATAAATCATCATTGGTTCTTTGTAAGGGTTAGAAGCAGTTATCTTCTCATACATTTGGAAAAGGTTCCCGTATTTGCCTTCAACTACTTTTTCACCTAAGGCTTTAATTTCATTGACAGAGGCATTTTTCACGCCTTTAACGTGTGCCTCCTCTTCACCAAAGCGCATAATGGCTGCAGCGAAATCTAAGTACACCGCTTCACCCGTTTTATTTACTCCGTATCCCGCATCACAACGCTCTTTTGCTGCACGTGACGCAACATCACGAGGCACGAGGTTTCCAAAGGCCGGATAACGACGCTCTAGGTAGTAATCTCTATCTGCTTCCGCAATGTCATTTGGGTGAAGTTTACCCATACGAATGGCTTCAGCATCTTCTTTTTTAGCAGGTACCCAAATGCGACCGTCATTTCTCAACGACTCCGACATCAGAGTCAACTTGCTTTGGTTTTCGCCACTTACCGGAATACACGTTGGATGTATCTGTGTGAAACAAGGATTGGCCATATGAGCTCCTTTACGGTGAGCCTTCCATGCAGCGGTAACGTTAGATCCCATAGCATTTGTAGACAAGAAGAATACGTTCCCATATCCACCTGTACAAAGAAGCACCGCGTGTGCGCTGTGACGCTCGAACTCACCGGTGACTAAATTCTTTGCGATGATACCACGAGCCTTTCCGTCAACAACAACCAATTCCTGCATTTCGTGACGTGCGTACATTTTCACACGACCCTTTGCAATCTGGCGGTTGAGTGCTGAATAGGCTCCCAATAATAATTGTTGACCCGTCTGGCCTTTCGCATAGAACGTGCGGCTTACCTGCACGCCACCAAATGAACGGTTATCAAGCAAGCCACCATAATCACGGGCAAAAGGAACACCTTGTGCAACGCACTGGTCAATAATATTGCGACTTACCTCAGCCAAACGGTGTACATTTCCTTCTCTTGAGCGGTAATCACCGCCTTTAATGGTATCGTAAAACAAACGGTATACAGAATCACCGTCATTTTGATAGTTCTTCGCTGCGTTAATACCTCCTTGAGCCGCAATGGAGTGCGCGCGACGCGGCGAATCCTGAAAACAGAATGCTTTCACATTATATCCCATTTCTGCCAATGAAGCAGCCGCAGAAGAACCGGCAAGACCAGTTCCTACTACGATTATATCAAGTAACCTCTTGTTTGCAGGTGATACTAATGGAATCTCACCTTTATGCTTGGTCCACTTATCGGCAATTGCGCCGGCTGGAACTTTAGAATCTAATGCCATAATAAGCGAATTATAAGTTTTGACCCGGTTGAACGACATACAGAAACACCGCCACTGCAACAAATCCCGCAGGAATCAGCCAAGCAAATGCTGTCATAGTCATTTTAATGATCGGAGTATATTTCGGATGGTTTATTCCCAACGTCTGAAAAGCACTCTGTGCGCCGTGACTTAAGTGGAATGCCAATCCCGTAATTGCAATTACGTAGAAAGCCGCGTACCACCATTGCTCAAAAGCCTTAACAGTAAGACTCCATAAATCTTTGTTACCATTGGCATCTACGCCCAATTCACCGAAATGCATTTCGTACCAAAAGCTTTTCATATGAACAACGATGAAGAACAATGTGAGTGTACCTAAGAGCGCCATCTTACGAGATGCCCAAGAGGCATTGGCCGATTGCTTTTCTTTCACATAGCCTTCAGGTCTTGCTGCGCGGTTTTGAAGTGCGAGCATAATCCCATCAACGGTATGAAGGAAAATAGCACCATACGTAATCCATGAAAGTACCTTAACTACTGGAAAAGTGGTCATGAAGTGACCGTATTCGTTAAAGGCCAACTTTCCTTCTTCACCAGAAACAAAAAGTTGAAGATTTCCCAACAAATGTCCTACAAGGAAGGTACAAAGGAAGAGTCCGGATATCGCCATCCAGTACTTTCGTGCTAAAGAAGAGCCAAAAAGCCCTTTAGAAGTTGTTGCCATGAGCAATTTAAAGTTTAATAGCCTAATTTTGACTTAACAAATTTACATCACAGACTTTGGTTTATCTAAGATTGTCATGTAAATCACTTATAGAACAATTCTAAATTAAATTAGTCATACCAGTCATGCGTTACCACAAGCTCAGCAGCTCAATTTTTATTGAAAACCGCAAAAAATTTACCTCGCTACTGAAACCTAATTCATTAGCTATTTTCACTTCAAACGATGTATATCCATCTAGCGCTGATGCTCACCTGCCTTTTAAACAACATAGCGATATTTTGTATCTCAGCGGCGCCGATCAAGAAGAAAGTATCTTGGTGCTCTTTCCAGATGCACATAAAGAAAACCTTCGCGAAGTATTGTTTCTAAAAGAAACCAATGATTTGATTGCAGTTTGGGAAGGAGCCAAATACACTAAAGAACGAGCGTTTGACATCAGTGGTATCAAAACTGTTTTTTGGCTGTCTGAATTTGAACGCGTCTTTAATGAAATGGCCGTGAATGCGGAAAGTATTTACCTCAATGGTAATGAACACCTTAGAGCTCATGTGGAGACAGAGTTGCGACAAGACCGCATGAATGCCTGGATCAAAGAGCATTATCACGCACACGAATATGAGCGTAGCCAACCGATTTTGCACCGTATCCGTGGTACTAAAAGTGAAAATGAATTGGAGGTTATGCGCAAGGCCGCTGAAATTACAATCAAGGGATACAAGCGAGTTTTGAAATACATGAAACCAGGAGTTTGGGAGCATGAATTAGAGGCTGAGTTTATGCATGAGTTCTTAATGAATCGCAGCCGTGGTTTTGCCTACACTCCAATAATAGCAGCAGGAAATAATGCAAATGTGTTGCATTACATTGAAAATAATGAGGAATGTCATGATGGTGACCTTGTTTTGTTTGATGTGGGCGCTGAATATGGAAATTATACGTGTGACGTAACGAGATGTTTTCCCGTAAACGGTAAATTCTCTGCACGACAAGCAGAAATATACAACGCTGTTTTACGCGTACATGAAGGAGCTATTTCTATGCTTCGTCCGGGTATCATGTTGGACGATTACCATAAGAAAGTAGGTGATTTAATGACCGATGAGTTATTGAAACTAGGACTGATATCCAAAGATGATGTAGCCAACGAAGATCTAGCTTGGCCCGCATATAAGAAGTACTTCATGCACGGTACAAGCCACTATTTGGGCCTTGATGTGCACGACTACGGCTTATGGACCATACCCGTAGAAGAAGGCATGGTATTTACGGTAGAGCCTGGAATTTATATTCCGGAAGAAGGTCTTGGTATTCGCATTGAAGACGATATCGTCGTTACCAAAGAAGGACATGAAAACTTGACTCGAGAAATTCCAAAAACAGTGGAAGAAATCGAAGCTTTTATGGCAAAATAATGACGTTCATACAATACCAAGGCGCGCCCGTTTATTACCAAATTACGGGCGCGCCTTCTTTATTACCCCCTTTAGTATTGCTGCATGGCTTTCTTGAGGACAGCAGAATGTGGGATGGTATGATTTCCCATTTTGAATCCAAGGGGTTAGTGGTTTGTATTGATTTGTTAGGACACGGCAAAAGTGGTTCACTTAGCAGTAATCATTCCATGGAAAAAATGGCGGAAACAGTCTTTGCCATAGTTCATCACCTTGAATTACAAAAGCCAATTATTTTAGGTCATAGCATGGGCGGTTACGTAGGGTTGGCTTATGCGCAAAACTATGATCAACTAGGAGGATTAGGATTATTCTTCTCTACCCCACATGCAGACAGTTCAGAGCGGAAAATCATGCGCGACCGATCAGAAAAGCTCGTAAGAAGCTACAAAGACGCCTTCATTAGAACCGCTATTCCACAACTTTTCAGTGAAGAGTTGAGAGCAACATGTTCTAAGCAAATTTCCCAGCAAATTGAATACAGTCTTGAAATGAATGTGGAAGGTGTGATTGCAGCGATTCGAGGAATCAAAATCCGCTCAGACAAGACTCCTATTCTAGAACAACCGCCACAAGCATTAGAACCCAACAAAATTGGCGTTTTTGTTGGAGAAACTGATACTATTGTCCCTTTTGAAAAAACAAAAGATTGGATAAACCTGCCCGGCATTGGTTTCAAGTTCATCTCGAAACACGGCCATATGGGACACATTTCCGATACCTTAAATTGCACCAAGGCAGTAATTCAGTGGTGGTCGTCATTCGAAAGCAAAAACTAAAACAGGCGCCCAAGGGCGCCTGTTTTAGTTTTATTTAACCATTAGTTTTTCAAATTACACGACTCCTTGATCTAACATAGCGTCCGCAACTTTCACAAAACCTGCAATATTGGCTCCACCAACGTAATCTACCGTTCCGTCTTTACGGGTACCAAATTCTACACAAGCAGAATGAATATCCTTCATAATTCGTCTTAAATGACCGTCTACCTCATCACGAGACCAATTCATCCGTAGTGAGTTTTGACTCATTTCTAATCCTGAGGTTGCAACGCCTCCTGCATTGGAAGCTTTGCCCGGAGCGAACAAAACACTTTTACTTTGAAAAATCTCTACAGCCTCTGGGGTGCAGGGCATGTTTGCGCCTTCTGCTAAGGCGATTAGACCATTTTCTACAAGCGTTTTAGCATCTTCAACCTTAAGCTCATTCTGAGTAGCACATGGCAAAGCAACATCTGCTTTTACATTCCATGGCGTTCCTTTCTTGAAGGACACATTATCAAATTCATCCGCAGCTTCATGAATACGACCTCTACGAACATTTTTCAAATTCATGATAAATTTCAACTGATCACTACTTAATCCTTCTTCACAAATAATGTGACCCGAAGAATCTGACATGGTAATGACTTTAGCCCCGTATTCTTGACATTTCTCTGCCGCAAACTGAGCAACATTTCCTGAACCAGAAATAACCACACGTTTACTTTCAAAAGTATCCGCTTGGGTAGCAAGCATCTCCTTCGCAAAATATACTGTTCCGTATCCCGTTGCCTCCGGACGAATCAATGATCCACCCCAGCTAAGACTCTTGCCGGTTAATACGCCTGTAAATTCATTGCGGAGTCGTTTATACTGACCAAACATATAACCAATTTCACGGCCGCCCACTCCAATGTCTCCCGCAGGAACATCCGTGTTGGGGCCAATATGACGGCTCAATTCAGTCATAAAAGACTGACAAAAACGCATCACTTCGGCATCTGTTTTGCCCTTTGGGTTGAAATTAGAACCTCCTTTACCACCGCCCATTGGGAGTGTGGTAAGTGAATTCTTGAATATTTGTTCGAAGCCTAGGAACTTGAGTACACTCAAATTCACTGTAGGGTGAAAACGTAATCCTCCTTTGTAAGGACCGATTGCACTATTGAACTCAACGCGATAGCCCTTGTTCACATGTACATTACCCTTATCATCTGTCCAAGGCACACGAAACATAACAATACGCTCTGGCTCAACAATTCGCTCTAGTAAGCTTTTGCCTTTGTACTTTGGATGGTTTTCAATGAATGGGATTACGGATTCGGCCACTTCAACAACAGCCTGCATAAACTCAGGCTCGTTTGGATTAGCAGCATCAACTTTATCAACAAAAGCATCAATCTGCACTTGGTGCTGGCTGGTCATAAATCTCTGTTTATTTAGATAGGTTTCTTCAACAAATGTAGAATAAATGTTCACTCGTAAACACTTTCAATCAGCAGTTTTTCGAGCATAGGTATGTACACCAATTCTCTGAAGCACTCCCAGTTCAATTAGAACATGTAAAGACTTGAACAACTGAGAGTTATTTACTTCAAAATACTTTTTCAAATAGGATGAATGCACCTTTCTTCCGTGTGGAAAGTGCTGAATTAATTGACCTTCGAAAGATTTGCTTAAGTCAATTTTACTTCGATTTTTAGACCAGAGCGGGTAGAAATTACTTGCAAATGTTCCAGGATCCAATGCAATCGATGCGATTTCATCTGCAATCAACTTGTTGGGTCCTTCACTCATAGGCTGGAATAAAGCCCCTGGAAGAGCAAATACTTCTCGACCGTAATTAAAAGCTTGATTAGCTGTAATCATTGCGCCGCTTTTCCTTGCGGCCTCAATAACCAGTGTAGCCAAGGCTGCTCCAGCGATTAATCTATTGCGAACCGGATAATATGGGGGTAAACTAGCTACATGAAAGGGCTGTTCAGTAAAGTAACCTCCGCCTGAATTCATAATTTGCTGTGCAAGAATCGCATTTTTTTTAGGACTTATATGGCCTAGTCCGCCTGCTAGAAATGCTTGCGTTGTGGCTCCGCAGTCCAAAGCGGTCTGGTGTGCTACTTCATCTATACCCATGGCTAAACCACTAATTATATTTATTGGAAACTGACTGAGGTCCTCTACAAAACGACGACATTGGAATTTACCATAATTGGTCATTTTTCTAGATCCAATAACACTTAGTGGTACTTTCTTATTGTTCCAACGACCCCTTCCAAAAAGTACCACCGGAGGATCAGGAATTTCGCGTAAAACAGACGGGAAGTTATCAACATCATTTACATACAAGATTACCACTCCCTCTCTTTGACAAATCTCATATTCCATAGATGCAAGGAGAGCTGCTTTTTCCCAACGGGAATCAAAGTCCTCCTTCCTTTTATATTGTTGATATACAGTAGGTTTTAAGTCTTTTTCATTGAATTGATCGGACGCGATTATTGCTTGCTTTTCAGCATTGGTTATTCCCTTGAAAAAATGGAGTGTGAGGAGCGGATTCATAGCAGTTATTAACATCAATCCTTACAATTTAGAAGCATAGCATCAAATAATAAAATGTAGTTATTCACACATTCCTCATTTTTGTATGAGATGAACATTGAGTCTATTATAATCAGCCGTTTGCAGAAAACCGGAAAAGTACATTTATCCGGTTGGGGCACTTTCTATTTAAAGAGGGAAGCAGTGCGTTGGAATCACATCACTAATACGGCGTTTCCTGCAGGTCAATACTTACACTATAGTCCAAATCCAGGGTCCAAAGAAGACACGCTTCTTCCTGAAGTAATGAAATCGTTGGGCGCCTCCATGGAAGTAGCTGAACAATGGATTGGTAGAAAAATCAAAGTTTGGCAGAATGAAATCGATCACGGAAATGTAGTGATGTTATCCGGTCTAGGTTCTTTTCCATCTAGTAATAAGTTCAACGCTGAACCAGGCACTTTCGACCCGCAAAGCTTTGGCTTCGTTCCCGTAATGATTCACAGACTGCACGAGCAGAGTGCTTTGCAAGCAAAAGTGGTCGCAAGTCTTAAAATACCTGGAGAGGATACAAAAAACGCTTTAAAAGTTTGGCAACGTATGGGCGCGGCGGCTGCAGTTGCGGCGCTGTTTAGCTTGGGTGTAATGCAGAGCTCCGTGGTGACCCAAGTGGCTGGATGGTTCAACCAAAATGAAGAAACCAATTTATTAAACAGCGCTGAAGTTGAAATAGAGTCGGAAATTGAAGAGACGCTAAGTATACCTGCTCCACGTGTAGTAAAAAATACGGTGGCTACTATCAATAAAACAACGCATTCCAAAGGTTACAGCATTGTAGTAGGCTCTTTCAAAGAAAAAAACAATGCTGATAATTATGCTGCTGAATTAGCTGCTAAAGGATTAGAAATATCTATCATACCCGGCTCTTTGCTTAAAGTAGGAATTGGACATTATTCTTCCAGGTCTGAAGCTATCAAATCTATGGCCACGATTAAGTCGTCCATAAATTCTGGCGCTTGGATATATGCTTACTAAGCGGCCTTAGACTACCTTTGTAGTCAATTCATTATTCTTTTCATGAGCACTATTAAACATCCCAAGGATAGTCTGACCGTAATGACACAAATTGTCATGCCCAATGACACCAACCAGATGAACAACCTTTTTGGAGGCCAACTTCTGAGCTGGATGGATCGTTGTTGTGCAATCGCTGCTCACCGTCATTGTAAACGTCAAGTGGTGACCTCAACTATAAATAATGTTGCCTTTAAAAACGCCATTCCACATGGAGCTATAGTAACCATTGAGGCCAAAGTAAGCCGAGCTTTTTCGTCTTCAATGGAGATTATTGCGGATGTTTTTTTAGAAGAACAGCGCCCCAATGGATCGCGTGTAAAGGCCAATGAGGGGATCTTTACTTTCGTTGCAGTGGATCAATTAGGGAATCCAATCAATGTCCCAAAGATCGAGCCGGAGACAGATCTTGAAAAGGAACGTTTTGCTTCTGCACTGCGCAGGAGGCAATTAGCATTGATAATCGCAGGAAAAATGGAGCCAGAAGAGGCAACCGAACTTAAGGCATTGTTCTATCCTGAAGAATCTCAGCAATAGCCTTTTGGATTTCTTTGGTATCTAATCGCAATATTGGATTAGCCGCATAAAACGGTACTTTACCGTGTTTACTTCGTGGCGTAGGCGCCTGTGTAACCACACATCGTTGATTTGCCCTTGCAGGCCATGGTCCAAACCCTAAAGATGGATGAGTTGCTCCCCAAAGGCTAATTAAGGGCACTCCCATTAGTGCAGCAGCATGCATAAACCCAGTATCTCCGCTAATCACCAACTGTGCCTCTTGAATAATAGCCATTCCCTCTTTTACAGAGGTATGGGTTGCATCTATACATTCCGGAAAAGTCAACATGATTTCAAGTGCTGTTTGCTGATCATCGGGTCCCCCTAAAAGCACCACCTGATGCTGAGGTAACCTGCTAATAATCTCAAGCCATTGCTGCTTTGCTAACCGTTTCCCCAATTTAGTGCCGCCAATTACTAACACTATCTTAGCTATCCATTGGGCTTGGCCTTTTATTTTAAATTTTATTTCTCTTGTTTTAGGGGCAATACCTGCCGCTTTTGCATAACGCTCAACCACAGGAGCAAGAGCATAACGACTTTTCTTGGTTGCAATCAAAAGTGCCCTGCGCACATAAGGCTTTTGATAGGTGTCCGAAGGAATTCTTAGTTTTTTAGTGAATCTTTTTGATTGTGCGGTGCCTTGTAAGTCAATGATCCGGTCAAAACCATGAGTTGATCCGTGAAAGATCTCTTCTGAAGATTCCTCCCAACACAATACCTGATCTACTCCGTTCAATAGAAGCGCAGTGGACATAAAACGACTCTTTACCAAAAAGGTAATATGATGTCCTGCCTCTTTTAATTCGCGTATTACCGGCGCAGTAAGTAAAATATCACCTATAGAGGAGAACCTAATAACAAGGAGTTTCTGCTTCATATAGGGAGTGTAACGCCGAATAAAAGTAAACAGCTGTAAATAACAATAATAAGTGCTATCCCCTCAATGTACCACCTTGGTTTAGAATAATACAGCGCATTGGAAACTTGAAAGCTTAGACCTAGCATAGCTATTGCTGTTGCCATAGTCCCTACTCCAAACCACGCGCCTAAAGCACCTAAAAGAAATAGGAACAAGGACAATAACGAACGCCTTTTGTTTGTTTGATTTGCCTTTCTATAGGAATATACCACTTGATGAAGGGTTAAAATAAAAAGCAAACCCAAAGGGAGCCAAATATGGATATTGGTAGGATAATCCGTAACCCACTCAAAGGTAATATTCATCAATCCGTTTGTGCTAAGAAGGTAAGCAATCAATAAAGGGAAAAGGAAACCAATCAACCATTGTAGTACATACAGCGGTCTCCAAGTAACTATTCGTAGCAGAATCAAAAGGGAACAAATTCCAAAAAAATAGCCATTACCAGAGCTGAAAATCAGCACTAAAGCTGATATACTCGCATGGTTTAGCAACCAAACCGCATTCTTTTTTATCCTAAAGTTTTCTGAAAACTGCCATTGAATTTCTAGAAGAAAAGACCAAATCAAAAGTTCATACCCCTCATGAGTTGCGGACCATAAAAGTGTGAAGACGGCAAATACAAAATACCTAAAATTGGTGCTCTTATAGGCCCAGCGTTCCCTAAACATAATATTGGTGAGGCTTCCTAGAACCAGGAATAAAACCAAGAACAGCACAACTTCCAAGGGAGATTGATTTCTAGCAAATCCTATAGCAATCACCACCGCTATGGCGGTAAGTGATAGCTTAATCCAAGAATAACTATCAATCTTTCGAAATTGGCGAATGAGCATTGCTTTTTCTGTATTATTTTAGCGCTTTCAAACGCTCATGCTATGTTAAGAAATTTCTTTGAAGGCTTAGGGGATTTATTCCAAGCAACTTTTAAAATACTTCCATTTGCTGGTGATACGGTTAATAGAATATTTATGCTAGTCATTGCAGGCGGATTGCTATACTGGGTGCTTCAAATGCGAAAGCACAAATCAAATGGTGAAGCGTAATTAAAAAATATGACTTACAAAAGCCCCGGCACAAGCCGGGGCTTTTTGTTGTTACCACATTGCCTTGAATCCGAACTTGAACTTAGAGGTCAAAACCAATATCCTTGCGATAGTTCATGCCCTCAAAACTTACCTCATTTAAGGCAGCATAACTCTTGGACAAGGCGTCTTCTTTATCTACACCGAAGCTGGTAAATGCCATCACTCTGCCACCTGAGGTAATCACCTCATTACTAAGCTTCGTTCCTGCATGATATACAGTTGTGTGCTGAAAATCACGCAATCCATTGATGGCCTTGCCTTTTTCATAAGAGCCCGGATATCCTCCGCTCACTGCCATTACTGTAGCCGCAGTTTGAGGGTTTACTTCAACCTCTATTTCGCCAATAGTACCCTTATTCATGGCAATAAATAAATCAATAATATCTGTTTGCAGACGAGGAATAACCACTTCTGTTTCTGGGTCACCCAAACGCACATTGTATTCAATTACCTTGGGACCTCTGTTCGTGTTAATTAAACCAAAGAACACAAAACCTTGATAGGGTAAATTATCTTTTACTAATCCTTGAATAGTTGGCTCAATTATTTCTTTAATGGTACGTTTTCGCAGGGTATCGTCAAAGAACGGTACCGGGCTAACAGCACCCATACCGCCTGTATTTAATCCCGTATCACCTTCACCAATTCTTTTGTAATCTTTTGCTTCAGGTAACAAAGCATAACCTCCGCGACCGTCCGCCAAAGCAAAAATGCTGAATTCTATTCCCGCCAAGAATTCTTCTATAACGACGCGAGTTGAAGCATCTCCAAATTTAGCGTCAACAAGCATGTTTTTAAGTTCGGCTTTTGCTTCATTAAGGTCTTCAATAATGAGCACACCTTTACCCGCTGCTAAACCATCTGCCTTTAAAACATAAGGTGGATTTAGGGTTTCTAAAAAGGCCTGACCCTGCTCTAGGGTGTCTTTAGTAAATGTTTCATAAGCTGCCGTAGGGATGTTATGACGAATCATGAACTTCTTTGCAAAATCTTTAGAGCCCTCTAACTCTGCAGCTGCTTTACGAGGCCCAACAACAATGAGATTTGTTAGTGATGGGTTGGCTTTTAGCCCATCGTGAAGTCCAGAAACTAGTGGCGCTTCCGGCCCAATGACAACAATATCTATGGCATTCGATTTTACAAAAGTACCAACCTCAACAGCGTCCTCTATATTCAAATTCACATTTTCACCCAATGCTGCGGTACCGGCATTTCCCGGAGCGATATATAACTTTTCACAACGATTACTCTGTGAAATTTTATGCGATAACGCATGCTCCCGTCCACCTGAGCCTAATACCAATACATTCATTCTATAGAGATTTGGCGGCAAAAATAACCAGAAATAATGGGTTTATAAAGACCTCAAACAATTAAGACTCTCTATAATAAAGCCAAGAGGCAAACTCTTTCAATGGAGTCAATTTTTCCTCCTTAACACTCACCTTGGATAATGCCTCAAGGGATAGATGATAATAACGACTTATTTCTTCTTGAGCGTAAGAATCAACCGCTAATATTTTATACAGTTCTTGGAAACTATGAACCTTATCCTCATTAGGGGCCATGGAACTATAGCTCTCAAATTCAATACCTTGCTCTTTAGCTCTTCGCTTGGCCTCAATCCAAAGTAAGGTCTTTTTATTACTGAGTATGTCTCCTCCAACTTGCTTGCCGAATTTTTCAGGATCACCATAAACATCAAGGTAATCGTCCTTAATCTGAAAAGAGGTTCCTAAAAGCATTGCAAATTGGTACAATGCATCCGAATCGTCTTTGGAAGCGCCGCCTACTAGTGCGCCAATCTTCATTGCACAACCCAACAAAACAGAAGTTTTATACTGGATCATTTGTATGTACGCGGAGGAAGCCACATCATCCATGGTCTCAAAATCAATATCCATTTGCTGACCTTCACAAACCTGAAGAGCCGTCTTAGAAAATGTATTTAAAACCTCTGGTAAAATTGCGGAATCACATTTGGCGATATACTGGTATGCTTTTACCAGCATTCCGTCTCCAGATAAAATCCCTACGTTTTCATTCCACTTCGTGTGAACAGTTGTTTTTCCGCGCCGTAATGGAGCGGCATCCATGATATCATCATGAATGAGGGAAAAATTATGGAAAAGCTCTACAGCCAAGGCTTGAGGCATTGCTTTAACCGCATCACCATAAATGCCTGCGCCCATTAATGAGAGGATAGGTCGTAAACGTTTTCCACCCAATTGCAGAATATAATGCATGGGATCATACAACATCTCCGGCGTAGTTCCCAAATTCAATTGATCTACTTCCGCTTGAAAGAGCGCTTGTAGGGTAGCGAGTTGTTTCATGTTATTTGAGCAATTTCAAGAGATACTTTCCATAGCCACTCTTGATTAGCGGCTGGGCAATTTGCTTGAGTTCGTTTGAACTTATAAATCCTTGTTCAAAAGCTATTTCTTCAATACATCCTACTTTCAATCCTTGACGTTCCTCAATGACCTCAACAAATTGACCGGCTTGTTGAAGACTTGCAAAAGTTCCAGTATCCAACCAAGCGGTTCCTCGGTCCAATACTCCTACTTCAAGCTCTCCCCATTCAAGGTACTTTTTATTGACATCTGTAATTTCTAGCTCTCCCCTTGGAGAAGGCTTTAAATTCTTTGCAATATTCACGACTCGATTGTCGTAGAAATATAATCCAGGTACAGCATAATCACTTTTAGGTAGTTCAGGCTTCTCTTCTATTGAAAGCGCTTTCATATGCTCATCAAACTCTACAACACCATAACGCTCTGGATCACTTACCCTGTAAGCGAAAACCACACCACCTTTGGGGTTTTTGCTTGCCTTAAGGACATTCACCATAGAGGAGCCGTAGAATATATTGTCGCCTAAAATTAAGGCTACGCTGTCGTCACCAATAAATTCTTCCCCTAGTATGAAAGCCTGTGCTAGACCTTCAGGGTTTTCTTGGATGGCATATTGAAATGTACAACCCAGACGGCTGCCATCCCCTAGTAGCTTTTCAAATAGAGGAGCATCGTGCGGGGTGGTAATAATCAATATTTCACTTATGCCTGCTTGCATCAATGTGCTAAGCGGGTAATAAATCATGGGTTTATCATATACAGGCATCAATTGCTTGCTCACTGCCAAGGTCAATGGATGCAATCTAGTGCCGGATCCCCCGGCGAGAATAATTCCCTTCATGGTTTAATCGTTTTCTGTGTCGGGTTCACTATCAACTTCTGAATCATAGATATCAAGAATATTATCACTCAAGTCACTTTTACCCAACCAATTGTCTATGGTAAGCAGAAATGAAGGTAGTAATATTAAGTTGCTCAACATGGCAACAAGCAACGTAATAGACGTCAAAAGTCCCAATGCCTGCGTTCCTCCAAATCCAGAAGTCATGAAAACAGAAAAACCACAGAACAACACTATTGATGTATAGAACATACTTAGACCTGTCTCCACAATGGAACTCTTAACCGCCCATTTTATATTCCAATTATTAGCCTTTAATTCCTGCTTGTACTTGGCCAAAAAGTGTAAACTATCGTCCACGGAGATCCCAAAGGCAATGCTAAAGACTAATATGGTTGACGGCTTCAATGGGATACCAAAATATCCCATAATCCCGGCTGTAAATAGCATTGGGATTAAATTCGGAATCAAGCTTACTATAACCATTCTCCAGCTCATAAACAGTAAGGCCATAATTATGGAAATTGCGGCAATCGCAATACTAAGAGAAAGAATCAAGTTGTTAATCAGATAAGTCGTTGAACGAATAAACTTAATTGAGGCTCCCGTTATAATCACATCAAATCGATTATCTGGGAAAACGGTCGAAACCATTTGGTTCACCCTTGCCGTCAAATCTCGCATCTCTGGTGTCCCTAGATCAGCCATTTGCACTGTAATTCTTGCCTTCTGACCATTAGGAGTAACCATGGAACTTGCAAGTCCGGTTTCATCTTTCGCATTCCGGGGCATATATGTTAACAACCACTGCTGTTCGCTTCGCGTGGGGAGTTCATATAAGTCTGGATTACCAAACATGACTCCTTGTTTTGCGAATTTTACCGCGTCTACCAATGAAACCGCACGACTTAATTCGGGTAAAGTAGCCAGAGAGTCTTGCAGCTGTTCAATACGCCTTAGTGTACTTAATTTTTCCACACCACCTTCACGCTTAGTGTCAATGATGATATCCATCGGTATCACTCCCCCAAACTTGCTTTCAAAATATTTGACGTCTTTGTAAATGTCTAATTCCTTATTAAAGTCTGCGGTTAAATTCCCTGCAGTTTCAATTTTAGTAACGCCATAGATACTCAAACCAACAATTGCGAGGGTAATCCCGTACACTAAGCCCCGTTTTTTCTCTGCAGTTTGGTCCAAGAAATCCAAGAACCCTACTAGCCACCCAATGTCAAAATGGCTCATATGCCGCTCCTTTGGTGGTCTAGCATAGGCATAAAAAATTGGGATTACAATCATGGAAATGACAAAAACCACCATGATACTTAAGGAGCTTACTAATCCAAATTCTTCTAAACTCTGACTATTAGTTAGCATGAATGCCCCAAACCCAAGAGCAGTAGTAGTATTTGTTATCAATGCGATGTACCCGACCTTTTTAATGACGTTTTCAATAGCCAACATCTTATTGCCGTGCTTCTTATATTCTTGATGGTATTTATTAATTAAATAAATGCAATTAGGTACGCCTATGACAATTATTAGAGGCGGAATCAATGAACTTAATATAGTGATACCATGACCACACATAGCCATTATACCGAGAGAGAAAATCACACCAATGAAGACCACTAGAAACGAAATAATAGTGGCTCTAATGCTCTTTAGGAATAGAAAGAAAATCACTATGGTCACCAATAAGGTAAGTCCTATGGTTCTATAAATTTCTTTTTCAAGGTTGCTTGCATTCGAAATTCTGAGCCACGGTAAACCACTCATATACAAGTTACGACCGGTGGCTTCTTCCCAAGCTTGGATATGCTTCTTTGCAGTTTCTACTACACTCACGATGCGTTTATTGTACAAGCGCGTTTCGTCAATGCGAATAATCATCATATAAGTGTCGCCCTGATAAAGGCCGCCCTTATAAAAAGGCCATGATTTCACCTTAGCTTCTAGGGCAATCTCTTGTTCGCCATTTGAGGGAAGCGCATCAAACAGTACGAATGGTTTTAATTTTTCCGTGACTGTATCCACTTCAAGACCGTAAGCCTCTGTTAAACTCTGAACATTAGTAATTCCGTCCACTAATTTCAGACTATCCACTAGACCCAACCATTCCTCAAGATGCTCACGTTTGAAGAAATCCGGATCCTCCATTGCAATAACTATGGTATTGGATGCTTGACCAAATTCTTCTACAAGCATGTTGTACTCAATGCTCACAGAATCCGTTTCCGGCATGAGCTTCGCAAATTCATAGCTTGATTCAACCTTACTACCCATGTAACCCATGAATAAAGTACAAAGTCCCAAGAGGACCAGCCAAGCAAGCTTATTCTTGAGAATCAGTTTTGTGACAGTGTTCCAGAACATCAATTACTACTCTATAATTTCCCAGCCCTTGGCCAACAAAGGTTCGGCCTTTTTATACTTTACATTTTGAACTTCTCCCGTAGAAGCATTCCGTATGGATACCGCATCATTACGACCATAACTTTTCCCTGTATTCACTACAGGAGAAGGCTTGCGAGATTGTCCTGCTGCCATTGGCTGGCCCTGTGATTGGCGAGACTGTTGTGAAGACCCGCCCTCATTTCTTCCCTCCTGCAACTTAGGCTGCTTGGGCACATTTGCGGGCGCTCTTCGAACTTGAGATGGATTATTCTCAGGTAAATTACCACGGAATAAAAAGCTCACTATTTCTTGATTTACCTTACTTACCAAACCTTTAAAAAGCTCAAACGATTCGAATTTGTAAATCAATAGCGGATCTTTTTGCTCGTAAACAGCGCCTTGAACACTTTGTCGCAAATCATCCATGGCACGGAGATGGTTTTTCCATTCGTCATCAATAATAGCAATTGAAATACCTTTCTCTACATCTGAAATTAAACTCCGACCCTCAGATTCTATAACATCGTGCAATACACTAGTGACCTGCATTGCTTTTCTGCCATCTGTGATTGGAACAAGAATTTTATCAAAGCTGTTCTTGGGATCGTCATAAACTTGTTTGAAGATTGGCATTGCCGCGGTAGAAATACGCGTGCTTTTTTCACCGTAAAACTTAGTGGATTGTTCAAACAGATTATTACAAACCGGTTCAAATTCACCGTTCACAAATTCGTCCGCAATCATATCTGGTTCAAAAGCAAATGTGCGCAAGAAATCCAGTTTGAAATTTTCGAAATCTTTTGATGGCTGATACGCTTCAACCAAATCGGCCAAGGTATCGTACATCATATTGGCAATATCCACCTTGATTCGTTCTCCTTTCAAGGCGTTAGAGCGACGTCTGTAAATAACCGTGCGCTGGCTATTCATCACGTCATCATACTCAAGTAATCGTTTTCTTGTACCAAAGTTGTTTTCCTCAACTTTTTTCTGGGCACGCTCAATACTCTTACTAACCATGCTGTGCTGAATAACCTCGCCTTCTTCTAGGCCTAATCTGTCCATTAAACCAGCTATACGCTCAGAATTGAAAAGACGCATAAGCTTGTCTTCTAGTGAGACAAAAAACTGTGAGGATCCCACATCCCCTTGACGACCGGCGCGTCCTCTAAGCTGACGATCAACACGACGACTATCGTGGCGCTCTGTGCCAATAATAGCCAACCCACCTGAAGATTTTGCTTCATCGCTAAGTTTAATATCCGTACCACGTCCCGCCATATTCGTCGCAATGGTTACCATACCAGGCTTACCAGCCTCTGCGATAACCTCAGCTTCTTTTTGATGCATCTTTGCATTGAGTACTTGGTGAGGAACCTTTCTTATTTTTAATGCACGACTCAGTAATTCAGAAATTTCTACAGAGGTAGTACCAACAAGAATAGGTCGACCGGCATCTCTCAATTTTGAAATTTCTTCAATTACGGCATTATACTTTTCACGATTGGTTTTATACACAAAGTCCTCACGATCGTCTCGTGCAATTGGACGATTGGTTGGAATAACAACAACTTCTAGTTCATAAATTTCCCAGAATTCACCGGCTTCCGTTTCGGCTGTTCCGGTCATTCCTGCAAGCTTATGGTACATCCGGAAGTAATTCTGTAATGTGATCGTCGCATAGGTCTGAGTAGCCGCTTCAATTTTGACATTTTCCTTAGCTTCAATTGCCTGATGCAACCCGTCTGAGTACCTACGTCCTTCCATGATACGACCCGTTTGCTCATCTACGATTTTCACTTTGTTGTCCATGATGACATACTCCGTATCCTTCTCAAATAAAGCATAGGCTTTAAGTAGCTGATTTACGGTGTGAATACGCTCACTCTTGACGCCATAGTCGCGCATGATTTCATCCTTTTGCTCGGCTTTCTTTTCAGCAGAAACATCAAGGTCTTCCAAAGCACTCAATTCAGCAGTAATATCCGGCATCACAAAGAAATCCTTGGCAGTGCTCTTGGAAATTAAGTCAATTCCCATACCGGTTAAATCTATCTGATTATTCTTTTCTTCAATGGTGAAAAACAAATCCTCATCAATGAGCTTCATTTTTTTACCCTGCTCTTGAAGGTAAACCCCTTCTGTTTTCTGAAGCAGTGTTTTCATACCATCTTGTGAGAGAAACTTGATTAACGGCTTTGACTTGGGTAACCCACGGTATGCGCGAAGTAGTTTCACACCACCTTCATCTGTTTCTCCCTCTGCGATCATTTTTTTCGCATCTGTCAATTCCTTTTGAACTAGGTTTTTTTGAGCGGTCATTAATGACTCAACGAATCCTTTGAGTTCGTTAAACTCGTGCTGATCTCCTTTAGGGGTTGGACCTGATATAATTAATGGTGTTCTCGCATCATCAATAAGAACGCTATCTACCTCATCCACAATAGCAAAATGATGACCTCTTGTTTGCACTCGATCCTCGTCCCTACGGGCCATATTATCTCGCAAATAATCAAACCCGAATTCATTGTTGGTTCCATACGTTATGTCGCTGTAATATGCAGCACGACGCTCCTCAGAATTAGCTTGATGTTTATCAATACAATCAATGGTCAATCCGTGGAAATTGAATAATGGCGCCATCCATTCGCAATCGCGTTTCGCCAAGTAATCGTTTACAGTAACTACATGAACCCCTCTGCCAGCAAGAGCGTTTAAATAGACAGGAAGGGTAGCAACAAGTGTTTTACCCTCTCCTGTCTGCATCTCCGCTATTTTTCCCTCGTGAAGGACTGTACCGCCAATGAGCTGTACGTCATAATGCACCATATTCCAAGTGATGTCTCCACCCGCTGCTTTCCAGGAATTTGCATAGACTACCTCTTCGCCTTCAATGGAAATATGTTGAAATTTGGAAGCTAGCTCCTTATCTAATGCTGTCGCCGTTGCTCGTACCTCTCCGGACATGAATCGCTTTGCAGTTTCTCTTACCACGGCAAAAGCTTCGGGATGTACTTCCAAAAGTATACGCTCAATCTCTTGTATTGCATCTGCTTCTAACGCTTCAATCTGCTCGTACAAAGGCTCGCGAGCATCATAGTTCTCAGTAGCTTCAATCTGCTCATGTAATGACAACTTTTGTGCCTCAAGACTTGATGTAGCGTCATCTATGGCTGCCCTAAACGCCAAGGTCTTTTGACGAAGATCATCATTCGAAAGTGACTCTATAGATTCAGTGAAAGAGTTTACTGCATCAACAAAAGGTTGAAGCTTCTTTAAATCGCGGTCGCTTTTAGAGCCGACAAGTTTTGATATAAATTTCAGCATTTGGCTGGGTGTATCTTAAAATAGTCCACAAAAATAATAGGTATCCAAGGTTGTACAAGGTGTTATGCGCTAAAAAAGCGCCAAATAGCATGTAATGAATAAAAATTGGACACTATGGCAGTGCAGAAGCGGAAGTTAAGCCAAAAATAGTAGTTGTACAGCAGGTTCCTAAAAAGAAAAAAGGGGAATTTGGAAGCATTTCCTAGTATTAAAAATCGACTCAATAACACTTCGAAAATTCTGCCAAATAGCCCCTAGAACCTATCACAGAAGCATGAAAAGAAAGAACCACCAATCTTTACATACAGATGCAAATATAAAAGGTTTTTGAGTAAGTGTCCAAATAACACTAAGTTTATTTTTTAACCTAAAGCATTTTATACCTTCCTTCCGAAGCACATTCTTTATTTTTGCAGCCATAAAATGTCCGACTATGTCCGATTCAAATAAAATATCTACCTCCTCAGCCCCAAAACCCGTTGGGTTATATCCTCACGCAAGAAAAGTAGGAGATTTGCTTTTTTTGTCCGGTGTAGGGCCCCGTACAGCAGGCAGTGATGCCAATGACAGTGGTGTTCCAGGTTTGGAATTAGACCACAATGGGAATTTTCTATCATTTGACTTTGAAGCGCAAGTGCATAGTGTTTTTGCGAATGTGAAAGCTATTTTAGAAGCAAGTGACTCCTCTTGGGATAAACTTATTGATGTAACCGTATTTCTTGTTGATATGAAGCGTGACTTCCACACCTTTAATCGAATTTATGCTCAATATTTTTCAGAGAATCAACCTTGCAGAACCACAGTTGAAATCAATAGTCTGCCAACACCTATAGCAATTGAACTTAAGTGCATTGCCACCGTATAAAAACCCAATGAGTACATTCCCAGAATATTCACATTTAGATTTAGCTGCTATTCACAAAGCCGTGCTCGAGCGTTGGAAAGCAGAAAACGTATTTGAACAAACGCTCTCTAAGCGTCAAGGAGCAGAACCTTGGATTTTCTTTGAAGGACCGCCAAGCGCCAATGGTTTGCCTGGAATACATCATGTGATGGGTCGCTCTCTCAAGGACGTCTTCTGTAGATACAAAACGCAACAAGGATACCTGGTAGATCGCAAAGCTGGTTGGGATACTCATGGACTTCCAGTTGAATTAGGGGTAGAAAAAGAATTGGGAATTACCAAAGAGGATATTGGCAACAAAATTTCAATTGAAGAATACAACGATGCCTGTAAAGAAGCAGTAATGCGTTATACGGGTATTTGGAAGGACCTTACTGATCAGATGGGGTATTGGGTAGATTTAGACGATCCTTACGTAACCTATGATTCTAAATACATGGAAAGCGTTTGGTGGCTGCTTTCTGAATTATACAATAAGGACCTTATCTACAAAGGATATACCATTCAACCATATTCACCGAAGGCTGGAACTGGTCTTAGTTCTCATGAGCTAAACCAACCGGGATGCTACAGGAATGTTAAAGACCACACCGTTGTTGCGCAATTTAAGATGGTTGCCTCTGAGCAAACTAAGGCTTTATTTGGTACGGAAGATGCGCATTTTTTAGCTTGGACAACCACACCGTGGACTTTACCGTCAAATACGGCATTAACCGTAGGTCCTAAAATTGAATACGCATTGGTAAAAACCTTCAACCAATACACTTTTGAGCCAGTCAACATTATTGCAGCATCTGCATTACTCGTGGATCTATTTGGTAAAAAATTCGTGGAAGGCGATATCAATTCCTACCAAAGCGGGGATAAACAAATTCCTTATCAGGTGCTAAATACTGTGCAAGGGAGAGACCTTGTTGGTATTAAGTACGAGCAGCTGTTGAAATACGCGCTACCACATGAGCGGCCAGAGGATGCTTTTCAGATTATTCCCGGAGATTTTGTGACAACAGAGGACGGGACGGGTATTGTACATACTGCCCCAACCTTTGGAGCAGATGACGCCAAAGTGGCGGCAGATGCAGGTGTACCTGCGCTCCTTGTATTAGATGAGAATGACCATTTAGTGCCATTAGTAGACTTGCGAGGTAAATTCAGACCAGAATTAGCTGACCCAATGTTTGGCTTAGGAGATGAATATATCAAGGCAGAATACCTTACAGACAATGAAAAAGAGCGCTCGTTCCTTGAACAGAAGGAGAAACTCAAGCCAATCATTCCAGAATTAAAAGCTTATTTAAGCGTGGATGAGCGCATTGCACTGAAGTTAAAACTGGAGAACAAGGCCTTCAAGATTGAGAAGTACGAGCATAGTTATCCGCACTGCTGGCGCACAGACAAACCTATTTTATATTACCCTCTTGACAGCTGGTTTATTAAATCCACTTCAAACAAAGACCAGATGATTGCTTTGAATAAAACAATCAACTGGAAGCCTGCCTCAACTGGAACAGGACGATTCGGGAATTGGCTTGAAAACTTGAACGATTGGAATTTGAGCCGTTCAAGATTTTGGGGAATACCTCTCCCCATTTGGAGCTCAGAAGACGGTGATGAACATATTTGTATTGGCAGCGTAGAAATGTTGCAATCGGAAATTAGAAAGTCAATAGATGCCGGTCATATGGACCATAATCCACTGGAAAGTTTCGTTGCAGGTGATATGAGCAAAACGAACTATGATAAAATTGATCTTCATCGTCATATCATGGACCAAGTTGTTTTGACTAGTCCTACGGGTAAATTAATGCACCGCGAAAGTGACTTGATTGATGTCTGGTTTGATAGCGGCTCAATGCCCTATGCTCAATGGCACTACCCGTTCGAAAACAAAGATAAGATTGATGATGAAGGAGCCTATCCAGCCAATTTTATTGCTGAAGGAGTAGATCAAACTCGTGGTTGGTTTTTCACACTGCACGCCATCTCTTCAATGGTTTTCAATAAAGTAGCTTATAAAAACGTCATCTCAAATGGGCTGGTTTTAGATAAAAACGGCATGAAAATGTCGAAAAGATTAGGCAACGCCGTTGATCCTTTTGAAACCATGGATAAATACGGTGCGGATGCGCTCCGTTGGTACATGCTTACCAACGCCTCACCATGGGACAATCTTAGGTTTGACATGGACGGTCTAGAAGAAGTTCGTCGTAAATTCTTTGGCACTTTACACAATACCTACGCCTTCTTTGCCTTATATGCTAACGTAGATGGTTTTCAGTTTAAGGAGGCTCCTATCCCCGTATTGGATCGACCAGAAATGGATCAGTGGATTCTGTCTGAACTAAATAGCTTAATAGCACAGGTGGTCAATGGTATGGAGGCTTTTGAACCTACACGCGCTTTCCGACCCATTCAAGAGTTTACCACTGAAAAACTGTCCAATTGGTACGTTAGGCTCGGACGACGTAGATTCTGGAAAGGCCATTATGAGGCAGATAAAATAAGTGCGTACCAAACCCTATGGACGTGTTTAGAAACCCTGAGCCGTTTGATGGCACCATTGGCACCGTTTTATGCGGACCGATTATATCAAGATCTTCATGAAGGTGTGGTTTTGAAAGCAGAAAACAGTGTTCATTTAACGCAATACCCATCAAGTAATTCAGCTCTCATCCATTCTGAACTTGAGCATAAAATCAACACCGCGCGGAAATTAACTTCGTTGGTTTTAAGTATTCGCAAAAAGGAAAATTTAAAAGTTAGACAGCCGCTTGCGCGAGTTCTCGTTCCAGCTTTGAGCAACAGGGATGAGGAAGTATTGAACAGTATTAAAGACCTCTTACTCGCAGAAGTCAATGTGAAATCTCTGGAAGTCATAGCACCAGATGCCGGGGTTTTTATAAAGAAAGTTAGGCCCAATTTTAAGGCTTTAGGACCTAAGGTAGGTCGCCACATGAAAGCCGTAAAAGCTTTCATTGAAGGCATGGGGTCCGCCAGCATAGAAACCTTTGAAAGTGAAGGTGAGGTCACCTTTGAAGACCAAGGTCAAAATATCACCATACAAATAGAAGATTGTGAAGTGGTAACGGAAGACATACCCGGGATGTTAGTTGCAACCGGAGATGGATTAACCGTAGCATTAGACGCAGAATTGACGGACGAATTACGCAATGAAGGATTGGCAAGAGAATTAGTGAATAGACTTCAGAATTTACGTAAAGCCACGGGGTTGGATGTAGTTGATAGGATATCTGTTACTATTCAATCTGAAAAAAGCCTTGCTACGAATCTGGAAAGTTTTGTAGCTTACATAAAAGATGAAGTACTCGCAGACGAAATATTGTGGGGCGAAACCAAGGAAAATGAAACGGAGGTAGAAGGGTACAAGGTTTGTGTTTCTATTTCAAAGATTTAATTAAATTCGTGCCTTTCTATCCTACACAGTAAATTATTTTGAACATGTCAGATCAAGCAAAAACAAAATACAATGATGATGAATTGGCCGAATTCAGGGCAATCATTGAAGAAAAAATCGCAAAGTCGGAAGAAGATTTAGCACTTCTTCGCGAGCAGTTTGCAAACGATATGAATAATGGCACAGACGATACCTCTCCTCAATTCAAATCCTTTGAAGAGGGTTCTATCACAATGAGCAAGGAGAGAAACTCTCAACTAGCATCTCGTCAAGAGAAATTTATTCGCGATTTAAAAAATGCAATTGTTCGTATTGAGAATAAAACTTACGGTATTTGTAGAGTTACAGGAAAGTTAATTGAAGCTGATAGACTTAAATTAGTTCCTCATGCTACATTAAGCATGGAAGCCAAACTCAATCAGCGTTGAGAAAAGCGACTATAATTGTCTTATCCGTAATACTTTTTGACCAAATAGTAAAGCTTTGGATAAAGAGCACGATGTATCTTGGACAGAGCTTCGAGATAACTCCTTGGTTCTATATTCATTTTACCGAAAACCCAGGAATGGCCTTTGGATTGGAGTTGGGTGGAGTCACTGGGAAGTTGGCTTTGACCATTTTCAGAATCATTGCCATTATTGGCATCTTCTATTGGTTGAGATCTACAATCAAATCGGGAAGCACGAATGTTGCTGTTTGGGGTATAAGTCTTATACTAGCAGGCGCCATAGGCAATGTCTTAGATAGCTTGTATTATGGACTCATATTCTCTGATTCTTTAGGGAGGGTTGCAGAATTTATGCCGGAAGCAGGAGGATATGCTCCGGTGTTACAAGGTAAAGTAGTAGACATGCTCTACTTCCCATTATATGACGGCAATCTTCCCGAATGGTTACCCATTTGGGGCGGTAATTATTTTACTTTTTTTAGACCCATTTTCAATATTGCAGATACAGCAATATCCACCGGCGTTGGCCTTCTTTTTGTCTTTCAAAGAAGCGTTTTTAAATAATGAATCAGTGGCTGGACTATTCGTTCGGTGGCCAATCTTGTCGCTTGTACTTTGATGGTTCAATGTACGTGAAACAACTTAATACAATATTCATTTCTGATCTGCATCTTGGCAAAGGCAGTCAATTTCGTAAAGAGGGAATCCCAACTCCAGTTGCAGTTCATAAAAAAGGCATGCAGCGGCTTAAAGTAGCAATCGATAGACATACTACTTCCAATGTTGTTTTTCTAGGTGACCTCTTTGATGGATATCAAAATAAAGAAACTGTTGATCTAAAAAGACTAATTCAAGAAGAACCAAACCGTACATTTACTTTAGTAAAAGGAAACCACGACTTTGACCTACCCAATTGGACCGACCTGAAGATTGTTGACATCTTAGAACTAGGGGATTTCATTTGTATACACGAACCACCTGGTTCTAATTTCAAGAAGAACACACCGTTCCAATTAGATGCTGCCCGAGCAACATTACCAGGTTTAGAGCATGGAAAGGTTCTGTTGTGTGGCCATCTCCATCCGGGAGCTACATTAAAAGGGAAAGGCAGATTCAGAGTAAAAATGAAAGCATTTTTCTTCAACGAATGGATTGGTATTTTACCTGCTTTTGGCGCATTAACTGGTCATCATTCCCTGGGAGAAGCGGGCCATTATTTTGGAATAATAGAGAATCAAATTACAGAACTTGGAAATTGGTCGGAATGAGCAATTTTTAACCCTCTTTTAACCAATTATTTTTACCATAATGCGTTTTTTTGAACTCGAATAAAAAGCATCGATATGCAGACAACACCTGATATAATTGCATTGAATGAAAATATAAAAAGTGAGAGTGCATTTATACATCTCATTCAAAGCGAACTAAGTAAAGTAATTATTGGCCAGCAAGGTATGGTTGAAGGCCTCTTAATAGGGCTATTAGCTGACGGTCACGTTCTGCTAGAAGGTGTTCCTGGCTTAGCTAAAACACTAGCTATCAATAGCTTGAGTCAAACCATTGGTGCCTCATTCTCGCGAGTACAGTTCACGCCAGATTTACTGCCGTCAGATATCATTGGAACGCAGATTTACAACATGAGTGAGCATCTTTTTGAAACTAAAAAGGGGCCTGTATTTAGCAACTTTGTACTAGCAGACGAAATCAATAGAGCCCCTGCAAAAGTACAAAGTGCGCTGCTTGAAGCTATGCAAGAAAGGCAGGTGACTCTTGGTGACAAGAGCTATCCATTGCCAAAGCCGTTCTTGGTAATGGCTACGCAAAACCCTGTAGAACAAGAAGGAACCTATCCACTTCCTGAGGCTCAAATGGATCGATTCTTATTAAAAATCACATTGACCTATCCTGAAAGAGAGGATGAAAGAACCATATTACGCAATCAACTCCGCAGCAACATGGAAGCATTAAATTCTGTGGTCAGTTCCAAGCAGATTCTAAAGGCGCGAACAGCCATTGATAGCATTTATATGGATGAAAAGATTGAATCTTACATATTGGATATTGTATTTGCGACCCGGTTTCCTGAGGAATTTGGCATTTCAAGTTTAGCTAATAAAATTAGCTTTGGCGCTTCTCCGCGTGGTTCTATAGCATTAGCGAAGGCTGCAAAATGTCACGCTTTTTTAAGACATAGAGGTTTTGTCATTCCCGAAGATGTACGGGCGGTAGCTCCGTCAGTATTGCGTCATAGAATAGGACTAACCTATGAGGCCGAGGCGGAAGAAATCACTCAAGACGATATAGTAACCGAGGTACTGAATACCCTAATGGTACCCTAGATTTCTTCTCATTTGGACGCAATTACCCTACTTCAACAAGTTCGTCGCATAGAAATCAAAACGCGCCGATTAAGCGATCAGCTATTTTCTGGAGAATATCAAAGTTCGTTCAAAGGGAGAGGTATGAGCTTTGCCGAAGTTCGTCCATATCAAAGTGGTGATGATGTCCGCAGTATAGATTGGAATGTCACTGCAAGAAAACGTGCGCCATATATAAAAGTATTCGAGGAGGAACGCGAATTAACCTTGTTTTTAGTTATCGATATCAGCAAGAGTATTCAATTTGGAACGAGCGAACGAAGTAAACGCGATTCATTGACTGAAATAGCTGCCACTTTGGCTTTTAGTGCAATGGGAAATAATGATAAAATCGGCCTCATACTATTTGCTGGAGAGGTTGAGAAAGTTATTCCTCCTAAAAAAGGGAAAAAGCATGTAATGCGAATTATTCAAGCACTTTTAGAATCAGAGCCTAAATCCACTGGAACTAATATTGAACTCGCATTAGAACATTTATTAAAAATTCAGAAGCGCCACAGTAATGTGTTTTTGATGAGCGATTTCATGGGAAAAATACCCGAAAAGAGTTTTAAAATAGCAGCAAAACGTTATGACCTTTGTGCAATTCATAGTTTCGATCAAAAAGAAAAATCGTTGCCCTCGGTGGGAATTATACCTCTCCGAGACCTTGAAAATGGGGCTGTGCGTTGGGTAAACAGTAGTAGTAAAGAATTACGGAATAAGCTATTGAAACGATCCGAAAATAAAACTATTGAACTCAGTAGCCTCTCCAAACGATCGGGTGCCGGCCTAATATCAATTGAAATGAAAGAGGATTACGTTCCTCCACTATTGAACTACCTAAAATCCAAATCGCGATAATGTCTAGAACAATAGTATTCATCCTTATTCTATGCACCAAAATACTTGTTGGTCAGGATCAGCGCGCAATTGATCAGGCGGTAATAAATGCACACAGCGATACTTCCAATTATTATGTAGGTGATCTTGTTCATTATACTATTGAGCACACCATTAATGCAGATGAATTTAAGCTGGATTCCATTCAAGGATTACTGTTGATTTCTGATCAAATAGATACTTTAGAAAACAGCATCCAACACCAACTTTCCTTTTTAGCGCTTGATTCAGGGGAGGTCAATTTGCCAGCTGCGCAAGTGCGAAGTGGCAATACGAGCTATGAAAATGAGGAAATAGTCATACAAGTAGATATTCTGCCGGAAGCAGAAGGTGTTGCTCGAGCAGAAGACAGGGAATTAGCTGAAGTTCCATTTAGTGTAAAGGATTGGCTAAAACATTATAAAGTTCATATAGGCATTGGGGCTCTTGCTTTATTTCTATTGTATATGCTCATTCGATTTTTAAGACGTAAACCCTTAAGCGCTAAAGAACCTATAGCTGATTCTTCCAAGGATTGGTTTGGAGATACCATGAAGGCTTTGGCAAGACTTAAAGAAGAAAAAATATGGGAACAAGACGCAAAAGACTATTACGTACAAATTGGAGATATACTTAGGTTATACCTCAGTGAACAGTGTGGGTTACCACTAACAGAGCAAACAACAGCAGAAAGCTTATCAATGCTTCAAAATAGATGGAAAGAGGATTGGCTTCAGAGTTATGAGTTTATCATGACACGTGCGGATTTTGTGAAATTTGCAAAAGGTCAGATGACCGTTCAAGATCATCTAGACTGTCTAAGTCGTGCGGAGCAGTTAGTCATAAGTTTTAAACCCAATTCTGACTTTGATGAGTAATTGGAATTTTAGCAACCCTCTTTGGCTTTATGGGCTCCTAGCGATACCTATTGCGGCAGTAATCATGGGAATATTGCGTTCCAAACGAATGAACCATTATGCTTACTCTCAGATAGAAGGTACTGGACAATATTGGTTTGCTGCACTCAAAAACTACACGGGTATTTTGTCTTGGATGGCAGTGGGCTCGATTTGTATTGCCTTGGCTAGACCTCAAACTTCACAGGTCATACAACAACCCTCACAAAATCTTGGAATTGACATGATGTTGGCGTTAGATATTAGTGCGTCAATGTTAGCAAAAGACCTCAAACCTAATAGGCTAGAAGCGTTAAAGGAAGTTGCCACAGATTTTGTTATCCGCAGGAATATGGACAGAATTGGGCTTGTAATTTATGCAGGAGAATCGTACAGCCCTGTTCCTTTAACTACGGACCACAGCTTACTAAATGAGCAAATAAGATCGTTAGAGTATGATATGCTTGATGGTGGAACTGCAATTGGAATGGGACTTAGTACAGCAGCAAATAGACTTGCGGAAAGTACAGCCAAAAGTAAAATCATCATCTTACTCACAGACGGAGAAAATAATGTAGGACTGGTTGATCCAATTCAAGCTGGTGAATTATGCGCAAGTTTAGGTATCAAAGTATATACGATTGGTTTGGGTTCTAATGGAATCGCCTCAATGCCTGTAGGTATTAATCCAAATACTAAAGAATTTATCTACCGTCCTGTTCAGGTTACCATAGATGAAGAGCTACTTAAAAGGATAGCTGATATGACCAGTGGTCAATATTTTAGAGCTACCGATAGGGAAAGCTTGGAGAATATTTATGATGTCATTGACGGTCTAGAAAAAAGTGAAATTGAGGGTTTCCAATTTTATAGATACGATGAGCACTATTCAATCTTTGTATGTATAGCGATTGCTTTGATCGCGTGTGAATTGTTATTGAATTTTATAATCTTAAAATCTGCGTTTTGATGGATTTCAAGTGGCAATTCCCAGAATTATTATTCGTAGGACCGGTATTATTCATTACGCTGATTTTCTTTTCCTTAGTATTTCATAATTGGAGAAAAAAGGTTTGGAGAACGCTAGGTTTAGCATTCTCATCTTCAAAACTCATTAAAACTTTTGGTTCCGTAAGGTTCTTCACAAGACATACATTTCTTGCCCTATCCCTACTATTTCTTGGCCTAAGTTTAGCCAACCTTCAAATAGGCGGTCAAAAGCAAAAGGTAAACCGCAAGGGCACTGATGTAGTATTTGCCCTGGATGTAAGCCGATCCATGCTCGCTGAAGATATTACACCTACTAGATTAGATAAGGCAAAGCTACTTATATCAAGAACACTTGATCAATTAAGTGGTGATCGTGTTGGCCTTGTGGCATATGCAGGTAGTGCTTATCCTGCTTTACCCATAACTACTGATTATGTGGCTGCAAAAATGGCTCTAGATGCGGCTAATCCCAATACCGTTCCCTATCAAGGAACAAATCTTGCCGCCGCACTTGAATATGCCTTTAATTACTTCAACCCCGCCTCGGCGGCGGGAAGATTCATTATAGTCTTCACAGATGGTGAAGACCACGAAAAACTGGATGGTCTTGAGTTGCCAGAGTTTCCTCTGCAAATTCTCTTTGTAGGGCTTGGAACTCAAAGCGGAGGACCTATTCCAATTAAAAGAACAAGGACTGGAATTATTTACAAAAAGGATAAAAAAGGGGAAGTAGTCATTACTAGAAGAGACGAAAAAATATTATCAACGCTTATGCAAGAAATCGGCGCAAATTATATAGATGGAAACCGAACAGATGAAGCTGTTAAACTTATACAAGATTTCATATTAACTGGCGAACAAGCCGCAATTTCAGAAGAAATAGCTATTGATTATGACCCTCAATTTCAATGGTTTCTCATGCCTGCATTGCTGTTCCTGTTACTGTATGTTCTCTTGCCAAGTAAAATTGGTAATCCTACCAAATACGGTACTTTAATCTTACTATTGGCTGTAACATCTGTGAAGGCTCAAAATACAGATACCCTTCAATCAAGCCCTATCGTAAGAGCAGGCAGCGCTCACGATTATTACAGGAGTATCAAGGAAGGAAATAAGATGGCCCAAGAGAATAATTCTATAACGGCGTCTCAAGAATTTCTAAATTCAACAGCAATAGATCCAAAAGGCTTTGAAGGGTGGTATAATTTAGGGTCTTCCCTTCTGAAAGAAGGAAAGGTTGATGAAGCAAAAAATGCATTAAACGAATCGCTTAGCAGAACACAAAACAAAGACAAAATAAGCGATGCATTATACAATCTAGGAGACGCTGCCTTTGATCAGGAAGCTTATGAAGAAGCTTTGAATTATTATAAAGAGAGTATTATCCAAAATCCTTCAAGAACGGATGCCCAATACAATTATAATAGGGCATATGAAAGACTCATGCAGCAGCAGCAGAAAGAAGAGGAACAAGACTCAAAAGAGGAGCAAGGAGAAAAAGACGCTCCAAAATCTGATAAAGAAGATTCCCAAGACCAAAGCCCTGATGACGATAAGGCAGAAAAAAAGGAAAATCAGTCTGGAAAAAATGGAGATCAAGATGAGGAAAATAAAGACAAACAAGGTGACCCCGAAGATAACAATGAAGGGAAAAAAGAAGAAGAAAATGGAGCGTCGCATGGCAACATGACTCCAGAAGAAATAAAAGGCTTACTTGAAGCTATTCAAAGAGCAGAAGAAAAGACGGCAAAAAAAGCAAATACTAAGAACGCCAAAGGAAAAAAGAAAAGCGGTGAAAAGGATTGGTAACTTATTCTCGATTGTCGCGCTTTTCTTAAGTGTACACTGTTCGGCGCAAAACATAGAGCTTACAGCAAAATGTTCAAGAAGGACGGTAGGTCTCAATGAGCCCTTTAGAATTACATTTTCCACCAATTCAAGGAAAGGTGAAATTACTCCTCCTAACTTTGAACAATTTATTGTTGTAAGCGGACCCTATCAATCTAGTCAAACTCAAATCATTAACGGACGGTACTCTTCCAATAGGTCTTTATCTTATGAAGTAGTAGCTCAAAAAAAAGGGGAATTTATCTTACCGTCGGCGTCCATATTGGTTGACAACAAGCGAATAGAAAGCAATGAGCTTAAAATCACGGTCAAAGAAGGCTTAAAAAAGAAAAATACGACTTCCAAAAAGGTAAAGGATAGTTTTAAAGTAACCATTCTCTCTTCGAAAAAAGAAGTTTATGTAGGAGAGCCCATTATTTTAAAATTTCGTGCAACGCTTTTCGATCCTGTAAGGGATTTGAACATTATTCAAGCACCGAACTTTGAAAATGTCCTTCAACAGCAACTCGATTCAAAGGAGGAAAGATCTAGAGAAGTTGTTGGGAACAAAATCGCCACGATATTTGATTTTGACAAACGTTTAATACTACCAAACAAACCAGGCATCTTAGGCGGTCAAGAATTAAAAATAAGCGGTAAGGTTCAAGTGCCAACAGGGCGAAGAGATTTCTTCAATATGCCTCTAATGAAATATGTTCCACAAGTTGCCTCTGCCAAAATACCGGCAGTACGAATTAAGCCGCTACCGGAAGGAGCTCCCTCAACTTTTACAGGAGGGGTTGGGAAATTAAAATTAATTCGTGAAATAAGTAGACGCGAAGTTAGCGGAGACCAAAGCATAACCATCAAACTTAGAATAGAGGGCAACGGGAATCTCAGCACACTCGAAATTCCTGAATTAAGAAATATAGAAGGGTTTGATATTTATGACCCTAAATTCAATGAAAACATTCGTTACGATGAGCGAGGAATAACGGGATATAAAGAATATGAATATCTGCTTGTTCCGCAATACCGTGGCAGCTTTATGTTGCCTGAAGTTACATGGACTTACTTTGATCTAAAGGCTGAAAAGTATAAGACAATTACAATAACAGAAGATACTTTAACTGTTCGAAACCCAAATTTAGCAGCATCGAAACCAAATTCAAATGTACTCGCGTCCGCTGATCAAGAGTCTGCATTATTGGATGAGGATATACGCTATTTGCAAGATATTGACTTTAAGGTTGATAGGAAGGGACAACTAAGGAGTCTGACGCTGATTTTTGGGGCTATTTTAAGCTTATGTTGGCTCTGGCAACTTGCCCCTAGACGAACTCTTAGAAAAAGTGAAAATTGGAGAAAAGGAAAACTAAAAGACGTACAAAAAGCTTTTAACGCTAAGGATGGTGCGAGGTATGGTACAATGCTAAACGCAATAGAATTTGGACTTGTAGAACGAGGATTGAATTTGGAAAACATCACTAAAACTGAACTTCAGAATACTTATGGCAATCAAACTGGAGTGGAATTATTTGTACTTATAGAAAATTGTAATCTAGCCCAATATGCACCAGTCACTTCATCTAATGACGAATCAAACCTCAATGCTTTTGTAGAAGTATGGAAGATGATCTAAGTATAATTGCAGACAGTGCCCGAGCACTATATGATAGAGGGCTATACAGTGCAGCTCTTGAAAAATATGAGGCCTTAATTCAATCAGAGGTTCATGAGAGTCAATTATATCTAAATATTGGCAACTGCTATACAAGACTTGGTGAGCTAGGCGAGGCTAAAGTTTATTTTGAGAGAGCCTTATTACATAATCCAGTAAATGAAAGTGCACGACACAATCTTAATTGGATAAATCTCAGGATTACTGAAAGTATACTTGAACCCCAAGAAGAACTTATACACTGGGTTAGTGGTGGTGCGCGTAGCTTTCTTCTGCCTGAATACTGGATTATTCTTAGTTGGTTTTTTATTCTTGTAACGCTGTTCATGTTAATCTTAAGAAGAACTAGAATGGCTGGATTGACTTGGAGATGGCCTTTTGCAACTACAGCACTAGCTGCCGCGTTCATTATAATTGCCCAAGTAAGCGTACCAAGTTCTCAACTGGCAATTGTCACAAAACGTAATAGCGTTGGCTTTAGTGAGCCTTCAAATGACAGTAATCAAATTTTAATACTCAATGAAGGTAGTTCCGGGATAGTAATCAAAGAAGAGCATAATTGGTCCTGCATAAAATTTAGCAACGGACAACTTGCATGGTTTTCAAAAAATGACTGGGAAATGGTACTTCCTAAAACGAACTAGACTAGTCTTGGGAGCCAATTTTTAATTGATGTTTTAATACCCATAGCCTCCTGATAGCTATGAGGAAAGGCTCGAACAACATTTTTTGACTCGTTCCACTTGGGATGTTGCTTATCTCCAGAGGCATAGATAGCAAAGTGTGATTTAGCGTTTTCTAAAGCTTTCAACCTCTGTTCTTTGGTCAACGTCTCAAAACCAGGCATAGTTGCTAAAGAATCATCCTCAAAAGATGCCTGAAGTGTTTTACTCTGATCTAATGGAGATTTCCAGATAGGAAAGAAGAAAGGATAACCATAAATAAGATTGTTTACAATTTTATCTTCCATAACAAGGTTTCTTTTGGTTGGATGAGAAAGATATGAACAATATGTTAATAACCTTGAAGTAATGAGTCATTTTTGCAACAATAGAGAATCATTGTTGACTAATTACCTTTTTTTAAATGCGTTTTACTCAATTAAGGTAAAACGTGATATTTAACCTTCATGATGTTTAAAGCCTTGTGCTTTAAGTTCTACGACTTTATCATCCCGTGTAATCAAATTAGCTCCAGAACCCTCCTTGACATATCCAATAACACTCAAATTAGGATTGGCCTTGATTTTATCGTGATCTTCAATACCTATGGTGAATAGTAGTTCATAATCTTCTCCCCCATTTAATCCCACGGTGGTCGTATTCAAATTGAATTCCTCACACAAGGCATATATGCTTGGGTCTATGGGAATTTTATTCTCATAAATATTAAACTGGTGACTAGAGGCTTTACTTAAATGGAGAATCTCGGAGCTCAGACCATCACTAACATCTATCATGGAAGTTGGCTGCACCTCAAGTTTGTGAAGAAGATCTATTATGTCTTTTCTTGCTTCCGGTTTGAGCTGTCTCTCTAAAATGTATTCATGACCACCTAATTCTGGCTGCATATCAGGGTTCTCAATAAAGACTTGTTTCTCTCTCTCCAAAATTTGCAGACCCATGTATGCACCTCCAACATCACCACTTACTACAATTAAGTCATTATCCTTGGCTCCACTGCGCATGGTCGCATTCTCTTTTCTTACACGACCGGTAGCTGTTATACTTATCATCAATCCCGATGATGACGCTGTAGTATCACCACCAATCAAATCCACATTATAGTGCTCACAAGCTAAATGAATTCCTTCATAAACTTCTTCTATAGCCTCTACAGGAAAGCGATTAGACACTGCGATACCAACAGTAATATGTTCCGCCGTGCCATTCATCGCATACACATCACTCAGATTTACAATTACACTCTTATACCCCAAGTGCTTTAGGGGCATATAGCTCAAATCAAAATGAACTCCTTCTACCAATAAATCCGTAGTTATCGCGGTAAAATATTCTCCTTGATCGATTAACCCAGCGTCATCGCCCATGGCAAAGGCAGTGTTTGGGAGTTTTGATTTTGCATTTTTAACTAGACGGTCAATTAGGCCAAACTCGCCTAACTCCGATATGGGTGTCCTCTGTGGGTTCTTTGAATCAAACATAGAACAAAGTTATAACGTTATAGGTCTTGATTGCAATATTAAAGCCCCATATTCATTAACTTTGCAGTGCTTTTTTAGAATTAGTCTAAATCAATATGGTTAAAGTATCCACAACAGCAAAAGATAAATTGTCTGCACTCATGGCTGAGGAAGGCAAGAGTATTGCAAGCAGCTATGTTAGCGTAGGAGTAGAGAGCGGTGGTTGTTCCGGTTTATCATACAAGATGGAATTTACATCTGATATACCAGAAAACGCTGAACTCTATGAAGATAATGGAGTTACAGTGGTAGTTGAGAAGAAAAGTCTTCTATACCTAATTGGGACCACGCTAGAATATACCGGCGGTCTTAATGGCAAAGGGTTCAGTTTTAATAATCCGAATGCTACGCGCACCTGTGGGTGCGGGGAGAGCTTCGCAGTATAATACTCATGGGCGACGAAATCTTAGGTGAAATCACCGCATCAGAATATAAATACGGATTCACAACGGAAATCGAAAGCGATACGGTGCCTCCGGGTTTAAATGAAGATGTGATTCGGTTAATTAGTTCCAAGAAAAATGAGCCTGATTGGATGCTCGAATGGCGTTTAGACGCTTTTCGTACTTGGTCCAAAATGAAAGAGCCTGATTGGCCCAATGTGCACTACAATAAGCCTGATTTCCAAGCCATCTCATATTACAGTGCACCAAAACAAAAGAAAACTTTAGACAGTTTAGAAGAAGTCGATCCGGAACTGCTGAAGACATTTGAAAAATTAGGGATTAGCCTAGATGAGCAAAAGCGACTAAGCGGCGTAGCTATAGATGTGGTTGTAGATTCCGTATCGGTTGCAACTACGTTCAAAGAAACGCTTGCTGAAAAAGGCATCATATTCTGCTCCATGAGCGATGCCATTCAAGAACATCCTGAATTGGTAAGGAAGCACCTAGGTACCGTTGTCCCCAAGCAAGATAACTTCTATGCGGCGCTGAATAGTGCGGTTTTTACTGATGGTTCATTCTGTTATATTCCAAAAGGCGTTCATTGTCCAATGGAATTAAGCACCTATTTCCGAATCAATGAAGCGGGAACCGGTCAATTTGAGCGCACCCTGCTTGTAGCTGATTCCGGCTCGTTTGTTAGTTATTTAGAAGGCTGTACCGCTCCGCAGAGAGATGAAAATCAACTTCATGCTGCGGTGGTTGAACTAGTTGCAATGGAAGATGCCGAAATCAAGTACAGTACTGTACAAAATTGGTATCCTGGAGACGCAGAAGGCAAAGGTGGCGTATTCAATTTTGTCACCAAACGCGGTATATGCGAACGTAAAGCAAAGATCAGTTGGACACAGGTTGAAACAGGCTCTGCAGTAACTTGGAAATACCCTTCATGTATCTTAAAAGGTGACCATTCTATTGGTGAGTTTTATAGTGTCGCAGTCACCAATAAGTATCAGCAAGCAGATACAGGAACCAAAATGATTCATCTTGGGAAAAACACAAAAAGTACGATCATTTCCAAAGGTATCAGCGCCGGCAGGAGCCATAACAGTTACAGAGGTTTAGTTCGGGTTGGAGCGCGAGCAGAAAACGCTAGAAACTTTAGTCAATGTGACTCCCTTTTGATGGGTGATCAATGCGGTGCTCATACCTTCCCATACATTGAAGCTCAGCATCCAACTGCTCAGATAGAACATGAGGCAACAACATCAAAGATTGGTGAGGACCAACTTTTTTATTGCAATCAACGGGGAATTGGCACAGAAGAAGCCATTGCATTAATAGTCAATGGATATTGTAAAGAAGTATTGAACCAGCTTCCAATGGAGTTTGCAGTGGAAGCACAAAAACTATTAGAGGTCTCTCTAGAGGGCTCGGTAGGATAGCCATGATTAAAATCAAAGACTTACAAGCCGGTATTGAGGGAAAGGATATTCTTCGCGGTATAAATCTAGAAATCAATTCAGGCGAAGTACATGCCATTATGGGGCCTAACGGCTCTGGCAAATCTACTTTGAGCAGTATTATAGCGGGTAGAGAAGACTACGAAATTAGCAGTGGTTCAATTGATTTTGAAGGAGAAGACCTCATGGATCTTTCACCAGAAGATCGTGCGCACAAGGGAATCTTTCTCAGTTTTCAATATCCTGTAGAAATTCCCGGCGTTACTGTGAGTAATTTCATTAAAACCGCTATAAACGAAAGTAGAAAAGGCCGTGGCGAAGAGCCTATGGGAGCTAGAGAGATGCTCGCGATGATGCGCGAAAAAACCGCTTTACTAGAAATGGATAAGAGTTATCTGAGCCGAAGTTTAAATGAAGGGTTTTCAGGTGGTGAAAAAAAACGCAACGAGATTTTCCAGATGGCAATGCTGCAACCAAAATTGGCCATTCTAGATGAGACTGATTCAGGTTTAGACATAGACGCTCTAAGAATTGTGGCAAACGGTGTAAATAAACTTCGTAGTAAGAATAATGCAGTACTGGTAATTACTCATTACCAAAGATTATTGGATTACATAGAGCCAGATTTCGTGCATGTCTTGTACAACGGTAAAATTGTCAAGAGCGGCGATAAAAGTTTAGCACTCGAATTAGAAGCAAAAGGATACGACTGGATCAAGGCAGAAAACGTATGACAGATTTAGCGCAAGATTTACTCTCTTCCTTCGTAATAGCTGAGGCCGAATTAAACGGCAGCAAGAACTTAGCCGTCGTTAATATGCGCAAAGAGGCCTTAGACCGCTTCGAAGCACTGGGATTCCCAACAACTCGTGAAGAAGAATGGAAATATACCAATCTCAAGCCAGTATTGAATCGCGATTATAAAATCATGCTGAAAAGCGAAAGCGCGGTTTCATTTGGAGATATTAAACAATATCTACTCAGTGATCTTGACACCTATAAGCTCATATTCATAAACGGAAAATACAGCTCTTGGTTAAGCGAATCTACCCATCAGAGTTATGACATTTGCACCTTCGCAGCAGCGCTAAATAAGTACCCCGAAATACTTTCCAAGTTCTTGGGTAAGGCCGCTCCGTCCGGCGAAACGTTCGTGGATCTTAATACTGCTTTTGCCGATGACGGCGCATATATTAGAGTTAAGGCAAATCAAACTGTTGATAAGCCCATTGAAATCATCTACTTAACCACTGAGGAAAATGGCTCAACCTTCTCACAAGCAAGAAACCTGATTGTCGTTGAGCAAAATGCAGAAGTTCAAATTGTTGAGAGACATCAAAATTTGGGAGAGCATGCGAGCTTTACCAACTTCGTAAGCGAGGTTTTTGCGGCCCGCGATGCCAGAGTCAGCTATTATAAAGTGCAAAATGACAGCACCAAGGCTTCGCTTGTAGATAACACGCATGTGCGTCAAGAAAGCAATTCAAATGTTCATGTGGGTACCTACACGTTTGGGGGCAAACTTGTACGTAATAATTTACACTTCTACTCAGGAGGTGAGCGCACAGAGAGTCATATGGATGGCATTACCATCATTGGTGAAGGTCAAACTGTTGACCACCACACCCTTGTGGACCACCAAGAACCAAACTGCTACAGTCGCGAGTTGTACAAAGGCATTTACCTAGACAAAAGCCACGGGGTCTTCAACGGTAAAGTATTAGTTCGCCAAAAAGCGCAAAAGACCAATGCCTTTCAACAAAATGACAATATCCTTTTGAGCGATAAAGCAAAGGTTGACACAAAACCACAACTCGAGATATTTGCGGATGATGTCAAATGCTCGCACGGTTGTACAATAGGACAATTAGACAAAAATGCTCTGTTTTACCTGCGCTCTAGAGGCATCCCAAAACGCGAGGCTGAAGGTTTGATGACCTACGCTTTTGCCTCAGATGCACTAGAATATGTAACCATACCACAATTAGAGAAAAGGCTCAATAGGGTTATCGCAGATAAATTGGGAATCAACCTTGAATTTGCGCTATAATGGCCTACAATGTTCATGATATTCGTAAACAGTTTCCCATACTCAATCAAGAGGTTCATGGCCAACCCTTAGTGTATTTAGATAACGCAGCTACGGCTCAAAAGCCATTGGCAGTAATTAATGCTATTTCTGACTACTATTTGAAGTACAATGCAAATGTGCATCGAGGTGTACATACATTAAGTCAACGCGCAACTGATGCCATGGAGTCAGTTAGAGAAGAAGTAAGGGTGCATATAAATGCAACTGAAGCTGCAGAAATCATTTTCACCCGAGGGATTACAGACAGTATTAATACCATTGCTTATGGTATGAGCAATAGAATTCATCAGGGCCAAAATGTTGTTATAACTGCTATGGAGCACCACAGTAATATTGTGCCTTGGCAGATGCTATGTGAACGCACTGGAGCTGAACTTCGTCATATTCCTATGGACGAACACGGTGAACTCGTTATAAATGGTTTAGAGGATATTGTGGACCACAATACAGCCATTGTAGCGTTTAATCATATTTCAAATACCCTTGGCACGATTAATCCGGTTGAAGAAATTTTATCCCGGTCAAGAGAAGTAGGTGCATGGACATTAGTAGACGGTGCTCAAAGTGGACCGCATGCTCAAGTGGATGTACAATCTTGGGATGTAGACTTTTTTACATTGAGCAGCCACAAGATGTATGGCCCAACGGGTCTTGGTATTCTATACGGAAAACGTGAGAGGCTAGAGGCAATTTCACCCTATCAAGGAGGTGGGGAGATGATAGCAACAGTGACTTTAGAAAAGAGCACCTATGCGGGCCTCCCTCATAAATTTGAGGCAGGCACACCCCATGTAGAGGGCATCATAGGTTTTGGCGCTGCCTTAAAATTTTTAAATGAAATTGGGATAGAATCCATTTCTGCTCACGAACAAAATCTTCTTGAATATGCTACCGAAAAATGTTCAAAAATAGAAGGATTTAGAGTTATTGGTAATGCCAAAAATAAAGCAAGTGTTTTGAGCTTCGTAGTGGATGGTATTCATTCGTATGACTTAGGGGTGCTTCTAGATCAACAAGGTATTGCCGTAAGAACGGGGCAGCATTGTACACAACCCATTATGGATGCATTTTGCATTCAAGGAACAGTTAGGGCGAGCTTTGCGATGTACAATACATTTGATGAAATTGATTCTTTCATGTCCGCCCTCTCAAGGGCAGTAACCATGCTTCGATAATGGCGACTATTCAAGAGAAACAGCAAGCTCTAATTCAAGAATTCGAGCTCTTTGATGAGTGGATGGACAAATACAATTATATCATTGAAATGGGTAAAAGCCTTCCAACACTTCCAGAAGACAAAAAAAATGATGACCTATTGGTGCCAGGCTGTCAAAGTAAGGTATGGCTGCATGTAGAAAAGCGCGACAACAAAATAGTCCTTAGCGCTGACGCAGATGCCATTATAGCAAAGGGAATAGTAGCCATGCTTATTGAAGTGTTTAGTGATCAGCCCGCTAAGGAGGTGGCGGGAGCTCAAATGAAATTCATAGAGGACATAGGCTTGAAAGACCACCTCAGCCCAACTAGAGCAAATGGCCTAATCAGCATGGTTAAGCAAATAAAGTACTATGCACTAGCCTTTTCCGCTTAAACGAAAAGAAAAATGAGTGAGGAGTTAACACATAGCGAAATGCAAAAGATTGGAGAAGAAGTTGTAGGCGTGCTTTGCAACATCTTTGATCCTGAAATTCCCGTAGATATTTATCAGCTTGGATTAATATACGATGTAAAGGTTAGCACAGAACGTGATGTGCATATATTGATGACCTTAACCTCACCCAATTGTCCAGTAGCAGAAAGCATGCCTCAGGAAGTAAAAGAAAAGTCGCGTGCATTAGATAGTGTAAATGATGTTGAAGTTGAAATCACCTTCGAACCCCCTTGGGATAAAAGCATGATGAGCGAAGAAGCAAAATTAGAATTAGGAATGCTCTAAAGGCTATAGAAATTTAAGTTTTCCTAAAACAAAAACCTTTAAAGAGGTAATCCGTTAAACATTGTGTTAATTTGACGCTCGTTATTCAAAGAATCGAGTGATTTTTTGTGAATTTGAAAAAATACCTACTGAATGAAAATTGGAATTGATGCCATTTCATATTATGTACCCAATCATTACCTTCCTATTGAAGCCCTTGCAAAAGCGAGGAATATTGAATATGCTAAATTAAATAAGGGACTAGGTCTAACCTCTATGTCTTTTCCTGATGTTGATGAGGACGCTGCCTCAATGGGGGCAAATGCAGTTTTAGATTTATTCCAAAGAGAGTCGCTCAATCCTTCAGATGTTGGTAGGATCTACCTTGGTACTGAAAGTGCTTTAGATAGTGCTAAACCCACAGCCACATACATTCTTGATTTAGTTGAAAAGGAATTAAGTACCGAATTTGGTCCTCGGTCATTAAAAAATACAGATGCTGTAGATATGACCTTCGCTTGCATTGGTGCTGTAGATGCCCTTGAAAATGCATGCCTCTACCTTAAGCAAAATCCAGGTAAAAAAGCAATCATTGTGGCTTCAGATTTGGCAAAATACAATCTTGGATCTACTGGTGAATACACTCAAGGTGCTGGAGCTGTGGCTCTACTTATTTCAAAGGATCCAGCAATCATTTCATTAGGTTCAGAAATAGGCGTTGCAACAAAAGGAGAGCGAGATTTCTTTAAACCGAGACGAACGCAAACGAAATCATCCGTTCTTGTACAAGCTGCACATCTACTAGGAATAAACCTCAATGAGGAAGAAGCTAAAACAAAACTACTAGATGCAAAAGGGTTTTGGGGAGGTAACACCATGATAAGAACTTATCTTGAGGAACCTGTTTTTGACGGTCAATACAGCAATAGCGCATATATAGCCCGTATAAAAGAAGCATTAGAAGATTTCCAAAGTAAAATATCATTGAATCCAGCCTTGGATTGGGGCCGTGTTGTAATGCACCTACCTTATGCATTTCAAGGCAGACGCATGCTGGTAAATTTTTACCTTGACTGGATGCAAACGAATGGCAGATGGAATGAAGTAGTTGAGGCTGTTGGATCTGAAAAACCTGAAAATAAAGAGGAATCAAAAAATTGGGTTAGAACCTTTAGTAAAAGTGACTATTATAAGGCATACGTTGACAAAGCGCTTGCGCCAGCCGAGCGTGCCTCAGGTTTGATTGGAAACATGTACACCGCTTCCATATTTATGGGCCTGCTTAGTACTCTATGTGATGCTGCAGAAAAAGGAGATAATATTGAAGGTGTCTGCATAGGGTTCATGGGCTATGGCTCTGGCAGCAAGGCAAAAGTATTCCAAGGTTATGTGCAAAAAGGGTGGTCTAAAGTGGCTCAATTAAATCTTTTTGAAAGACTTAATCAACGGACAGCAGTTGATTTTAACACCTACGAAAATTGGCACAACGAGCGTCTTTCTTTACCCATTCTTCCAAAGAAAAATGTTTTCGTTCTTGAGGGTCTAAGAACAGAAGAGAATCAAGAGTTTTTCAGAGATTACAAAAGACAATAATCTACGGTAATGGCGAATCAGGAAATTGTAAATAAGGTAGCGCAAAGCTCATTAATCACCTTTAACTTGGAGGATTATTTTCCAGCCAAGGTGACCGATTTGGACATCGCGCAATTCCTTGACAAGGGACTGCTTTTACGCGAAAAAGAATATCGAACAGCGCTCAAAGAGGTTGACCACACTCCATTTAAAGACTCAGTTGTTCGTCTACATTGCTCTAGTGACGCGATTCTTCCAGCTTGGGCCTCCATTCTTGTTGCTGCAATATTAAGCGAACATGAAATTAATTGCTTCTGGGCAGGAACAGAAACCGAGTTCTATTCACAATATTACCGATGGAAATTATCCCAAGTGAATTGGGACCAATTTAATGGGAAGCCCGTTATCATTAAGGGTTGTGGCAACTCAAAAATACCGCAAGATGCATATGTTCACGCAGCAGTAGCTCTTAAGAGGTTTGCCAAGAGAATAAGTTATGGCGAAGCATGTTCAGCTGTTCCCCTTAGATAATTATTAAGGAGTCATCATTGCGGCTTCTTAATTCTTTTTCATTTGCCACTGCTATCTGAAGGCTGACTTTTGAGCGCCACAAGAGTCAAAAGGATTAACTACCTTCATGTCATGAATGTCAAAACAAGCGAAGTAAACGCGCTGAAACTTCAAGGTATAGTTCCTTTTAATATCAATTTTGCGTTGTTAATACTCTTGAGCGCAGGAATACTGATGCATATCCTCTTGATCGGCATTTCTAATGGAGGTACGCTCATGGCAATTGCGCTTTTTTCGGTGATAATTGGGGGCGGTATAGCACGCCGAATTCATCCTTTAGCTGAGGCCTACTTTGAAACGATAGTTATTTGTTTCCTCCTTTATAATTGTTATTATTTCTACGTTGACCTTAATATACTTCCTCTTGTTGGATTAGTTGCCATATTCGTTCAAAGGGTCACCATGTTCACTTTCAATTTTCGATATATTAGTTTAATATGGTCGATTGTTCTTTATATTCTGCCATTGGCCGTCGCGTCATTAGTAGTAATAGATATTTCACCTCGTTATCAAATACCATTGCCTAACACATATGAAATGAAGCTAGCAGGGGTTGGTATGCTTTTAATTTCAACTAGTATTTCATTTCAAACGGTTTTTTGGTTTAGAAAAACTATTAAAAACATTGAAAAGCGTGAATCAAAAGTCAAAGGCTCTTACAAACAAGTACTAGAACTGAATCAAATCTTAAGTCATAACCTAAGAACACCATTGGCCAACGCGCTGGGACAACTGGAAATTGCAGAAAGAACAGATAACTACAAAAAGTATGTCCATCAGGTTAAGAAAGCTCTAGTTGAAGTTACCGTACAAACATCTAGTGTTAATAACGCTAAAAAGGCGTTTGAAGGAACCAATAATGTTAATGAATTCCTCTTAAAGTGGAAGGAAGTTTACAAACACGAATTAGTACAATTCCAATTTCTTGAAAACAAAATCAAATACGAAATGTCAGAAGAAGTTGCAATTGCTCTAGCGGTTTCATTTGATATTTTTGTAAAAAATTCTTTTGAGGCATCTGCAAATGAGGTAATTATAAAAGTGAAAGAAAAAGCATCTACACTTAAAATCGAGTTATTAGATAATGGCAAGGGAGCTTCACCTCATATCATTGAAATGTTCGGAAAACCTATGACGAGTTTGAAAGAGCACGGGACTGGAATAGGAACTTATCTTGCCCAAAGATTGCTTTTAAGCGCTGGTGTTCATGTTAGTTTCTCCAATAGAGAAAATACATCAGGTTTTAAAGTCGGTATAGAGGTTTCACAGATGATTTAATCTTTGTTTTTGCGCTAAAAGAAGCTTCACTTCTAGTTACAATGTTACAGAAAAACCGATATTCTGGCTCGTGGCGGTTTCGAGTTCACTTGTGAGCACTCCTGAAGTAACAATTGGATTTAAACCGTAGTAATAATACAGGTTCAACGGTCCACGCCCGAATTTTACATATGTACCATATCTAAGTGTGCTAAATCCTCCTAGATTATAGAATTTAACCCGGTATATATCTGAGTTGAAGTATGAATATGAATCAGCCAAGTAACCAATTACACCCCCAATATAAAGGCGCGTATACCTTCCCAAATTATTAGATGTAGATCTAAAGCGGAATTCAATTATACCATCTAAATACTCGGTTGCAAATCTGTTTGAGGCATATTCGCGGTCATTTATAAACCCTATTGATTGCGTTCCATCGGAATCTACATTGACATGCAGATTCCCGTGATAGAAATGTCCGCTGTATCCTATTCCATAAGCAACTCCAAAATGACTAAGTCCTAAATGATGTTCCCTCAGGAATTGCATTTCTTGGGAGTTGGCTCGCCATGACGGTATGTAAGACGCATCTGCGCCAACAATCATTAACGAAGACGTATTAAAGGAAATTCCTTCTCCGCGTTCGGGGATAAATACTTTTTCCTGTGCCTTTGCAGAAAGTAACAAACATAAAAAAAGAGTGACAGCATTAAATTTCATAATATGTAGAAGCTAGTAAGAGTATCTCGCTATGAGTTAGTATTATTGTGTTTGTAGAGAATCAATGATTTTAAGAAGGTTAACATAACATGCAGCCCATAAATAACGTTTTATCATCATGGGACACCACAGCTATGACTAAGACTCTTGTTATAGTTGGGGGTATTGTTTTCTCAATTTTGACTTATTTTGACATTTCACCTGGGGGTCTTTTACTTTCAAGCTGCTTATTAAGTGCCGCAATAATCAATCCATTAACCAAACGAATAAGTCCCGTTTTTGAGGCTTATGTAGATATTGGAACAATTTGTTTTTTCGCATACAACAGTTATTACTTTTATAAAGATATAAGCCTAATTCTCTTACTCGGTCTTACTGCTTTGTCCGTGATAAGAATAGTCATGCATAGTTTTGTTTTTCGCGGTAAAAAGCTCTTTTGGACGTTAGGACTTCACCTAATTCCGGTTTCCACAGCTATACTATTTGTGCTTAATATTGAACCTTTTTATTCCATACCCATACCTACAGAGCAAGAATTACTAGTAATAGGCACAACAACAATTATAGCATTTTCTTTATTATTTATTCAAACCATTGTTGCTTATGTAAACACTCTAAATTATATCGAATCCAGTAAAGAGGAGGTTTCCTATTCTTATAAACAGGTTCTCGAACTTAATCAGATATTAAACCATAACCTAAGAACTCCACTTGCTACTGCCTTAGGACAATTGGAAATAGCTGAAATTCATCTTAAAGAAAATAAACATATTGCAAAAGCTAAAGAGGCTTTGAGTCTGGTGGTAAATCAAACTGCAAGTGTAAATAATGCAAAAAAAGCTTTTTATCAGACTACATCGGTGATAGAATTTCTTACAAATTGGAAAGCTCTCTTCAATTATGAGATGGTTGATTTTGAACTTGTAAAAAATCGGGACAAATATTTATTGACAGAACAAGTAGCTATTGCATTGGCAGTGTCATTAGATGTTTTTAGCCAAAATTCAATAGATGCCAATGCAGATGAATTACTGATGCGAATAGAAAGTAAACGCAACAGTCTTCGCATTGATATCACAGATAATGGAGACGGTGCCTCAGAGGAAACTATAGGTTTGTTAGGTAAACCCATGACAAGCAGGAAAGAGCATGGGGCGGGTTTAGGAACCTACCTTGCTCAAAGGCTTATAGTTAGTTCGGGAGGTAAGGTTTATTTTTCAAACAGAAAAAGAGAGAAAGGTTTTAGAGTGATTATAGAAATTTTACCTCGTTAGATAGCTTTTATTCCATTATTTAATACTGAGGTGAATTGGCGCAAAACCTTCCATTACCAACCTGATATCATCTCCTTGTTCTACGGATAACATTGGCCCTAAAGCGCCCGATAAAAGCACTTCGCCTTTATGAAGGACCTCTCCTTGGGAGCACATTTTCTGTGCAAGCCATAGCGCAGCATTTAATGGATTATCCATGCACGCTCTGCCATTCCCTTGACTACAGATTTCTCCGTTTTTATATAGAGCTATTGAAACATTTGCGGGATTCAATTCTTCAATTGTTTTAGAGTCATCCCCTAATATAAAGTGCGATCCTGAAGCATTGTCCGCAATCGTATCCGAAATCTGAATATCCCAATCTTCCACTCTTGAATCTACAATCTCAATAGACGCCTTGACCTCAGCTATTGCGTCCACCAAAATATCCATACTTAGATTATTACTAGTAATATCCTTACCCAAAATAAATGCCAATTCTCCCTCTACTTTAGGAAGTATGAGCCTTGAGCTGTCTATGCTCTTAGAATTAGAAACATCCATGGTATCAAATAAAATCCCATAATCTGGTTGATCAACGCCAAGCTGTCTCTGAACCGCAAAGGATGTAAGACCTATCTTCTTACCTACTACCTTTTCACCTCTTGCTTTACGCAAACCAACAAGCTCTTTTTGAATGGTATAAGCGGCATCAATGTCGTTATTGATGAGGCCTCTTAGTGGGCTTATGCTTTGTCCTGAATTTAACGCGTCAAACAATTGTTTGCCGAGGTCTTGATACAATGACATTTGTAAGGATTTAACTCCTCTAAAGTAGTGTATATTTGTAGGGAACCTGCACAAACTAAAGAGTCATTCCTATGCCGTTTTATCAAAAGCAAGGACAATTCCCTCATAAGCGCCACACTCAATTTCGTAAAGAAAACGGCAGCTTGTTTCATGAAGAACTATTTGGAACTATTGGCTTTGACGGTATGTCGTCATTGTTATATCATGTTCATCCACCTACAATGGTCAAAGAAGTTGGGTTGAGTAGCAGTATAGCGCCAAAAATCGCAGTAGATACAAACATGAAGGCATACAGGTTCAAAGGATTTGATGTCAAACCTGCTGAGGATTATTTAGAAAGTCGTGTTCCTGTGCTCACCAATAAAGACTGTACCATTTCATTAGCAGCACCAACCTCTTCAATGAGCAAGTACTTTTATAAAAATGCACAAAATGATGAAGTTGTTTTTGTGCACGAAGGAAGCGGTACGTTAAAAACTCAATTTGGAGATTTAGTTTTTAAGGATGGTGACTATCTGGTCATCCCTAGAGGGATGATACAACAGTTCCAATTCACAGACTCTAATAATAGGTTATTAATAATAGAAAGCAGTCATCCAATCTATACACCAAAGCGATATCGCAATTGGTTTGGACAATTACTTGAGCATAGCCCCTATTGTGAACGTGATATTCGAACGCCTGAACTAACACCGGCCAAGGATGAAATAGGCGATTTCACCATCAAAGTAAAAAAAGAAGAAATGTTGCATTCATATATGTATGCCACACACCCTTTTGATGTAGTTGGATGGGACGGATTTAACTATCCCTATGCATTTAGCATTCATGACTTTGAACCTATTACAGGCAGAGTTCACCAACCCCCGCCCGTACATCAAACATTTGAGACAAAAGCTTTTGTGATTTGTTCATTTGTACCTAGACTATACGATTACCATCCGCAATCCATACCGGCTCCATACAATCATAGTAATATTGATTCAGATGAAGTACTCTACTATGTAGACGGTGATTTTATGTCGCGAAACAATATTGGAAGAGGACAGATCACTCTTCATCCCTCAGGGATACCGCATGGTCCGCATCCTGGAACCTATGAGGCAAGTATTGGGAAAAAAGAAACCTTAGAACTAGCCGTAATGGTGGACACATTTGCACCTTTAAAAATCACTGAACAAGCCCTTAACTTGGATGCCGGTGACTATCATAAGAGTTGGATTAAATAACCTATCAGAATGACAAACATATTGCCCAAACAATACACAGATGCTAAAGATTTCCTGGAGCTTTGGGGCACCGACCACGTGGAAATTTATGTAGGAAACGCGAAGCAAAGCGCCTATTACTTTAAAACTGCTTTTGGTTTTCAGGAAGTAGCGTATGCCGGATTAGAAACAGGTGTAACAGACCGTACCTCATATGTGCTTCAACAAGATAAAATCCGATTGGTCATTACCTCTTCTTTGGTAAAAGACAGCACCATAAATGAGCACCTAAACGAGCACGGCGACGGAGTAAAAATTGTTGCGCTCTGGGTACCCGATGCAACAAAGGCATTTAGCGAGACAACCTCCCGAGGGGCTCGTCCTTACCAAAAACCACAGGTTATTGAAGATACAAATGGAAAAGTAGTAACCTCAGGAATTTACACCTATGGAGAAACCATTCATTTGTTTGTTGAACGGGATGACTACAAAGGACCTTTTCTTCCCGGCTATGTTGCACGCAAACCTCAATACCAACCTTCAGGCGTAGGATTAAAATACATAGACCATATGGTGGGTAATGTAGATTGGGGACAAATGAATACCTGGGTAAAATTCTATGCAGAAGTCATGGGGTTTTCACAAATCATCTCGTTTGATGATAAAGATATCTCTACGGAATATACTGCACTAATGTCCAAGGTAATGTCCAATGGCAATGGTAGAATTAAGTTTCCTATAAATGAACCGGCAGAAGGGAAAAAACGTTCTCAAATTGAAGAGTATATTGACTTTTACAATGGTGCTGGAGTGCAACATTTAGCGCTTGCAACTGATAATATCATACATACCATTCACGAACTTCGTGCAAGAGGTGTTGAATTTTTAGACGTCCCGGATACATATTATAATGACTTGAAAGACCGAGTCGGTGCTATAGAGGAGGATATGGAAGTCCTCAAGAAATATAAGATTCTCGTGGACCGAGATGATGAAGGGTATTTGTTACAACTATTTACAAGACCTCTAATGGATAGACCAACAGTCTTTATTGAAATCATTCAACGAAAAGGCGCAACAAGTTTTGGAAAAGGTAATTTCAAAGCACTATTTGAGGCTATTGAAAGAGAACAAGAACAAAGAGGTACACTTTAACCTAAACATATAAGGATTTCATGAACCTATTAGCAAACGACCCTTCTAGAAAGAGCTGGCTTCCTGTGCCGTCAGGATCCGATTTCCCGATTCAAAATTTACCCTTTGGTGTATTCATCCCAGAGGACGATATTATCACTACCGGAACAAGAATCGGAGACACTGCCATTGACTTAAGCGTATTACATCAGCTAGGATATTTTGAAGGCATAGACCTTCCAGATGATGTTTTCTTGCAAGACACACTTAATGATTTTATTGCACTAGGACGCCCCATATGGAGGTCCGTTCGCAATAGATTAGCTGAAATCTTTGATTACGCAAATACTACTATCAAGAACAACATTGCCCATCAAAACAAAGCGTTATTTCCAGTCAGTCAAGTACAGATGTTAATGCCTGTATATGTGCAAGACTATACGGATTTCTATAGTTCTATTGAGCATGCTACTAACGTTGGAAAGATGTTTAGAGATCCAGAAAATGCCTTGCTACCCAATTGGAAGCATATTCCTGTGGGCTACCATGGAAGAAGTTCTTCTATTGTAATTAGTGGAGTGGACCTTCATCGTCCTAAAGGACAACGCATGGCACCCGGGGCAAATACCCCTACTTTTGGACCAAGTATACGAATGGACTTTGAATTAGAGTTGGCGTTTATTACCGGCGAAGGGAAACCAATGGGTAACAGAATACAAGCAAACGAAGCAGACGAATACATCTTCGGAATGGTTCTTTTTAACGACTGGAGTGCACGTGATATTCAAAAATGGGAATATGTGCCGCTTGGACCTTTCCTTGGAAAGAGTTTTGGTTCAAGTATCAGTCCTTGGGTGGTAACCAAGGATGCGCTAGAACCATTCAAGGTGAGTGGGCCTCTTCAAGACCCTCCAGTGCTTCCTTATTTACAGACAGAAGGAGAAAATAATTATGATATTAAGTTAGAAGTAGAATTAACTCCGGACGGAAAGAAAGGTACCGTGATTTCCAAGTCCAACTATAAATACATGTATTGGAATCAGTGTCAGCAATTGGCTCACCACACTGTAAACGGATGTAATATTAACGCCGGGGATATGATGGCTTCAGGTACAATCTCTGGTACATCAAAAGATAGTTATGGGTCTATGCTCGAATTAAGTTGGGCAGGTAAAGAGCCTATCACCTTAGATACCGGCGAGCGCAGGACTTTTATTGAAGACGGCGATACCGTCACAATGAGAGGACACTGTGATAACGGAGAAATCCGGATTGGTTTTGGAGAAGTTAGTTCCACGCTCCTTCCTGCTATTGATGATTAATATTCAACATTAGCTTTTCCAAAAACAGCGTTAAAAGGCCTTTTTTCTTAACTTTTAGTCGACCATAATAATCCAATCTATGTCACAGAATAATTACATCTCCAAGGTAATAGCAGATGCTCATGAAGCGCTAGAAGGTTTGGAAGATAATATGACCGTAATGTTTGGCGGATTTGGACTTTGCGGTATTCCGGAAAATTCAATTGCTGCTATCCGAGATAAAGGTACTTCAGGAATCACGTGTATTTCAAATAATGCAGGAGTAGACGATTTTGGACTAGGTTTATTGTTGCATACTAGGCAAATAAAAAAAATGATTGCCTCCTATGTGGGCGAAAACGATGAATTTGAACGCCAAATGCTCAGTGGTGAGCTTGAAGTGGACCTTGTCCCTCAAGGGACATTGGCCGAACGCTGCAGGGCGGCAGGTGCAGGTATTCCCGCGTTTTTCACTCCAGCAGGGTACGGCACTGAAGTAGCAGAAGGCAAAGAAGTTCGAATATTTGACGGGAAGCCACATATTTTAGAACATGCCTTTCATGCACCTTTTGCTTTTGTTAAAGCGTGGAAGGGTGATAAGGCAGGGAACCTAATCTTTAAAGGGACTGCACGCAACTTTAACCCTATGATGGCCATGGCTGGAAAAACCACAGTTGTAGAGGTAGAAGAACTAGTCGAAGTAGGAGAACTTGATCCAAATAGCATTCATGTGCCAGGAATTTTTGTTCAGCGCATATTTGAAGGAAAGGGCTATGAAAAAAGAATTGAACAACGCACTATTCGTGCAAAAGTTGAATAACTATGGGGTTGAATAAGGATCAAATTGCTCAGCGAATAGCACAGGAACTGCAAAACGGTTGGTATGTGAATTTAGGTATTGGTATCCCCACTTTAGTAGCCAATCATATACCACAAGGAATTAATATAGAATTCCAAAGTGAGAACGGTATTTTGGGCATGGGTCCCTTTCCTATCGAAGGTGACGAAGATGCAGATTTAATCAATGCTGGAAAGCAAACTATAACAGCTTTACCTGGTGCCTCTTTCTTTTCTAGCGCAACAAGCTTTGCCATGATTCGCGGACAACACGTTCAGCTCACGGTTTTGGGCGCAATGGAGGTGAGCGACAGTGGAGACATTGCCAATTGGAAGATTCCAGGTAGAATGGTAAAAGGTATGGGTGGGGCAATGGACCTAGTGGCCTCTGCAGATAATATCATTGTTGCCATGCAGCATACGAATAGACGTGGGGAAAGCAAATTACTCCCTTCTTGTTCCCTTCCCCTAACTGGTGTAGCCTGCGTGAAGAAAATAGTTACAGATTTAGCTGTTCTAGAAATACATCCTGATAGAGGTTTTGTGCTACTTGAAAAGGCCCCAGGAGTATCCGTACAAGAAATTCAAGAGAAAACTGCAGGACGCTTGTTCGTGGAAGGCGAGATACCTGAAATGAGGCTATAGCGAACGTCTTATTAGAATTGTAGAAGATTTACCTCGTCGAGTCATTTTTCTCAATAGTGTCCACTAATGCTCCCATCAACTGATATAATGCAATCTGCGCATTCACGGCGCGAAATTCAGCAGAAGATTTCCCGTTCTCTGCTGTATACCAAGCGAGTTGCGCTTGACGTTGTTCCAAAGAGGAGACCTGCCCTAGACTATACAACTCATTAATCTTCAGCATTCTAAGATTAGCCACTGCAGCATTATCCGATTCGATTTTTGCCACTGCAGCAGCATTATTAAAGGTGCGAACTGCATTTTTAACAGTATTCTCAAGAAGTTCTTGAGTCTGAGCCTGACGATGCTCTGCCTTTAAAACCTCTAGCTTAGAGTTTTGACGCTGCGTACGACTTTGAAACCCGTTGAATATAGCATACTGGAGATTAATGCCTGTATTCAGACCATTTTGTTGAGAAGCCGTTAAGAAGCCTGCCTCTGCCTGACTTTGATTAATTCCATAAGCAGCTTGAGCAGAAACCGTTGGAAATAGAGTTGCGTTTTGTAATTGCTGCTGAACTAGTGCCGTCTCAGAAGAAATAGTAGCAAGCCGCACAGAAGTATTGCCGGCATACATGATTGCCAAGGTTTCACTTTCATCAAACTCTTGTTCAAGATTCAGTGTAGTTTCATCTGCTACGAGGTATTCTTGGTCATAACCTATAAAAGATGCAAAAGAGTTTTTAGCCGACTCTAATTGAGTCTTTGCTTCCATTAACTCTACCCTATCACGATTCATATCTACTTGAGCCGCCATAAATTCTGTAGAATTTGAACCGCCGAGTTCATTGGTCAATCGAGCTTTTTCAAAACGGTTCTTTGAAATAGAGAAGTTTTCATTTGCAATGAATACACTGCGTTGCAAGAGTGAAACTGCAGTGTATTGAGACCATACTTGAGCAATCGTACTTTCAAGTGCCTGCTTCTCTTTTAGAGAGGCTGCTTCATTCGCATATTTAAGCAGTTGATAACTACGCTGAATACGTCCACCAGCAAACAGTACTTGGCTAATACCAACGGAAAGGTTCTGGGATAATGACTCAGCACCTTCAACATCCTGTGTTTGGCCAGTTGCAAATTCAAGATTTGAATTTTGATTGCTATAATTTGTTCCTGCAGAAGCAGTAATGGCAGGAAGTCGACCTGCATTGCCGAACGTAGCGTTATTTTCGGCCTGTTGTGCATCTAATCGGGCGATGTGTAAATCGTGGTTGTGTGACAACGCCAATTGCAATGACCTATCTAAAGTTAATACATTTTGACTTTGACTGCTAAACCCTATTAAAAGCGTGACCGCAAGAGAAATTATCCTATTCAGCATCGTTCAATTCTTTAAAGTATTGTTCGCTCTTCATTTCTTTAATTGCCGGCTCTACTTCTTCACGCGAAGGCTTCTGATTCGTCCAAACGTGTCTAATTAGCACCCTAGAATCGTTGACTAAAGCCATCATAGAAGGTAGTACTAACAGCGTCAGCATGGTTGCAAATCCAATTCCGTAGGCTATAGAAACTGCCATGGGAATAAGAAATTGCGCCTGAAAAGAAGTCTCAAATATTAACGGCGCTAGACCGGCTATAGTGGTAATCGTAGTTAAGAAAATTGCCCTAAATCGACTAATACCCGCATTATAAATAGCATCATAAACCTTCTGGCCGCTCTTGACATTAATGTTGTATTTACTAACCAATACAAGACTATCGTTGACAATAATTCCAATCAACGCCACCACACCAAGAAAACTCAGTATCGACATTGGCATTCCGTGCAGCCAGTGGCCCCATGCAACGCCAGTAAGACTTAACGGTATCAGTAACATGATAACTATGGTTTGTACTAAGGATCTAAAGGTAAAAGTGATTGTCAAAATTATCAGGAAGAGAATTAATGGCATCACAGTCTGTGAACTGTCTTGTGTCTTTTGACTCTCTTTTTGCTGTCCTTCATATCGAGCTTTAACTGACGGATATTTTGCGAAAATATCAGGTAATATGTCGGCCTTAATTTGAGAGAGTAAAGCGGGGGCAGAACCATTTGGGCTGCTTAACGAACTTTCCACCCTGTACTCGCGCTGTCCATCAAGGTGGTTAATATTTACTGTTCCTCTTTCAATGGAATAGTTCGCTAACTCACGTAGCGGAATATTTCCTTGTGGGGTTGAAATAAGCATCTCCTCAAGGTCCCACAATTGTTTACGATCCTTTTCATCTAAGCGCACCCATACTTTTACTTCATCTTCTCCTCTTTGTAAGCGCTGAACTTGCGCGCCAAAGAAGGTTTCGCGCACTTGAGACATCACTACACCCGGAGTTAGCCCTAAGAAACGCGCTTTATCCGTAAGCTCAAGAGTTACTTCGCGAATACCTTTTTGATCATTGTCTATGACATCAGAAAGGGCTTCCATTAGTTTGAGTTTTGCTTTAAGTTCTTCTTTGGCTGCCCTAAGTTCTACTAAATCAAAACTGACTAAGGAGATGGAAATTGGCTTTCCAAATGCTTGTACGCCACCAAAGCTCAAATTATCGGCACCCTCTATTTCTCCAGTAACCGCTCTAATATCATTTTCTATAAGATAGGATGGTGTGCCCCTGGTCTCACTATCTAAAAGAATCACATTTAAACGTGCTTTAGATGAAATAGGACCTATATTCTTTTGAATTGCTTTGACAACGTCTAACCCGTCCTCACGTTCCGATTTATACTGACTGTTGACTTCCCAAACATTTGCTTCTATTTGGTCAATCCATTTCTGTGTGACGGCCTCATTGGTTCCGGCTGGCATATCTAAACTAATACTCAAATTATCTCGTTCAATGAACGGGAAAAATTGCGTTCGGATGATTCCACCGCCCATAGCTCCAAACGTGATGAACATCACTGCAAAGAAAAAGCTGATTGTAATAATCTTATTGTTCAAAGACCAACGCAGAAATGGCGAATAAATTCGATCTCTAAATTTGAAAAGTACGCCTGTAGCAAAAGACTGTACGGGATTCTTTTTAGCATTTCTCTCAAGCTTTGCATGGCTTAAATGGGTTGGTAAAAACAACAACCCTTCTATGAGCGAAACAGCAAGAGTAGCAATTACAATAAAAGCCATCTCTGAAAAAAAGTCTCCCGCCCTACCGTCTAAGAAGAAGAAGGATGAAAATGCAATAATGGTGGTTAGCACGGCACTAACAACTGACGGAATTACTTCAATTGTGCCATCCAAAGCGGCTCTGAGCAACGGTTTTCCACGCTCAAAGTGAGCGTATATATTTTCCGCAATTACAATACCGTCATCAACAAGGATTCCTATGACAACAATCATCCCAAAAAGGGAAATCACATTAATAGTAATGCCAAAATATGTGGCCAATACAAACATACCAGCGAAGGATACTGGAATGCCTATTGCAACCCAAAATGCCAATCTAAGGTTTAAGAATAACGTAAGTAAGACAAGTACTAGAAAGAAGCCCAACAGGCCGTTTTCCAGGAGTAAATCCTTGCGCTGTTGTAAGGTTATAGAAAAGTCAGTTATCACATCCAATCGCATGTGATTGCGGCTTTCATTGTAATCTTTTACGTAATTATTTACAAATTCACATGTGCTAAGTAGATCTTCTTGATCGGTATTGTTTACACTAATTTCTACTGAATTAATCCCATTGAATGCAGCACGAGCTGGGCTGTCAGACCAGCGATTATGAACTTTACCCACTTCCTTCAATCGAATTGTTTGCCCCAAAGGAGTGGTGTACACAATAATATTTTGTAGCTCTTTTGCATCGTATTGCTTATTACGTGATCGAATAAGCATCTCCTCCTGCGTTCCTTTGATTGTTCCGCCTGTTATATCAAGGTTCGTTGCCCTTAGGGCATTAGCGATCTGGGATAAACTCAAATTATATTTTCGCAGCGTGCTTTTATCTAGAGCTATTTCTATTTCTTCATTAGGGAACCCGCTAAGCGAAACTTTAGAGATCCCATCTTGTAAACGAAGTTCTTGCTCAATTTTTCTGCCCTCTTGCTTCAGCGAAATGAGATCTACCCCTTCTCCTGTTAAGGCCATACTTATGGCTAACGTTCGATTCTCTCTTTTGGCGACTCGAATTGGCTCGAGGCCTGTTGGAAAAGACGCCACACTCTGAACAGCATTTTTTACATCCTCCAAAACCAGATCAGTATTGTACCCCTTAATTACTTTAACATTGATGGAGGCACGGTTCTCGTTTGATGTAGACGTGTATTGCTCAATCCCGGTTAAGCCCTTAAGATTCTGTTCTATCTTATTTACAACACCCTCCTCAATTTCTTCAGGAGATGCTCCAGGGTATACTGCCGTAATGGTAATATCACGACTTTCTACTAGAGGAAAAAAGGTCGTATTGAGCTTTCCAAAGCTGATCCAACCAAAGAAAAAGAAACCAATAAGTAAGGCATCTACGCCTACTGGGTACTTGATGAAAAATTCGATTAATCTTTTCATTGACCCTTATTTAACTGGAGAAACCACAAGTCCAGACGCTGCCTTGATACTCGGTTCGTTAACTAAAACTGCACCTTGGTCAATGCCTTTTACGATCACTTCGTTATCCAGCCATTCCACTACTTCAACAGAAACTTTAGCTAGTACACTATCCTCTTCAATAGTAAAGACATATGTATTATCAAAAACCATAGATGCAGGTAAGGTAAGCGCATTGAATACTTCAATTCCCTTAATTTGACCGGTCAAGTACATACCTTCACGAAGCTTATTGCCTTGAAGGGTGATAACAATACTAATACTTTGCGATGCACCATCTACTACCGGCGCTATTCGCATAATTTTACCCGTCCAGTCACCCTCAACATCAGGCGAGGTAAAAGTTACTTGTTGACCTAAAACTAATTGATCTGCGTAGCTCAAACTAACGGCACTTCTTAATTCGTATGTATTGGTATTAATGAAAGTTCCAAGTGGACGTCCAGGACTAATCAAGTTTCCAGGCTTGACATTCACGCTTGCAACAACACCATTAAACGGGGCGTTAATACTGAATTTGGAGAGTCGTTCTTCAGCACTCTTACTTTGAAAATACGCTCCTTGAATTCCGCGTGCTATCAGAAACTTCTCTAATTTTCCTTCCACCTGAGGAAGCGCAGTAAACGCATTTTGTAGGTTACATGCATCGTAATATGCTTTGAATCTATCATAATCCAAAGGAAAGTCTTGTGCTAAATCTGGAAGGATGGCTAAAAGAGCGTTGATGAAATTTCCTTTTATACTCATGGCATTTGCACGAGCTTCGCTATCGTCTAACCCTATTATGGTTTCACCCTCTAAAAATTCAGTCCCCTCTTCAAAAGGGTGGCTTGCTCTTTTAAATGTACCACTAACTTCTGCCAATAACTCTGTACGTTGTGCAGCATTGAGTTTACCGTAAATAGTCAATGGCAATTCAATAGTATCAAGGTCTGCAGTAAATACATTAACCTGAAGTTTTCGCAGGTCTTCTTTTATCTCTTCTTTTTTAGACATATTTCCTAATGTCTTTGAAATAAAAAGTCCAACAGCAAGTATTGCCGCTGCAATTATGACGTTTTTAATCCACTTCATTATCTATTGTATTTAGGTTTGTAGTGATTTGTGCTAAGGTTTGTTTGGTTATAAACGCACTGTATTTAATGTGCTTCAAGCCAATTTTTACCGGTACCTACTTCTGCCACCATTGGCACGGCAAGATTAACAGCTGCTTCCATTTTGTCTATTACCAATGCTTTGAGTTCATCAAGTTCCTCTAACCGAGCGTCAAAAACCAATTCATCGTGAACCTGCAAGAGCATCTTAGACTTCATTTCCGCTGTTCGCATAGATCGATCTATTTCAATCATGGCGAGCTTTATGATATCTGCAGCAGAACCTTGAATAGGGGCATTTACGGCATTTCTTTCACTATGACCACGAACCACTGCATTTCGACTTTCAATGTCCTTAAGGTAACGACGGCGGCCTGTTATTGTCTCTACATATCCCTTCTCTCGAGCAATACTCACTTGTTTGTCCATGTATTCTTTGATGCCTGGATAGGTTCTGAAATAGCCGTCAATTGCTGCTTTAGCCTCTTTTCTATTCATATCCGTTTGTTGACTCAAACCAAAGGCACTTACTCCGTAAACAATTCCAAAGTTAACAGTCTTAGCATTTGAGCGCTGTTCGCGACTTACCTCTTCTAAGGGTACCTCAAAAACTTTTGCAGCTGTTGCTTTATGAATATCCTCTCCGTTTTTAAACGCGCTAATCATTGCCTGATCTTGCGCCAATGCCGCGATAACTCGAAGCTCTATCTGACTATAATCCGCGGCCATCAAAACATGATTGTCGTCGGCAGGAACGAACATTGCCCGAACTTTCCGTCCATTTTCTGTTCGAATAGGAATATTTTGAAGGTTTGGATTGGTTGAACTTAGTCGACCTGTAGCTGCTACGGTTTGATTAAAGCTAGTGTGTATTCTTCCTTTTTTCTTATGAACCAATTCCGGTAGTGCATCAACATAAGTACTTTTTAGTTTTTTTAATTCTCTAAAGTTTAATATGCTTTCAATAATTGGATGGTTTTTGCGCAATCCCTCAAGTATGGCCTCCGATGTTGCATACTGCCCCGTCTTTGTTTTTTTGGGCTTATCTGATAGCTTAAGATCGTCAAAAAGGACCTCTCCCAATTGTCTTGGAGACCCCACATTGAATGGACGCCCTGCTAATTCAATAATTTCTTGTTCAAGCGTGATGATGGTTTCTCCTAGCTCTTCACTGTAGCTCTTTAACGACTGAACATCAATATTAATACCTTCCCGCTCCATCCGCGCCAAAACTGGAACAAGAGGCATTTCAATATTTTTAAAGACTTTTTCGACTCCTGTTTCTCTCAGTTTGGGCTCAAAAACTCCCTTTAATTGAAACGTGATATCTGCATCTTCAGCCGCATAGTCCAAAACAGCTTCAGGGGCAATGTCGCGCATGTTTTTTTGATTCTTACCTTTTTTACCAAGAATTGTTTCAATTGAGATTGTCTCATAATTCAAATAGGTTTCAGCAAGAATATCCATATTATGACGCATGTCTGGCTGAATAAGGTAATGTGCAATCATGGTGTCAAATAACGGCCCATTGATATGTACATCGTAATTGAGCAATACGCTCATATCGTATTTGATATTTTGACCAATTTTTTCCGTTTTCTCACTTTCCCAAAATGGTTTGAATACATGAATCCATTCCATAGCCTTGCTTCTTTCTTGAGGAATGCTCACGTAATATGCTTTACCCGCGGAATAAGAAAAGCTAATACCCACTACCTCCGCGTCCAATACGTCTAAAGAGGTTGTTTCGGTATCAAAGGCTACGGATGGTTGTTCCGCGAGTACAAGGGCTAACTGCCTAGCTTCACCCAAGCTTTCTACAAGTTGGTATAAATGATCAGAATTATCCAGAGAGTTTCTTGAGCTCACTGAAATTTGCGATTCTACAGGCGTGTCTTCTCCTCCAAAAAGACTCATTTGATCGTTGGAAGTCAAGTTGACCTTCTTGGTAGCCTCGGGTGCTTCGGCGGATATATCATTAGTGCGTTTTATACCTAAACGTCGCGCAAGCGTTCGAAATTCCAATTCCTCAAATACATCCATTAAGGCGTCCTGATCCCAAGTATCTCTTGTTAAAGTCTCAGAGGCTAATTCAATTGGTACCTCTGTAATAATGCGAGCCAATCGCTTTGAAAGAACGCCCAGTTCAGCATTACCACGAATCTTCTCGCCTAGCTTACCTTTAATTTCCTCTGCATTTGCGAGGGTCTCTTCCAATGATCCGTACTGCTTCAACAGTTTACTTGCAGTTTTTGCGCCAACTCCTGGTAAACCTGGAATATTGTCTACTGCATCTCCCATCATACCTAGATAATCAATTACTTGCTGTACGTTGTCAAGATCAAACTTCTCGCAAACTTCTGCTTCACCCCAAATTTCAGGTGGATTTCCTCCCCGCGCAGGACGGTACATGAAAATATTTGGACTAACTAGTTGACCGAAATCTTTGTCTGGGGTCATCATGTAGGTAGTAAACCCCTCTTTCTCCGCCTTCTTTGCTAATGTTCCAATTACATCGTCTGCCTCATAGCCCGATACCCCAAGTGCTGGAATTTTAAATGCTTCTAGAATTCTATGAATAAAAGGAACGGCAAGTTTGATTGCCTCTGGCGTTGCGTCACGATTCGCCTTGTATTCTGGAAAAATTTCGTGTCGCTCAGTGGGCTCTGGTAAATCAAAACAAACAGCTATATGAGTGGGGTTTTCTTTACTTAACAGATCAAGTAAGGCACTAGTGAATCCATAAACAGCAGATGTATCTAATCCGCTTGAAGTGATTCTTGGATTCTTGGCAAAAGCAAAATATGCGCGAAAAATTAACGCGTATGCATCAAGTAAAAACAGTTTTTTGTCCGCAGCAGAAGAATCTTGGTCCATAAATAGAATTATTGGATTGGGAAGTTAGCTACTTCAACCCTAAATAACGAGTTTTGTGTTTGAAAACAATACGCTAATAATGGCGTTGCTACTTAGTATACACACAGATATTATGATCTTTAGAATCCTCTTTACCGTAGGATTTGTTCTTGTTATTGACTTATATGCCTATCAAGCCTTCAAAACCGTCTTCCGTTCAACAGCTACTCCATGGATTTATTGGGGCGTTACCTTTGTGTACCTTATCCTGAGTATAGTTATTTCCTTGCTTATGAGTTCAGGAAAGTTGGATTATAAATATGTAGGTCTTCTTGTAGGTGCAAGTATTTTGATTGCCGTTCCTAAAATGGTGGCTATTATCCCATTACTTTTGGAAGATCTCTGGCGATTGGGTCGATACTTTTTTAGGGTATTAACAACTCAACCCAATATCTTACCCGAACGACGTGCTTTTATCTCCCAATTAGCCTTGGGCATTGCAGCTCTTCCATTCCTAGGAATATTAGACGGTATTTGGAAAGGCCGCTACCGCTACAGAGTAATTAGCCATACACTAGAATACGACGACCTACCTGAAGAGTTTGATGGATTTACCATTGCACAAATTTCTGATATTCATAGCGGCTCATTTGATAACAAGGAAAAGGTACAATATGGTGTTAATATGGTGACTGAGCTAGACGCTGATGCGGTCATGTTCACTGGAGACATGGTAAATAATCTAGCCGCAGAAGCTGAACCATGGATTGATACCTTTAGGAAATTGGCAGGCAAGAATGGTGTCTTTTCAATTCTTGGCAACCACGATTATGGGGATTATTGGCGTTTCCCTAATGCTCAAGATAAAGTAGATAACCTAAACCGCCTAAAAGAAATTCACGGGGAAATGGGTATGGATATTTTGTTAAATGAAAGTCGATACTTTGAACGAAACGACCAACGAATCTACATAGCTGGAGTAGAGAATTGGGGATTACCACCTTTTCCTCAGTATGGAGATTTAGACACTGCCTTGACCGGAATTCCCAAAGACGCATTTACCATACTATTAAGTCATGACCCTTCCCATTTTGATGCTGAAGTTAAAAAGCACAAAAAAAAGGTACATCTAACCCTGAGTGGACACACCCATGGAATGCAATTCGGAATTGAAATTCCTGGATGGATCAAGTGGTCACCGGTTAAATTCAAATACCCTAAATGGGCCGGGTTATATCCCGAATTAGACGGTCAAATTTTACACGTAAACAGAGGATTCGGATTCCTAGCATTTCCAGGAAGAGTGGGAATATGGCCAGAAATCACCCACATTACCTTGAGAAAAAAGCAAGCCTAAACGTTCTTGTACAATTTAGACATGAAATAGATGTGAGGGAGACTGAGTGCACTGAGAAAAATTAAGAAATAGCTCGACCATTGCCATAGAGATGTTCTGTCAAATTGAAAGAAGACAAGAAAAATGATGATTGCTGCTGCAGTAAATGGCAATGCTTTGATAAACATGCTGCTGTGAGACCAACCTTCGGAATTTTTTAAGTGATTCCACCCTGTTAGACTATGTTGTAAAATAAAGTATGTTCCAAAACTTATCACTAGTGATAATTGAGTGCTTAAAGCCAACGCAATTAAAGATAGGCCCCATGCTGCTGAGCGAAACCAAAACGACAGAATAGCACTCAAAAAAAAGAAAAGTTGAACAACTGAATTCGCTGCGTTTTGCTCAATTGGCCAATCTGGAATACTCATATAATTCATGAGTTCATTCACTTCATTTAAATGTGATAGCAAAATAATACCGAGTAACATAAAACCCCAAAGTACAGATAAACCAACGTTCGATCGCTTCCATTCTATTAAGTCCGTCTCTCCAAAGTGCCAAGCACTGTAAAGAAGGAAAAACACGAGACCAACTATTGGGCTCGCCAACCAAAGCAGAATCACAAGTGCCATTATTCCTAAGTACCTTGCTACAAAAGTAGGTAGTTTAAGGTTTCTATTGTGTGAGTATCCATCTAAAGCACCGTGCGGAATTCCTACGACAAAAAGTGATAGAATAAGAAGACCTATTCCCAGGTTCGTGCCAAAACCAGGAGAAACTCGGTCAATCATTAAAGCCAATAAAGAGAAAACTATTGGCAGCCAACGCTGCGGTTTACTAGACATAAAAGCCAATGAGGAAAATAAAACACTCCAGAGGAATTTGAGCTTATTCAATTTTAAAAACATACGAATTTCCCATCCTACGCGACTTTTTTCATCAAGAAATTTAAAAACCTCTTCCGTAGGCATAACTCGAAACAACCTAGTAAAAATAATCTTACCCCATTGAGGGCGAAATTTCATTATAAACAGAAGAAGAAAATCGTAATAAGCGAATCTTCCTCCGCCACGCGAAGGAAGCCCGTACCATACATTGGTCGTTTTATTTATGGCTTCATTAAGAACCAGTTCTTTCGCATGAGCATACATATTTTTGAATGCATAACCCGTTGTAGGCTTGAGTTTCCCTGCGCGTGAACCAGTAGAAATAACCTTGGAACTACGATGGTATTGCTCCGCGTTCTGAGACATTGGAAGGACCCCGTTTTCAATATCATGTATACGATAGGATTCGTTAAAAGTTAAGAGGTAATTCCGTAGTTGATCCTTTGCCAAATCTTCAGGTAATAATTCCCTACCGAACCTAGTCATTTCTATTAGTGCCTCCGTTTCACTCGTTGGCAACTGATACATGAACTGCGTAAATCCATTCTGAGGAATATTAAAATCCATGAGTCGCATGGTCTCAGGCTTAAAAATAGGCTTGTCAAATTCTACTTTCCAACCTTGAAAACTTTGCCACACTGTTTCACCTATAACCTCATTGATTACTGGTGGTCTGCTATCAAATACTTTTAAAACTTGATAAGAAGCATTCTTAGTGAGAAGATCAAGGTATACCGAATGATCAATGATATCGGTAACCTTTTGTTGATGTATTTTAATATTAGGATAACGTTCTAATAGAACTCGTGTTCTTTTATAGAGAGCTAAACTTTCAACCATATAATATCGGAGCCCTTTAAGGTTTTCATATTTATTCCCCGATACTACTTGAGACCAACTGTGTTTGATCTCATGTTGTAAATCTTGAATAATTTCTTCTTCTGGATGTGCCCAAAAACAGTACGTTTTATCATTTAACGCTTTGAACGTATGGTCAAAAACGATTCCAGCTGCATCTTCCAGCAAACCTTCTTTTTCCATTCTCAGCAAAAGCAGTGAATTAGCAGCTCCTAAGCCTATGAGTCCAAAACTATACATGTCCTATATTAAAGGTATAAGCGACCCTTATATAATAATGACGCTTTTTTATTGTTTTTGTTCTATAATTATCATTAAATTTAATTAATTATCATCTTAAAATGTTGATTTTCAGTATTTGTTTAAGTTTTTTAAAATTATCATGAACAATTACTCTGCAACGTCGTTAAGTGGTAGTTATAACCTTTAATAATTTTATACCATGTCACTGACAACTTTATTGGCTAGCGTATCCGTTAGCAACTCAGCAGTAGATCTTACTGCTTACACTGACCTCACAACCATTACTTCATTTACGTTCTTCGTAGGCTGTATGGCTATGATGGCTGCATCTGTGTTCTTCTTCTTTGAAATGTGGAACGTAGATAAAAAATGGCGTACTTCTTTACTAGTAAGTGGTCTAATTACGTTCATTGCGTTCGTACACTACTATTACATGAGAAGTTACCACTTCGAAACTGGAGAGTCTCCAACCTTCTTCCGTTACGTTGATTGGACGTTAACTGTGCCACTCATGTGTGTTGAGTTTTACTTAATCACTAAAAAAGCTGGTGCGAAGATGAGTCTTCTATGGAAACTTATCGCTGCGTCTGTAATCATGTTAGTTACCGGTTACCTTGGTGAGACCATTTACCGCGATACGTCCTCAGTTATGTGGGGTGTTATCTCTGGTGCTGCTTACTTCTACATTGTTTTCTTAGTATGGAAAGGAGAAGTTGCTCAGTTAGCGCAAAACGCAGGTCCTGCAGTTGCTAAAGCTGTAAAAGTTCTATTTTGGTTTGTCTTAGTAGGATGGGCGATTTACCCATTAGGATACATTTTAGGTACACCAGGTGGTTTATTCGGAATGCAATTGGTATCTGACCCTGAAGCGGCTTCAGCTTACATGGATGTTGTTTACAACATTGGTGATGCTGTCAATAAAATCGGTTTTGGTTTAGTTATCTATTCTCTTGCTGTTAGCTCGAAAGAAGAAGCGGCTTAATCACAATTTTCAAATTGTTTAAAACCCCCACCGCCTTGTCGGTGGGGGTTTCTTTTTTTTATAGGCTACTTCCGTGATTCTTCAACCCTTATCTTCGTTGTTTACCATAACCAAATATGAAGATTAAGCTACTCTCCTTGTCCCTAATGTGCTATTTGGGATTATTCGGCCAAAAAACAGGATCACATGCCTACAGTATTGATTTAACCAACGTAGTTGATGATCGAGTGAAGGTCTCACTAAATGTAACGTTGTTGGGCCTTGCAGATCAAAATAATAACAGCTATTTATTCCACTTCCCTGCTACTATACCGGGTACATACGCCACTTTAGATTACGGAAGGTTCATTCATGATTTTCAAGCATACAACGCTTCGGGAGAAAAACTTAAAACATCAAAGAGAAAAAATAGCTATACCATCAAAGGAAAGCCCGATAGAATTGAATATTGGGCAGGGGACAGCTTTGATGCCAAAATTCGGAAGAATAAAGTATTTGAACCTGCAGGAACAAATAATCAAGAACGTCAAAACTTTTTGCTAAACGCCGCGGGATATTTTGGCTTCTTTGAGGGTTTAGAAGACTTACCGGTAGCTCTTGAAGTAAACAAAAACGCAACTATGTATGGTATAAGTGCAATGGAAAGTTATTCTTACGGGACAACTCAAAATTTCATTGCTAGGAATTACCACCACTTCTTGGATTCGCCAGTTATGGTCTGCCAGCCAGATACTACTTCTTTCCAGCTTGGTGATGCTAAAGTGACCATAGGGGTATTCACAGAAAACGGCAGGGCGCTGTCAAGTAGCATATACGAACAAGTTGAAACAAGCATGAAAGCCATTGAAGGTTTCCTTCAAGGTGATCTTCCTGTAGATAATTATGCCTTCATTTTTTACATTAAAGATTATACTGAATTTGAAGGCCTTTTTAACGGTACTGAAATTAAAATTGGGACCATTTTCAAGGCTATTAGAGAACTTGGCGGCAAAGGCTTCGGCGCCCTAGAACACGGTAACAGCTCTGTGTACTACCTACCAGATTTTGGAGGAACAACCGTTTTAGACGGCATGGCGGATGTGTGTATCCATGAATTTTTCCATATCCTAACACCACTCGGTCTGCATAGCGAAGAGATAGGAGATTTTAACTATATCAACCCTGCAATGAGCAAACATCTGTGGCTTTATGAGGGAATCACGGAATACTTTGCAGGAATCAGCCAAGTTAAAGGAGGTGTAATTACAAAAGACGAATACGTTCGGAACCTGCTTCAAGGAAAAATAAAAAATGCGGAGAGGTATCCTACAACAAAGATGTCTTTTACCGAGATGAGTGAGAATGTTCTTAAAAACCCTTATAAGAAACAATACAACCAAGTATACCAGCGTGGCGCTCTCATGGGGGCATTATTAGATATCCGTATCATGGAATTAACCAATGGAGCAACAGATTTACATGACATCATACTAGAACTTAGAGATCAATACGGTCCCTTAAAGAGCTTTAGAGATGATGAAATAATTAATCAATTCGTTGAACTTGTTCACCCCGATTTAAATCAATTTTTCAACGATTATGTTTCGGGTAGAGAACCTTTGCCCGTTCAAGAGTATCTTTTAAAAGTAGGTATTAATTATAACCGCAGATACAATGGACGTAGAAGCGCTAATCCTATATCTGATTTTAATATCAGGACTAAACGTGTTCGGGGAAGTAATCAAATACGGGTAACCAAAATTGGCAAGGAAGTCCCAATAGAACTCAAAGAAGGTGACTTAATTGAAGTATTCTCTGAAAGATGGCTTAACGAATTTGGTGAGCCTGTAGAAGGTTCTGTGTTCAATTTAAATGTTGAAAGAGGTGATCAAAAATTAACTATGCCATATACTGTTCAAACTATTGATGTCCAAAATGAAAAGCATAGAATCTTTTTTAGTAAAACACCAAATCAAGAACAAATCAAACTACAAAACCTCTGGTTTAGCAATTAATTACTTCATTACAACCAATTTTTCGGTGTATCGGTTACCTGGAGCAACAGCAGTTACATAGTACGTACCCGAATTTAAATTGGCTGTTGAAATAAAGTAATCATCACTATAATTTCCCTTTTCTCTGAGCCAAAGCTTTCCTGTGTCGTCATAGATAAATATCTGCAATGGCGTTTGATTGGCCCACGCGCCTCTAATCGCAAACCCATCTCTAGTTGGGTTCGGAAATAACATTAAGCCTTCTTCAACTTGCTCTTCTGCTATACCAACGCCTTTTACAAAATTGAACCAATTGATATTCACTGGTGCTTGATTGACATTTAATTTTAAAACATAATCGCCCGAAGTCAACACTCCCGCATTTTCGTTCGTAGTAGTCCAAGTTTGCCATCCTCCAGTAGACGCCAAAGTAGCCATTGGAAAGGTACTAATGAGCGTACCCAATGTATCAAATAATTCAAACTGAATCACTCCATTACTCTGAGAGGCGTGACGATAATCTATAGAATACGTGGCGTTATGCAATACCTTGACATCGTATAGTAAATAGTCGCCTGCATCTAAATATCCAATATTTTGCCCACCGCCCAAATCAGTGGTGTTTTCTAGTGAAATACCATCCATTGATGTGTACTCTTCAGCTTCGATTTTGCCCGGAATAACATGAACTGTAGGCAACGTATTCTCCACTAATTCTAGAGTAAAGGGCTGCACTTCTGTACCGTCCTTTGCTTTAAGTGAAGTACCGGAATACGAAACCTTCATTTCATCCAAAAAGGTCATTGTATTAGCCAACGTTAGAATTAAATTCCTTGAATTATTAGGACTTGCTTCTATTAGAACTAAAGGGCTCTGGATTCCATTTATAGTCACATAATACGAGCTTGCATTTCCAAGATTCGCCGTATCAACGGGTTTATTGGTTTGGATTTCAATTTGAGTATAACTGTAAGTTAATGAATGAACATATTCTGCATCTAATGTGCTAGTACTTCCTGTTGCCTCAAACTCAAAACTGGATACATTAAATCCACCACCATTTGCAACGAATCTTAGGGCTTTATCGTCTCCAGATAGAATTACATCTGGAATAATCTTATCTGCCATAACGCTCCAGCTTCCCGTATTAGTAGCGTAGTAGTTTGGTGTAAGTCTAACCCCATCTGCCTCAAAATAAAAGTTTCCTCCTGTTGAACTTCCAGACCCTTGTCTAACCGTAACTGTATAAACACTATCCTGAGGAATGTCAACGGTATATTGCATCCAATCGTCAGTATCTACAAATCCAACCATATAACCGTTGCTATTCACAAAGTCTACTAGTCTTTCTATATCAACACCATCATTTCTATACGTCCATCCACTATTCCATGCAGGCGGTGGATTCAGCTGCATGGATTCCGTGTCATAATAAGCAACCCCCAATGGACCCATGTCATACTCAGAAGCATGAACTACTCCTGGCAATACGTGATTTCTCCAGGGAGCAGCAGTTGTATCATAAATTTGACGGAACATAGCGTCAATTACTCCTCTGTTATAGGTGCAATTTTCTGCTTTTAAATCTACAGTCAGTTGCATAAGTGTTGAAGTCGCTGCTGCTGCACTAGGAGCGGTGCCTCCCCCACTCCAATAATTTAATAGGTTTTGATACCCCGGACTCTTGGTGATACTTAATGGCGCATTTATTGTTTCTATCTTCTTTAAGGGCCACCAAGCCCAACCAACTCCTTCAGACTCCATAATGGTAATAAGTCCAGTGTACCATGCATTTGAGTTTTCACCAGTCTCACCGAACCAAATCGGGATATTGTAAGCGTCGCGTAAATCTAATCCGTATTGGATATCGGCAATGCTATTGACAGGCGACCAATATTTGTGGGGCGAATAAGCCATATTATTATCCCAAGGCGGCGTAAGCCCAGTAAATGTATTAGCAAACCAATTACCCTCAATGAATATGAGATGATTCGTATCAACGCTTCGTATACTATCCGTAATATCACCGTATAGGGCTCGCAAAGGACCTCCTCCAGGTAAATTCCAGTTCGGTTCATTTATTAAATCATATCCCGCTATTGTGGTGTCATTGGCAAAATGCTCCGCCAACTTTTTCCAAAGGGCTACCGTTTTTGATTTATTAAATGCGCTTTCCCATAAAGATGGTTTTGAAGGATCATAATCACTAATACCTGAATCATATCCTTGACCTCCAGGCGCTGCATGCAAATCAAGGATCACATAAATCCCGGCCTCTTCACTCCATTTAACTACCGAGTCGAGAAGGTCAAAACCCTTGGTGAGCCATGTATTTTGTCCAACTACTGGCTCATCTTGTATTGGTAAAGTAAACAAGTTGTAATGCATTGGAACCCTAACAGCATTAAATCCCCAAGCGGCCAATGAATCTACATCAGACTTACCGAAATGGTTTTCAAGCCATGCATCGTAGAAAGCATCCGTTGCTGCTGGGCCGATTAAGTCCTGTATTGTGTCTCGTATTTTGTGCTGTGGACTCGCAAAAGATGCCGTTTGTAACATGTATCCTTCTTGTACCATCCATCCGCCTACACCCATGGCGCGAATTAAAAGAGTATCACCATTTCCTTTTACAATAGCCTTACCATTGGTATGGACGTACTGAGCTGAAAGCGATATTGACCAAAAGCTTACAATAAATACAATTAGTTTTTTCATGTAACGATGTGTTGTTGCTTCAAATTTATTTAATAAACCACATACTACGGAGTACCTGTGACCTTAATGTGTTGAGGTCTTACTTATGTCCTACCTGGGCGACAACCCGACTTATACAGTGATAATTCGCTTTTTTAGAACGGGAAGGATGACTTGATTATAAATCCTGAATGAAATTATCCAAAGAACTTCCTTTATCAATTCCTAACTTTTTTTTCAACCTATATTTAGCCTTTTCAACGGCCGCTGGACTTACATTCAAAACATTAGCCACCTCTTTATTACTCATTTTTTGTCTTAACAGGTAGCTTAGTCGAATTTCACCTTTTGTTAAATCAGGATACGACTTCTTCAAATTAGCCGAAAATTCTTCATGTAATTCTCTATAATTCCGTTCAAAATGATCCCAATAATTTTCGCTTTGCAACTCTCTATTTAATTCTCGCGTTAAGCTCTTAAGAAATTGCAACACTTCCGCAGCGAGCCCTTTCTTTTGGCTCTCTCTAATTAATCGATCTTTAAATCCTTTTAATAGTTCTAAACGACTTGATGTTTTTAAAAGTTGGAAACTCAGTTCAGCCTTTTGTTTTTCTGTTTTCACTTCAAGTTGAGCTGCTCTTGACTTTAACAACTCTTTTTCCATTTCTACCAGCTGCAGTTTTGTTGATTGAAACTTCCTATCCTGATAAATATAGAGAGATAGTATTGTTGCGGAAATCAACATGATTAAGCACATCACCTGAAACCAAAACCTTTGCCAAAAAAAGGATTTAATCTTAAAAGGTATAATCAATGTACTGTAGTCATTATTTGATCCGACTGCTTGAATTTCCAGCGTGTAACTTCCATGAGCCAATTCAGGTAAATCTATTGAACGCATACCATAGGATATATTCTTCCAAGACTTATCAAGCTGTTTGATTCGATACAACATGTTTATCCCACTTCTGAGTTGTGTACTAATTAATTCAAAATTAAATCTTATTGACTTTACACCTGGTTCAAAAACAACCTGATTCAGTGGTTTAGAATGATTCGTTGTTACATTAAAAGGAATTCTCAAATTATCCGAAAGCACTGATGTCATGATTATACTTGGAACATGAGAAACCGTCATTTTTTGGACATTTAATTCAGCAACGCCTTTAGTTCCTCCAACATAAAGCTTGTCATTCATAGAAACTAACGACTTCCTGTTTGGTGAGCCTACTTGCAACTGATTCAGTTCTAGAAGAACTTCATATTCCCAATCACCGTCTTCACTCAAGTACAATCTCAAAAGTCCAAATGAAGTGGTTGCATATAGGTCGTTTTCTATAGAAGCTAATGAATACGCATTCATATACCCACGATTGTCCATAATCGTATCAATCAACCCGTTTCGCAAGGCTAGAATCCCTGCACCCTCTGTCGCAATAATCAAACTGTTTTCATATTCATGCAAATCCAAAACTGAATTGTCTAATGCATACCTTTCCAACACCCCGCTATGATCCAAAGAAAACAATCCCTCAAACTCCGATCCTATCCAAAGTTTCTCACCGTCGAATTCCAAATCCATAATATTCCTCCCGGCATCCCACGCACCTTCAAACGGTGAAATGAATTCAGTACCGTCCCAAAACTGCAATCCTGAGAGGGTCCCAATCCATAGACTGTCGCCCCATGTCTGTTGCATGGACCAAATATTTGAGTTATTCAGACCTGACGGTTGGTCAGAATAACTCACATATGTTCTCTTGATCTTGCCCCACTGGTCTAATACATATATACCCTCGGAAAGACTTCCTATCCATATTTCATCGCCAAATTTTATTAGGCTTGTAATTACCTTCGGATACCTGTAATCAAAGAGCATGAATTCCTCCCATTGACCTTGCAATTGTCTATAGTTTTTTAAGCCGTCACCATCATAACCCACCCAGATTCCATTCGTGGTAATTAGGCTAATGGCACTTTGAACGCTGGTATTCGTATAATTCTCATCCCGCGGGAATTGCACTATAAGCTCTTCTGATTCAGGAATAATTGCTATACCAGCATTAAAAGTCCCCAGCCAAACCTCATTGTTTAAAGAGTATATGCCATAGAACTGATTCGATGCCAAACCAGATTGCTTATCATGTTTGGAATAAATACGTACCCTATCATTACTTAGTTTGAATAAACCTTCGCCATCTGTTGAAACCCATAAATCCTGACCTATAAACTTTACATCCCGCGGCCAAAAGTTTTCCATCCCTTCATACTTCACGAAGGTTGATCGTGATGAGTCTAAAATGAATAAGCCTTGATCTTCTACTCCATATGCAACCGCATTATGAAGTACGTCTACAGATTTTCTATAAGAACCAACGTCTGCATTGGCAGACATCTCATGTACCGCTAAATCCGGTTCTGTAACATAAAGTAAAGCACCACCAGTAGTTGCCAACCAAATGGTATCACCCTGTTGGGCAAAATCAAAGCAGAAAAAAAGTTCATTTGGAAATTTATCGTCAATAAGCCTTTTCCAGCGATTTGATGAGGGCAACAAATAATACACTCCAGCGCCAGCTGTACCTGCCCACAATGTTCCATTATTGGACTGGAACAATGAAATAACTGACAAATCTTGAGGGAATTGTGGAGTTTCGTGATCAGGAATAATACTCATTGTAGAAAGGTCATACCCAATGAGACCACCAAGTTGAAGACCTATATAAAGCACAGAGTCTTGCGATACCAATAAACTTTGCACGTTGTTTGATCTTCTGAAGTCAGTAGAGTCTAAGAAAGCCACTTGATTAGCTCTTCCTTCATTGAATTTAAATAATCCATCTCTAGTGCCAATCCATACGAAACCCCAAGGATCCTGTTCAATATCATAAACAGTAGGATGATTAAGTCCCATGCCACCATCAATGGACGAGAACGTTTGGCCGGACAAACCGGACACCACCAAGACAAAAACGATTGACCAAATCTCTCTGCGCATTTTGGCAAGTTACAAAACGAAAAAGGGACCCGAAACGGGTCCCCTCAATACTTTAAAGTATGTGAAATAGGATTTATTTCAAGGCAACGCGCACGACCTTCTCTTCTAAACCATTTTCCATACGTACGATATACATTCCACGAGGAAGTGAAGCTACGTCTAAAATAGATTCGTTTTCAAATCTTTCAGACATTACAAGAGCTCCTGTTATGCTATATACTGTAACATTTGATGTTGTACCTGTGGTGTTTTCAATAAACAACACATCTGAAGCAGGATTTGGCTTAACCGTGAACGAACTAAGCTCTTCTGTTATACCAACATTCGTTGCACAAGGTCCACACTCATTCCATCCAAAAGCTGGAACAGTAGTGTCAGCTGAAGACTCAAGAAATCTGTTGGTAAAGGCCCCAGAAGTTTTTGTACATAAGTAGGTAGTGTCAAAGAATTCCTGATCTGTCCAACCATCCACTGTAAACTTATACTCTATAGAAGGTGCGGTCAAAGTTAACGTAACAGTGTACACACCGTCACCGTCTGAGTCATCCATTGGATCACTAGTGCCATTCCATCCATTAAATGTTCCGTTCACGTAAACACCATTTGCAACTGTAGCTGTACCTGTATAACAATTCATGTCTACTGATAAAGTGATGTCCTTAGGAGAAGGTGGTGTTGGACAAGTACCATCAGTGGTACAAGCGCCGTAGCAGAATAACAATGTAGTATCCGCTGTTATCGTTGGCATTGTTCTGTCATCATAATTTGCCGGATCACCACATGGTAAACCTGCAAGTACTTCCTTTGTAGCCCAATCAGCAGCGCCCGTAGGACTGTTAAGGAAAATAAAATTACCACCGTTCGCAGTAGTAGGATCTAAGGATAACGTGACTACCCAAACACCATCGCTATCTGAATCATCCATTGGATAGGCATCTGAACCTCCTAGGAAGCCACCGCCAGCATAAACACCGTTGGGTCCAACAGTGATGTTTTCGGCATTAACCGATAATGTTACATTATAGTTTTGAGCAAAACCTATAAAGGGCAACATCATTAAACAAGTAAAGTAGATTTTCTTCATGATTATTTATTGTTTATTAATTATTGAAAAACTCGTATATAGTCAACAAGCATATATTGCGGGAATTGGGTAGATGGACCAACGGGGCCTGGCCAATTTCCTTCTACAGCTATATTAAGAATAAAAAAGAATTTTTGTTGAAACGCTGTTAATGAAGCAGTATTCATAGAATGATAGAGCGAGTTGTCCACATACCATTTAATTGAACTACTGGTCCATACAATCGAGAACACATGGAATTCATCATTGAATTTCTCTCCTGAGGGCAGACTTCTATTACCGCCATATTCAGCGTGACTTCCATTATTTGACCAATGGGCAGTGCCATAAACCGTACGATCATTAAAACCGTCACCACCTATCAACTCCATAACATCTATTTCACCGCAGGTAGGCCAACCGGAAGAACCAAAGTTATCTCCAAGCATCCAGAGAGCAGGCCAAACACCTTGACCATATGGCACCTGAGCACGGATATCTATTCGACCATATTGAAAACTTTCCTTACCCTGAGTAGTCAATCGCGCCGAAGTATAGGGAGCCCCAAGATGTGTTTCTTCTTTCGCCGTGATACGCAAGTATCCCTGATCTAATTCAGCATTTTTATTTCCTGAACGATAATATTGGCTCTCATTATTTCCCCAACCTGATGCACCTGTTTCGTAATTCCAATCGGTAACATCTAAACTACTGCCATCAAATTCCTCTTCCCAAATTAAATTGTAACCTGAATAAGTACTAGGGGACGTATAGCCTGAGTTGTCTATAGGCGGAGTACCATCATCATTGTTCAAAGTTATTTGAGCATACGGCTCTGGAATTATGACATTCTCTGGATTGCTAAAGGAAATCCAAAACGACTCGGTACCTTCTGGATCAACATCTCCTAAAATTGTCAATGAAATTACCCCTGAAGTCTGGCCTTTTTCGATTTCAAGAACACCTTGAGCTAATACAAAGTCCTCACCAGCAATTGCGCTGACCCCACTTGTTGTGTAATCAACGGTGATTTGTTTACTGGCCGGTTCAGTAAGGTACACATTGAAATCTATATCAAACGTGGAGTTTCCTTCATCGATTTCTAAATCATCTGCACTTAGGCGGGGTACAGTAGATTCCTCGCAACTAGACGTTGCGAGGAAAACTAAAAAGATATTCGTTATATAAAATAGCTTCTGCATTCAGTTATTATTCCGAATAAAGAGTAAAACGCCATAGACCGTCACCGCCCGCTTGGAAACCTATTTCAATCTCCATATAACGTTTACCGTCAATCTCAGTCATAGATAAGATGTCGTAAGTGATTTCCGTTTGTGGAGCACTTACCTCAGCATTGTTAGCAACCTTGTGCAATCCAATAAATGCACCCAGTCCTATAACTTTAAGTTGATCCGGGTGATCGTTATTGGCTGGTATGATTTCAAAGCCGTGCGTGCCACTTTGCCAACCTGCCAAAGGACCAACAAGATCCGTTTCCGGGTAACAGCCTTCCGGTGAAAAACCAAAAAACGACTCTCCCCAAAAATCACCATTGGCATTGTAAATCATATCGCCATCCGATTGAAAGGTCCATTCATCATTGTATGTACAAGAACGATCAACTGTTACATTTCCTGTAACAGCCCACCACGTTGCGGTTGCAGTACCTACCCACAAAGAGCCATCTTGTGGAGCCATTTTCCACGTACGCTCGTTACACTCTGTAAGCCATTCTACAGCACCAACACATGGCTGTGGACCGTCTTTAAATATTTCTATTTGACCGGTCACTGATGAAGACCCGCCTTGATTAAAAACAGTATGCTTTAATTCGTAAACACCTATGTCCCCAATAAAAACATCTACTGTTTGTCCAGTGTAAGTACCTACTCCTTCTATTTCCCAAGAAAACAAGAATGGATCCTCTGTGGAATTTGAAGTAAGTTGAACGTTATTACTATCAATGAATATCATTTGATAGTCTGCCACAGGCAGAGCTCCGAGCTCAGTGTGACTCTTCTCGCTTGGTTCGCATGAAGCGAAGCCGATAGCAAGGATTGTGAAAAAAGCTAATTTCTTCAGCATAATTCTAATTTTTAATATCCAGGATTCTGGGTTAATACTCCTTGACTTGCATCAATTTCTTGCTGTGGAATAGGTAAGTACTGGTGAATGGATTGCACGAAGCCTTGACCACCTAAAACTTGCTCCGCTCTTCCGGTGCGCAGTAAATCAAAGAATCTGTGTCCTTCTGTTGCCAATTCAAATCTTCTTTCTGTATAGATATCGTCTAAAAGTTGAGAACCTGAACTTGAAACTGGTGGCAAACCTACACGGTTTCTTACCTCATTTAAATACGTACGAGCTGTACCCTCTGAGCCATTACTCCTCGCTAGACCTTCCGCTGCCATCAATAGGACATCAGCATAGCGAATTTCACGAATGTTATTTCCCCAATTTAACGCGGGATCACCATCCGGAGCAACATTACTAGCTAAAGGTGCATATTTACGCATGAAGTAACCCGAATTTTGATATCCTGGGGTATAAGAAGCTCCAGGGATAACGCTTGCATCAACAATTGTTTGGCTATAACGAGGATCACCCATCATGTCGCCTTGAAGTTCAGTTGATACAGGACAAAAACCCCAACCAGTAGCGTATGTAGGACCATTGTAATCGCGCATTCCTATGAATTGCACGCCTACATTACCTTCGCCGCCGCCCCAGCCAAACGAACCCCAATCTGAGGTTGAATTCTCACTATATGTAATTTCAAAAACACTTTCCGTAGACCATTCGCCGTCTTTAGTCCAAATCTCACCGTAACTGCTCAACAATGAATATTCACCTGACTGAATAACAGATTCACAAAGAGAGGCAACTTGTCCCATCTTTAACTCGTCGTTTTCGAAAAGTAATACTCTTGCTAGTAATGCTTCGGCAGCACCTTTTGTTACGCGGCCCAATTGATTTGAACTCACAGATGTTGGCAAGTCTACAATTGCAGCTTCCAAATCTGATATAATCAATGGATAAACACTTTCAGGACCCACTTGATCTATTGTAAAGTACTCTTCAGCACCAAGTGTATGATCAATAAATGGAACATTACCAAAAAGACGAACTAAATCAAAATAGAACTTCGCACGAAGAAATTTAGCTTCTGCTTTGGTACGAACTCTAAATGGCTCTGAAGCCTCTTCAATCCCGTCTATTCGTTCAAGGTAAAGATTCGCTCTATAGATTCCTTTGTAACACTTTTGCCAAAATCCACGTTGTGGACCAAGGTTAGGTGTTAATGTGAAATTATCATACGCTACCCAAGAAGGCTGATCTGAAGCGTCACTTCCTCCTGCATATGTATCATCAGAAGCAACATTTTGTAAAAAACGGAACATGGTAAAACCCCATTGATCGTTCCATTGTAAAACGTCATAAACACTTACTAGTGCTTCAAAAGCTTGGTCTTGTGTTTGGTAATAGTTAACCTCAAGTACTCGACCTACCGGACGAGTATCTAGAAAATCTTTAGAACAAGACCCCAACACTAGCGCTAAGGCTAAAGAAAGGCTGACCCAAAAACTTTTTGTTTTATTCAACTTATTCATGTCTTATTTTATTTAAATGTGATATTAAAACCAATGGTATTAAGACGTGCTTGAGGATATATACCTCTATCAATACCCATGCCAGCACCTATTTCAGGATCAAACCCACTGTATTTTGTGAAGGTCAATAGGTTTGTACCAGCATAATAAATACGCACCTTCCCTACGCCAATTTTCTCCGCGAATCCACCCGATATATTATAACCAACTTGTAAAGATTTCAATCGGAAGAAGCTTCCGTCCTCTACATAAAAATCAGAGCTGCGCGCAAAATTTCTGTTGCGATCATCGAATGTCAAACGTGGATGCGTATTTGTTGACCCTTCTCCAGTCCATCTATCAATGGCTGTTGCCGGCATATTCGCAGTTGGTAAATCATAACGACGAGAAGCATTATAAATATCGTTGCCAAAAACTCCCTGACCAAATACATTCAAATCCCAGTTTTTATAGCGAATATCTAGAGTAATACCTGCTGTCCAATCCGGAGTAGGATTACCTATCATTGTTCTGTCGTCTGCTGTAATTTCTCCATCTCCGTTTAAATCCACAAACTTGAAGTCACCTGGCTGAGCTAGCGGTTGAATAGTATCTCCACTTTGTGAAGTATAACCATATACATCATTCATGTTTTGGAAAATACCGTCAGTCTGATATCCGAAAAGATAGCCGATTGGTAATCCTTCTGTTATACGCGTGATTTCAATTCCTTGAGTACCCCATCCAGCGCCAGTAAGGTAACCAGATTCATTTCCAATTAGAACAACTTCATTTTTGATAAAACTTAGATTTCCACTTACACCAAATGAGAAGTTTTTGCTGTAGGTACGATCGTATCCAAACTCCATATCAATACCTTGATTTAACATCGAACCTACGTTCGCAGTTGACGGATCATTACCAATGTATGATGGAAGTGGTGGTCGCGTTTTCATGTCGTTGGTACGACGATTAAACACATCAATACCAAAAGTCAAATAATCGTAAGCACGAATTTCAGCACCTATATTTAATTGGGCAACACTTTCCCAGCGTAAATCCGGATTAGCTACCTGAGCTAATGTGGTTCCGTTTGTTAAGACTTCGTTTCTACCAAAGGTGTATGAACGGCCTCCTATAATGGTTGAAGCATACTCTAATGAACCTGCAGCATCACTACCGTTTAAACCATAACCTGCTTTCAGTTTGAGTTGATTTACGTTATCATAAACCCAAAAATCTTCCTTATGTAAGTTCCATCCGGCAGAAATTGAAGGGAAGTAACCCCAACGGTAATTCTGACCAAATCTTGAAGAAGCATCGCCTCTCAAAACAGCCGTAGCAACATACTTGCCGTCATAATCATAATTGGCACGGGCAAAGTACGATTCAATGGCGTAGCGCTCCCATCTACCACCGTAGATTTGCTCTGAATCTTCATTTCTTCCATAGTCTATGGTTGCGTCCTGGAAATCTTGAGTAGGCACATCGCGCTTGTTACCTCCTATATATCTTCCATTCACGGCCTGAGCACTATGCCCAACTAAATAACTCATGTTGTGTTTACCCATATTGTGGCTGTAGGTCACTGTATTATCCCAAATCCAGGTAAATCCTCTATTAAAGCTTGAATACACATTATTGGTATCAAGTAAATTCGTTGCGTTTAAGTAATGCGATGGCGTAAATCCTTCGCTCCCCCAAAATGCTAAGTCAATACCCATGCTTGACCTTACCTTTAAACGAGGCAATACTTCGAATTCTGCATAGGTGTTGTTAACAATCTTATCCGCCCAACCATAGTTATTGATTATGCTGTAGGCAGCAACTGGGTTTAGAATTTCAGAGGTTACTCTGTTTGAAATTCCATAAATACCGCCTTCATCTCTTACAAGATTACCTCGTAATACTCCACCAGAAGAATATGGGGAGGCAGCTAAAATTGTTGGGTCTGTTTCATATAACGGAGTGATTGGATCAATATTAAGTGCACGACCTAGTGGAGATCCCCATTCCGTGTTTTCTGCGACGCCATTGCTTTGATTATGGGTGTATGCGACATTCCAACCAACGGTTAATCTGTCATTTACGTTTGTTATCGTGTTTAATCTTGCAGCCAGACGCTCATAATAAGATTTTCCTTGGGCAACGATTCCTTCTTGATTGAAGTTACTCACAGACGCATAATATGAGCCCTTGTTGGTTGCACCCGCGACACTAACGTCGCTACTGCGCATGATTGCATTTGGATTGAACACGTGACTTTGCCAGTCAGTACCTTCTCCATAAGAGGCAGGGTTATCGTATAATTTTGGTTGACCAGCAGCGGCTGACATTTCATTCATGATTGTCGCGTACTCAGTTCCAGATAATACCGGAATCGTTTTCCAAGGGTTTTGAACACCAGTATATGAGGTTACTTTCACCTCCATACCTTTAATCTTAGAACCATTCTTGGTAGTTACAATAATAACTCCGTTTGCACCTCGCGCGCCATAAATTGCGGCGGATGCTGCATCCTTAAGAACTTCAATAGTTTCAATATCGCCCGGGTTTAAAAAATCAATCCCACCGCCAATAATAACTCCATCTACCACGAAAAGCGGGTCCGAACCGTTTATTGAAGAAGTACCTCTAATGCGAATCATTGATCCAGAACCTGGTTGACCAGAACTCTGAACCACGGTCACACCCGATGTTCTTCCCTGCAGAGCAGTTTCAATTCTTGGCAATTGTAAATCCTCAAGATCTTCGGACTTCACAGAAGAAATGGCACCCGTTACATTTGATTTCTTTTGTACTCCGTATCCTACAACTACTACTTCATCTAGTGTTGAACCAGCTTGGTCGTAAGAAAGCTTTACAGTGATGTTTTTGTCGTCACCGAATAGTATGGTTTTCGAAACATACCCTACAAATGATATTTTCGCTTCAACACCATTTAAGGCGTCAATGGACCAACGTCCATCCATGTCTGTCATGGCTGAATTCTGACCTGCGGTAATTACGGCTCCAGGTAAAGGAGAGTTGTCTGCCGCATCCAATACAACTCCCTTGTATTGAGCATTCATCGTTATTGATGAAAGCACAAGAACAAAGGACGCTGCCAGCGACTTGATGTGTTTGTTGTTAATCATGATCGAGCTTTAAAGTTTATGAAATGTTCGATGTACATTCAAAAGTCAGAAACATTATTTATATGGTAAAACCTATTAACCGGACAAAAACCGGACAAATCCATTAAAAGATATCTCTAGGCTAGTATTTATAGCGGCTCGCGCATTTAAACAATTCTTTATTCGACTGATTTACAAGCTAAAATCGTCTAAATCACGACGGTCCTTTTTGGTGGGTCTTCCTAGCCCTTTTTTACGCGTTATATTTCTTGCTAAACGAAGAAATTCCATTTTCTGTAGCTGCTCATTTGTCGTTGTGTTTTTAATTAATTCGCACACAAGCTTGGCGCCCACTCTATTTTTAGGAATTGCAATGACCTGAAGCGATTCATCAAACCCATGTCTCTTAATTGTTATCTCTTCACCTTCCTTAACATCGCGGCTTGGTTTTACTGGCAAACCTCCCATTAAAACCTTGCCTGATCGTACTGCATCACCAGAAACACTTCGCGTTTTAAACACTCTAACGCACCACAAAAATTTGTCAATTCTCATGTGAACAAATTTGAAACATTTTGGGGTACTTTACAGCTGCAAAAAAAAGTAAATATGAAGTTCAACATTTTATTCAGCTCTTTGTTGCCAATTTTTCTATTAATTGCTTGTAATAAAGGTACCGAGGACGTTCAGTCCGCCAAAGACATAGATACCATGGTGAAATATAAAAAAGGGTATCAACTATATACCATTCGAGAAGAATTGACAAACGATTCTTCGCTAAGTGCATCCTTAATAGCCAGTGCTAAAATGGGCTACGTTCAAGTTGAGTCCTTTGGCTATTTAAACGGTGCGTTTTTTGGTCAAAGCCCAGAATTATTCAAAGCTACCATAGACAGCGCCTTGTTAGTGTCACCGAGCGGTCATTATATGCCCATGCAACTAGCAACAAATAATCCTGCGCCAATTGACAACGGAACCATTAAGGAGATTTTAGACGCTGCTGAAGCTCTTGGCCAAAAGTGGGTAGTAATCCCTTGGATGAGCCAAGGTTGGCGGAACAAAAAAGGCTATGAGTACTTGGCAGAATATCTTAAAAGGCTAAGTGTCGCCTGCCAAGAAAGGGGCATGGTAGCAGCATGGCACAATCATGAATTTGAATTCATACCATTTGAAAACGGTACAATTCCTTTCGATTATTTGATTAGCACCTTAAAAGAAGAAGGGGTTGTTTTTGAGATGGACATACATTGGGTTGCGTTTGCGGGAGAGGACCCAGTGCATTGGTTCAGCAAATATCCAGGCATGTTTCCACTTTGGCATGTCAAAGATTTTGCAGCAGATACTATTACCCAGGTGCCTGTTGGTCAAGGGGTGCTTGATTGGGAAAGAATCTTTTCATACGCTGAACTAAGTGGAATGAAACATTATTATATAGAACAAGATGAGTGTAGCGCTGATAGGTCTTTACGTTGCTTAAAAGAAAGTATTGACTGGGCCAATCAGCAGAAATTTATGGATTAAGCTTGTAATCAATCATTGAAATTTACCCACATGTACGGAGATTTAAAAAGCCACCTCAGCGAAGAATTGGCAGCCATTAAAAAATTAGGACTGTTCAAAAAAGAGCGAATTATTACAACACCTCAGGATGCGGTAATCGAGACCACAGAAGGTGCTGAAGTATTAAACTTTTGCTCAAATAATTATTTAGGATTGAGTTCGCATCCAAGAGTTCTTCAGGCGGCACATGATACTCTTGAGACCCATGGATTTGGCATGAGTTCGGTTCGATTTATCTGCGGAACACAGGATATTCACAAACAATTGGAAGAAAAAATTGCTGAGTTTCTGCATACTGAAGACACCATACTATATGCTGCCGCATTTGACGCTAACGGAGGTGTATTTGAACCGCTCCTGACAGACCAAGATGCTATTATCTCTGACAGCTTGAATCACGCATCGATCATTGATGGTGTTCGTCTTTGTAAGGCTAGTAGGTATCGTTATGCAAATAACGACATGGACGATTTAGAACAACAGTTAAAGTCTGCTCAAAATGCGCGATTCAAAATTATAGTAACGGATGGTGTGTTCTCCATGGATGGCTATGTAGCCCAACTAGATAAAATATGTGATTTAGCAGATAAGTATGACGCCATAGTCATGGTAGACGAGTGCCATGCCACGGGTTTTATTGGAAAAACAGGTCGTGGTACCGTCGAGCTTAAAAACGTACTTGGGCGAGTTGACATCATCACGGGGACTTTAGGCAAAGCCTTGGGAGGAGCAATGGGTGGTTTTACAACAGGAAGGAAAGAAATAATTGAAATGCTTCGTCAAAAATCAAGGCCCTATTTATTTTCAAACTCTCTAGCCCCAGCAATCGTTGGTGCCTCTATAGAAGTATTTAATCTATTAACCGAGAGCACTGAGCTTAGGGATAAATTAGAATGGAACATTAACTATTTCAAAAACGGTATCAAAGAAGCTGGGTTTGACTACCGAGATGGTAATAGCGCAATTGTACCCATTATGCTATACGACGCTGCTCTAAGCCAAAAATTTGCGGACCGTTTATTAGAAGAAGGTATTTATGTCATTGGATTCTTTTATCCCGTTGTACCAAAAGGTCAAGCTAGAATCAGAGTTCAATTGAGCGCAGGGCAGAGCAAAGAGCATTTAGACCGTGCCATTAGCGCTTTCGTGAAAGTCGGAAAAGAACTTAACGTGCTTAAAAGCTGATTTTCGTACCCACCTACTATCAAGAAAGTAAAGAGATAAACATATATCTAAACTGAAGGATGTTACTTTTACATCCTCAAACTAAGAGCTTATAGCGCATGCTTATACAAATCGCACAATTTCTTCTGGGACTCTCTTTATTGATTGTCATTCACGAATTCGGCCATTTTTTACCTGCCAAGTATTTTGGGATAAGAGTGTCCAAATTCTATCTGTTTTTTGACTACAAATTTTCTATTCTTAAAAAGAAAATTGGAGAGACTGAATGGGGTATAGGCTGGATTCCACTTGGAGGCTACGTAAAGATTGAGGGCATGGTTGACGAAAGCATGGATACCGAAAACCTCAACGAAGAACCGGAAGATTGGGAATTTCGCGCAAAACCACCTTGGCAACGCATTATTGTTCTCACTGGAGGGGTAATTATGAACTTTCTCACAGCTTACTTCATCTACGTATTCCTTCTCATGGGTTACGGAAAAGATTATCTACCCAACGAATCGTTAGTTAATGGTGTTTGGACCAACGAAATTGGTTTAGAAATGGGAATACAAAACGGCGATAGAGTTTTACGTATTGGAGATTACACCCCTGAAAGCTTTAGCGAGACGGCACTTGAAATCCTTTTGAGTCAAGGGGAAGACCTTGTAGTGGATCGTAACGGACAAGAAGTTCGTATTCCAATAGCTGTTGAATTTATAGAGGATATGATCAAGAACAAAAGGTATCCAGGGCTCATCAAGCCGCGAATGCCCTATGTTGTTGGTGGATTTACAGAAGACAGCTTTGGCAAAACCGCTGGCCTTGATGTTGGAGACAGTATAGTAGGATTGAACGGCACAGAAATGCTTTTCTTTGACCAATACAAAACCATGTTGCCAACCTATGCTGGCAAAGACATTAGCCTAGCCTTTTATAGAAAAGGAATAGCTGATACACTTGACTTCACTCTTCCCGAAAGTGGAAGGTTAGATGTATACAATACCACAGAGGTCTTTAAGTACTATGAAATCAAGAACAAGCCATACACCTTTACAGCTGCGTTAACTGGAGCAGGTGATGAAGTTGCTGCCAAGCTCAACGGTTATGTGCGCCAATTCAAACTAATATTTAATCCTAAAACAGAGGCTTATAAAGAAGTAGGTGGTTTTCTAACCATCTTGAAGCAGTATGACAAAATTTGGGATTGGAGACACTTTTGGGAATTCACGGCTTTCCTTAGTATAATGCTTGGTTTCCTGAATATTTTACCTATTCCAGCACTTGATGGGGGGCACGTAGTGTTTACAGTTATAGAGATGATTACAGGTAAAAAACCTTCTATTAAAGTGTTAGAGATTGCACAGATGATTGGGTTCTTTATTCTTTTGGGTTTATTGATTTTTGCAAACGGTCAAGATATTTTACGAGCTATATCAGGTTAAATGAATCAAAGTGCAAGCATATACGAGCATCTAGGAAGGGTCAAAGATCCTGAGATACCGGTTATGAGTTTGCATGACATGGGAATATTGAGAGATGTTGCCATTCTACCTAAAGAGGATGGTCGATATTCTAAAGCTCTACAGCTTTTTAAGGACATCCATCCCAATGTTACTTTCTCTCAAACAGAATTTGTATACCAAATCACGATCAGCCCCACATACGTAGGATGTCCAGCAATGGACCGTATGGAACAAGATATCAAAGAAGCCATGTATGTTTTGCAACTTCCTTTTATTGTAGAACAACAACTTCAGCCTCCGTGGACCACTGACTGGATTTCAGAAGAAGGAAGAATCAAGATGGAAGAGTATGGAATAGCGCCACCTATAAAAGAGAATCTAGATAAACGAATACTTTTCGCCGAAGCTCCAAAAGTGAATTGTCCAAAATGTAAAAGTAAAAATACGCGAATGTTAAGCAGACATGGCAGTACCGCCTGTAAGAGCCAATATGCTTGCAACAATTGTCTAGAACCATTTGAATATTTCAAGTGCCTCTAAGTTCTGCCGTTTAGCCGTATTTTAGGAAACCCAAACAATCACAGAGATGCCTAAAATACCTCCTATTCTTTTGACAAAAGCCTTCAAACTCATGGCAACCGCCAAGAGCATGACGGCACTCTATGAGCGTGAAAAGGAAACAACGTCCAAATATGTTCATGCCACTAGCCGTGGTCATGAAGCGGCTCAACTGGCATTGGCACTTCAATTAGAACCTAAGGATTACGTTTCTCCTTATTATAGGGACGACAGCATTCTTTTAGGAATCGGAATGACTCCAAAAGATCTAATGCTTCAACTCTTAGCAAAAAAAGACGATCCATTTTCAGGTGGAAGAACTTATTACAGTCATCCCTCATTAAATGACTCCGATAAGCCAAAGATTGCCCACCAAAGTTCTGCAACAGGTATGCAAGCTATACCAACAGCAGGAATTGCCATGGGAATTCAATACCTTGAAAACCAAGGATTAGCCTCCAAGGAGAACGTTGGTGCAATCGCTGTATGTAGTATTGGGGATAGCGCAATGACAGAAGGGGAAATTTCTGAAGCATTGCATATGGCGGCATTAAAGCAATTCCCTTTACTTATGTTCGTGCAAGATAACGGATGGGATATCTCCGCCAATCACAAAGAAGTTCATCACAGTAATGCGGTGGAATACGCAAAGGGATTCACAGGAATTGAAACCAGAGATCTTAATGGTTCAAACTTCATAGAATGTTATGAAGCACTAAGTGAAGTGATTCAAATTATGAGAACTGAGCGCCGGCCATTTTTAGTTCGATGTGACGTTCCTCTTTTGAACCACCATACTTCTGGTGTTCGGAAAGAATGGTATAGAGACGACTTGGATGAGGCAGCCTTGCGCGACCCTTTCCCTGCGCTACGGCAACAATGTCTTGATAACGGAAGTACAGAAAAAGAACTCATTAAATGGGAAAAAGAGGCACAAGCATTCGTAGAAGCTCAGTATGAAGATGCTTTGAAAATGCCCGATCCAAATCCGGAAGACTTATTTGAGCACCTATTTGCACCTACACACATAACAGAAGAAAAGGGTGAACGCGAACCCAAAGATGCAGAGCCTACGGTGATGGTTGATGCAGCGCTCTTTGCTATTAAAGAGCTCATGGCTGAACATCCAGAGTCATTGTTATATGGACAAGATGTAGGCGGAAGACTAGGCGGGGTATTCCGTGAAGCCGCAACACTTGCTCAGAATTTTGGTGACGAACGAGTGTTCAATACGCCCATTCAAGAAGCTTTTATCATTGGGTCTACAGTGGGTATGGCCGCTGTGGGTTTGAGGCCTTTTGTTGAAGTTCAGTTTGCCGATTATTTATGGCCAGGAATGAATCAATTATTCACTGAGGTAAGTCGCAGTTACTATTTAAGTAATGGAAAATGGGCTACGAGCGCTGTTATTCGTGTCCCGATTGGAGCCTATGGATCAGGAGGCCCCTATCATTCCTCTTCTATTGAAAGTGTAGTCACTAACATTAGAGGTATAAAAATAGCCTACCCATCAACTGGCGCGGACTTAAAAGGACTCATGAAAAGCGCCTATTATGATCCAAATCCCGTTGTTATTTTTGAACACAAAGGATTGTATTGGAGTAAAATCCCCGGTACAGAAGGAGCCAAAACTCCAGAACCCAGTGCAGATTATGTAATCCCTTTTGGAAAGGGCCGGGTTGCATTACAAGCAGACAAAAATAAAATTTTAAATGGCGAATCCGTTGTAGTTATCACCTACGGAATGGGTGTCTATTGGGCATTAAAAGCCGCTGAGGAATTTGAACAACAAATAAGTGTTGTTGATTTAAGAACTTTAGCTCCCTGGGATGAAAAATTGGTGGTATCTGAAAGCAGAAAGCACGGTCGCGTTTTGGTCTTAACTGAAGAATGTGCCTCCCCTAGCTTTGCGGGTTCTGTTCAAGGTAAAATACAATTGGATTGCTTTGAGAGTCTAGATGCACCTGTATTACTCATGGGCGCAGAAGATGTGCCAGCGATTCCTCTAAACAGCACCTTGGAACAAACCATGTTACCAAACGCAAGCAAAGTAGTTAGAAAGCTTAGGGAATTACTCGAATATTAAGCAGGGATAATCCCACAAAAAATCGGTACTTTAGTCGTTCAAAATAGAAGCAAATGAGCACAGCATTTCTAGGGATTATGGGTCCCAACCAAATGATCTTGATTCTTGTAGTCGTATTGCTATTGTTCGGTGGACGTAAGATTCCTGAGCTAATGCGTGGCTTAGGACGTGGCGTGAAAGAGTTCAAAGACGGTGTGTCTGAGGAAGAAATGAACGACGATTCAAAGGAATAAGTCAAAAGCCTTTCAACGATGAATAGCACTGCAAAAGCGGTTGAAGCGTTTTTATCTAAAATTGAGCGTACAAAAGACCTCAATATCTTTTTAGAGGTTTGGGCTGATGAAGCTTTAAAACGAGCAAATAAAATAGACCTTAAAATTTCTGAAGGAAAAGCAGGCAAGCTTGCTGGAATGGTAATCGCTATTAAAGATAATATTTGCTATCGTGGCCATAAAGTCAGTGCTGCCTCCGAGATTCTAGAGGGTTTTGAAAGTCAATTCTCTGCCACCGCAGTTGAACGACTCCTTAACGAAGATGCCGTCTTTATTGGACGGACTAATTGTGATGAGTTCGCCATGGGTTCAGCCAATGAAAACTCAGCCTTTGGTCCAGTAAAAAACCCTGTTGACCCTACCAAGGTGCCAGGAGGTTCAAGTGGCGGGTCTGCAGCAGCAGTAGCCGCGGGTCTTTGTCACGTTGCCTTGGGTTCAGATACAGGAGGTTCTATACGGCAACCGGCTGCCTTTACAGGTACAGTTGGGTTCAAACCGTCGTATGGGAGAATAAGCCGCCACGGATTAATAGCCTATGCTTCTAGTTTTGATCAGATTGGACCCTTCGCTTCTAATGTGGCCGATGCTGCTAAAGTAATGGAAGTTATGGCTGGAGCAGACGATTTTGATGCGACAGCTATTCAATCCCCTATGGCTCCCGCGGGAAAATTAATTCCAAAAAAAATAGCATACCTAAAAACTGCTCTTGATCACCCTAAGGTGGACATAAGCGTGAAAAAAGCATTCCAGGCACAATTAGAATTACTAGAAAATGCAGGTTGTGAAGTGGAACCCGTAGAATTTGAACTTTTGGATACTTTGGTTCCCGTCTACTATATTCTAACCACTGCAGAGGCTAGTTCAAATCTTGCTCGTTTTGACGGGGTTCATGCTGGATTTCGTGCTCAGGAAGTGAGCGACCTTGAGAGCGTATATAAAAGAAGCCGAAGTGCAGGTTTTGGAAAAGAAGTACAACGCAGGATCATGTTAGGTACATTCGTGTTGAGCGCTGGATACTATGATGCGTATTTCGGTAAAGCTCAGGCAGTTCGCCGAATGGTTAAAGATTGGACGGATAAGACATTGTCTGAATTTGATGTTTTATTATGCCCGACTACGCCATCGACAGCCTTTGAACTAGGGAGAGAAGTAAATGATCCTACAGTCAATTATTTGGAAGATATTTTCACTGTTCAAGCCAATATTGCGGGAACACCTGCCGTTAGTATACCTATTGGTGTAGACTCAGGCGGTTTACCCATAGGTCTCCAAGTGATGGGTGCAAACGGTTCCGACATGGATACACTTGCCATGGCGGCGTGGATTCAAAAGCAATAAAATGAGCTTAAACAAGCTACTTATAGTCAGTATTCTGGCCTTTCCTTCATTTGCCCAAAGCATGGCAAATGATTCTCTTTGGAATTCTAAAACGCTTGATTCAACAGCCTTGTTCGAATTAGATGAACGTCTATCGCGCATGGATAGCGAGCACCTATTGTTTACCCAACATAGTCTTGCCCAGGTTGACACTACTAATTCCTTGTCTCTATCCGATAGTGTCTTTCAATATTACATGGCCGATCTGGATGCTCGCACTCCGTTTGAAATGACTTATAATCCAGTAGTTAAGCGCTATTTGGAGCGTTACCTAAAATTTGGAACGTCTCGTCTTTCTAGAATGATGGCACATGGACAATACTTCTTCCCCATGTTTGAAGAACATTTGGATAAGTACAACATGCCTCTTGAAATTAAATATCTGGCTGTAGTTGAGAGTGCACTTAATCCAAAAGCTCGATCCTATGTTGGTGCCACAGGGTTATGGCAATTCATGTATGGTACTGGAAAGATTTACGACCTCAAGGTAAATAGCTATGTGGACGATCGTAATGACCCCTTGAAGAGTACAGAAGCTGCTTGCCAATACATGTTAAAAATGTACGATGTCTTCAAAGATTGGAACCTTGTTCTAGCTGCCTACAATTCTGGACCCGGTAACGTAAGAAAAGCCATTCGTCGCAGCGGTGGCAAGACTTCGTATTGGGAAATTCGTCCGTTTCTTCCTAGAGAAACCTCAGCTTATGTGCCGCTTTTTATAGCAGCATCATATGCTATGGAATACGGACATTTATATGGAATTGGACCAGCTGATATACCTGTGTATTATATGGAGACTGATACAGTCAGAATAGCAGAACAAATTCACTTTAAACAGATAGTAGATGAGCTTGGTGTAGATGAAGCGGTGCTTGAATTTTTGAATCCTCAATACAAGTATAAAATTGTTCCTGTGGTTAAGAATCAAAGCTACCATTTGAGCTTACCAAAGACTGCAGCAGAACAATTCCGATTGGAGAAAGATTCTATCTACCAAATCGCTACTGCCTACTTTGATGCTAGAGCTAGCAATATGCCGAATTTTACACAAATGAACGAACGAACAGTACATAAGGTGAAAAGTGGTGAAACCCTTGGACACATCGCGGGAAAATATGGCGTTCGAGTGAGTGAAATTAAACGTTGGAACGGGTTAAGAACTGATATGATTCAAATTGGTCAGCGTATTGTAGTTTACCCTCGTAAGCTTTAATCATAGTTGCTTTTAGAAAATTATATCTTACGATTATGTATTCTAAATATCTCTTTCTATTCATTATTCTTGCGGCTTGTAAAAACACCCACCCGAATCCACCCTTGGCGAGTGGAATGTATTTCCCGCCCATAACGGGAAATTCGTGGGCTGATACTTCAGTGCAAGATCTTGGTTGGAATACAGGTGAAATTTCAACGCTTATTGACTATTTAGATTCATCAAACTCAAAAGCATTTATTGTTTTAAAAGACGGGAAAATTGTCCTTGAAGAATATTTCGGCCAAGCTCTAAATGGAAACGCCTTCAGCTCAAATTCACTATGGTATTGGGCTTCTGCCGGAAAAACAATCACTTCTTTCCTTGTGGGAAAAGCCCAAGAGGAGGGTTTCTTAAGTATTAATGATCCTAGTTCAGATTATTTAGGCGCTGGATGGTCCAACATGACAACATCGCAAGAAGATGCCATTCGTATCCATAATCATTTAACCATGACAACGGGATTAAACTATTTGGTTTCAGATTTGAATTGTACAGCAGATACCTGTCTAAATTTTAAAGCAAGCCCAGGAACTCAGTGGTTTTATCATAATGCAGCATATACACTCCTAGAAAACATTGTTACTAATGCAACTGGGGTAAGTTATAATCAGTATACCGATTCCAAAATTGAAGATTACGTAGGCATGAGCGGCCAATGGGTTAGCCAAGGCTATAATAAAGTATACTGGAGTAAGGCTAGAGATATGGCACGCTTTGGTTTACTCATGCTCAATAACGGAGTTTGGAAAACTGACACATTACTGCACGATAAAGATTATTTACAACAGCAAATCACAAGCACTCAGAGTTTAAACCCTTCCTACGGTTACCTATGGTGGTTAAACGATCAAAGTTCTATTATTTATCCTGGCTTGAGTTACAGTTTCAATCATTCCCTTATTCCGAATGGTCCATCGGATCTTTATGCCGCATTGGGAATGAATGGACAAATCATAGATGTTGTGCCCAGCAAAGGTTTAGTAATCATAAGAATGGGTGAAGCAGCAAGCGGAACAAATAGCGCCATACAAATGCATGTTGATATGTGGGACATTATCAATACGATCATACCCTAGCGACATTACAGACATCATTTTATGGTCTACTTTTTGACACCTTCTCTTAACGATAATTGGTTTTCATGATACTTAGATTCCTTCAAAGCAGCTCTGTTTTATTCTTCATTATACTTTCAAGCTGCAGCGCTCCAGAAACAAACCCTGATGGCACCATAAAAGATACACGGATTTTACCACCCGCAAGTGGGACGCATAGTGAGTTGCTTTTGGTAATGCCGGATGAGCTTTGGGTTGGCGCCGCAGGACAAGCGTTTAGGGACTTGTATTTGGCCGATCAAGAGGGCTTGCCTCAATCCGAGTCCTATTTTGACGCTTCGCGCGTGGAGCCAAAAGACGTAAATAGGATTTTACAAAAAACCAAGAGTATCATGTGGGTTGAAAAAAGTGATACGTCCTTTGTAAAAATGCAAAAAGACTTATGGGCTCGTCCACAACGAATTGTTAGGGTCACCGCCCAAAGTGAAAAGCAACTCGTTGAAGAAATTAAAGGCAGTGCCAAGCAAGTTATAGATGCATTTAAAGAGCACGACATGTCCGTTATTCAGGGCAGGTTAAGAAAAAGTGCTTATGCATACACGCATGAAAACTTAAAGAAAATTGGTATTAGAAACATGTTGCTTCATAAAGGTTTTGACCCTACTCTGGATAAAGAAAACCTTAAGATTTTTGCTACTAAAACGGTGAAAACTATCCAATACATCATGGTAAGCGAGCGACCAATGACGGAAGGCATGGTAAGTGTGGACGACATTATTGCACACCGGGACAGTATTGGAAAGAAATACTTTGAGGGTACTCATGTAGACTCTTATATGGAAACGGAATTACTTATTCCACCATTTACAGAGACTACGGAAATCAGTGGAATGTTTGCTCTTGAAACGCGAGGTTTATGGAGGATGGAAAACGATTTCATGGGCGGTCCATTTCTATCCTACACCATCTATGACGAAAAAAACAACCGAATTTTAACCGTAGAAAGTCTTCTGTATGGTCCAACGGCTAAAAAGCGGAATGTTGTACTTGAAATGGAAGCGATGATGCGTTCAATTATCTTGTAAAACTGCTTCTAATTTGGTTGATGAATTAGTAAAGGAGCATTACCTTGGAGGTAAACCTTAGAAGTATGTTGCAAACGAAAGTCGCAGATGGCGTTTTAACCATCACATTTGATCGACCAGATAAATTCAACTCCTTTAACCGCGAGCTCGCGTTAGGGGTTCAGAGCGCCTTGAAGGAGGCTGCGGAAGATGCGCAAATTCGTTGTGTTTTGATTACCGGAAATGGGAAAGCATTCTGTGCGGGTCAAGATTTATCTGAAGCTATGAATGCCAACGGACCTGATTTAAGTACCATTGTTAGCGAACACTATAACCCTATTATTTTAGCTATTCGAAAGTTAGCTAAACCAGTAATAGCAGCCGTTAATGGAGTCGCAGCAGGCGCAGGGGCCAACATAGCTCTTGCCTGTGACATAGTAGTGGCTCACGAAAAAGCAAGCTTTATACAAGCATTTAGTAAAATTGGCTTGATTCCAGATAGTGGCGGCACCTTTACGTTGCCTAGATTAATTGGATTTCAAAGAGCGAGTGCCTTAATGATGACTGGAGACAAAGTTCCTGCGCATCAAGCACTACAGATGGGAATGATATATCAGGTTTTCAGTGATGATGATTACATGGATGAAGTTCATGCTTTAACAATAAAAATGGCGCAAATGCCCACCAAAGGATTAGCGCTTACAAAAGCTGCGCTTAACAAGTCTTATGTGAACGATTTACAAGAACAGCTAGACTTGGAAGAAACTCTTCAGGTACGCGCTGGAAAAACTTTTGACTTTCATGAGGGCGTACAAGCTTTTATGGAAAAAAGGAACCCAAAATTCCGAGGAGAATAAAATGAAAATAGCTGTATTAGGAGCCGGAGCTATGGGCACCGGTATTGGACAAGTTGCGGCACAGAATAGTTGCCAAGTAGTGTATTATGACAGCTTCCCAGGAGCTATTGACCGCAGTAAATCTTCAATTGAAAAAATATTTTCTCGATTAGTAGAAAAAGGAAGAATGAGTGACGATGAAAGAGCGTCTACATTAGCTCAAATGAAGTGGTCAAAGGACATCCATGCTATTCAAGGCGCCGATATAGTTATTGAGGCAGTTATTGAAAATCTTGAAGTCAAGAAGGCGCTTTACGCTGAAGTAGAACCCTTAATTGCTAAAGATTCGTGGTTATGTACAAATACTTCAAGTTTGAGTATTGCCGCACTATCAAGTGAATTAAAACATCCCCAACGATTTGGGGGATTGCATTTTTTCAACCCAGCACCACTAATGCCACTTGTAGAAATTGTGCCAGGAATTCAGAGTAATGATGATTTCGCAGACACTATGGAGGTTTTGATGGCTAGCTGGGGTAAAGTACCTGTTTTAGCCAAAGACACCCCAGGGTTTATAGTCAACAAGGTAGCGAGGCCATTTTACAGCGAAGCCATTAAACTCTACGAAGAGGGTGTAGCAAGCGTTGCGGAGATTGATGCAGCAGTAAAAAGTATTGGTTTTAGAATGGGGCCATTTGAACTTACTGATTTGATTGGTCATGATGTGAATTACACCGTAACAGAAACCGTTTGGAGTCAATTCTTTTATGACCCCCGATTCCGCCCCTCCATCACTCAAAAACGCCTAAAAGAAGCAGGACTTTTAGGTCGCAAAACAGGCCGTGGGTTTTATAATTATGCTTCAGGGATGAATGCAGCCGCGGAAGCACAAGAGGCAGCTGAAATAGATCCTTTAATGGGTGAGAAAATTGTGGAGCGCATCTTATGCCTTATCATCAATGAAGCGCTAGATGCTGTTTGGCAGGGAATTGCCTCTCCAGAAAATGTAGACCTTGCAATGACCAAGGGGGTGAATTATCCAAAAGGACCCATACAATGGGGGCGTGAAATGGGCTGGGACCAAGTGCTCGAAACGCTGAAGCGTTGCCACAAACACTACGGCGACGACCGCTACCGCCCATGTCCTCTGCTGCGCCACCTAAATTCCGGCAACGCAGAACTGGGCGAAGGACAGCTTACTGATAATTTTATGGTATAAATGATTACTCCTACCTTCGATTGCTCACTAGGCACGACCTAAACCCTTTGTTGGAAAGCTATGTTGCTGCATTGACCAATACGGGCGAACAACTTATCGAAATGTTCGAGGAATACACCAAAAGGATGGCTGAAAAAAATGGCGATCCCCAACGAATTATGAATAACGCCAAGGATGTACTGGAGGGAATTGGCCACCATTAACATGCTTACTTACGGGTGGCACAATGAGGCCAATCATTGAATAAAAAGGCATGAGGAATGGAAGACGTATCAAGATCAGTTCCTGCCTCTTTTGAAAGTATTAATTACACCGATTGCTGCGAGCCATGACAAAGCCAAGCAAAGAATTACTTAAGCGCACCTATGCGCAGGATGCTTCCATTTATCAGGAAACACCAGAGGCGGTAACTTTCCCAAAATCGGCTGAAGATGTGGTCGCTTTAGTGCGAAGCGGTGCCCGACTCATCCCACGAGCCGCAGGTACCTCCCTCGCTGGCCAAGTCGTAGGTGATGGCACCGTACTGGATACCGGAAGGCACATGAACGCCATTCTCCAGGTCAACGTGGAGGAGCGATGGGCAGAGGTTCAACCCGGCGTTGTCCGCGACGAACTCAACCACCACCTCAAGGAACACGGGCTGTTTTTCGGCCCTAATACCTCCACCTCTAACCGCTGTATGATGGGCGGCATGGTGGGCAATAATAGCTCGGG
>PAND01000005.1 GCA_002707525.1 Flavobacteriales bacterium
AAAAACCCCAGTATTTACTGGGGTTTTTGTTTATTCTACAATTACTTTTTTCTCAATGCTCCCATCGCTATAGATGTAAACCAAGAGTGTATTGGTTTTTGGTGTTGTTTCCCTACCAAACAAGTCAACAACTTTGATTAATTCTTTTTGCTTAGGCGAAAGATTTTCGATTCCTAAAACATCGTTGATATCCAAGCCCGGTTTCCAATCGTTGCGGAATTCCCACTTTCCCCAAGGAGATCCGGATGCATAAAATCCTGTTTTCCAATAGACTTGATCCTCAAACAAACAATTGATTGGATTGCCATTAGGCAAGACCGCCGAATCATTTTTTAGATATACGGAGACTGTCATAGAATCTGTAATTGCCACATTATGAGAAAAGTTACAAAACGCATCATCTACAATGGTGTCTTGAAATACTATATTACCTTGGGAGTCTGTGATATGCCAAGCGAATATGTTGTTTTCTTGTGGGTGGGTTAAATATTGACCTGAATGATAAATGCTCAGCGCAGTAGTGTCGGAGCCTACATTTATAGTCATTCCCAATTGATCACAAGGGAGACAAGTTGTCTGAGCGTTTACGGACTGAAAGAAACCTAGGACAAAGGCAGCAGCAGCTAAAGCATTTTTCATGTTTAAAATTTTTACGTTTTAGTATAATTGAACAATACATCAACTATATTAAACGATCTCACGCCTAGTGGTGAAAATCAAATAAACCGGTCTAAAGGGTAATAAATGGACTTGCCCTAGTCTAATCAGGAAACTAGGCTTAGCGAGGGGTTAAAATTTAACCCAATAGTCTGCCTTACTTATTCAAATCCACTCCGCTAAAGTGCTTTTTCAAGATGTATTTAAATTCTCTACGTTTAAGTTGCAGCGGTATTAGATCATCTTCTGCATCTTGAACAAAGATGGTCTTTCCAAAATGGGCATTCAATGTATCATCCATACCGTTCTGCCAAATAAGGGTTTTAACCAATCTGTCATTGTCAATGGCATACACATCCCAAGCTTGATACTCTTTATCATACACAGAGATGACCCAATGACCTGCGTATCTCTTGATTACCACGCCCTCATTAAGTTGAAGCACCATGGCATCATCCTCGTCAGAGCCAATAATTAGTTGTTTCTTCTTTATAACAATTGCATCCTTTTGACCAAAAGCAGGGTAAGTACCTTGAATAGATTTGGGAAAAGAAGGTATCGCAGGCCACTTTATGGGCTGAGGATCCTCATAGTAGACAGTTTTGCATGAAACTATAAAAGCTGCTAATAGGACAATAATGATTTTTTTCATTTTGAACTCTTTTAGGGTAAACGGAATATACCCCAATCTCTTGTAGCTTTAAAGAGTAATTTGAAAATTGTTAGAGATTACCAAGCAAAATTTTACATTTCATTCAAAGAGAGTCCTAGAATCACTAACTTAACCTCATGAAAAAAATCCTAATTACCGCATTGATTGTTTTTGCTAGTACAGCGGGCTATGCACAAAAAATAAACGTTGATAAAGACTCCGGATTAATCACCGTTGATGGTCGCTCTTATGCCAAACTAATTAAAGAGAATGCCCCAGGCCAGCTAGGGATTAATAAGAACTTCACTATTGCGAATTTAGCTGGTGATGAGCTGCTTTACTTTGTATTCACTCAAGAACCAGAGCGCAATAGAATGGGCTATGAGACAGGTAAGATTCTAACCTACTACACTCTAAATTTTATAAATAGCGGAGGGACTGGAAGAAGAAATGGAACTATGAGAGCCGGTGGAGCCGCAAAATTAGTTGGAAAAAACAAGCTCATTGTAGACGGTCAAATTGATCCGGCAGCAGAGAAGAAATTCTTACTCAAATACAGAAACAGATAATTCAGACAATACTTTAAAGCCCGATTTAGAATCGGGCTTTTTTATACCTCAGGTTTAAGTATTTCTTGTCAAACTCCCTGCGGTTTTAAACCATTGGCTTATTAAATGCGTTGAATGAGCATGCGTACTTTATTCTTTAGCTTAATCATGGTTTCCCACAACCTCACACTTTTTGATTTTTCGCAGGAGTCTTCCTTGCGAAATTGGGCGATTATTAATGACGGCGTAATGGGAGGTCTTTCTCGCGGCCAATTGAAGTTATCTCCGGAAGGATACGGCAAATTTAGCGGCACCGTCTCTCTGGCAAACAATGGTGGATTTACCTCCATCCGCTGTAACCTGCCGCCAACAGCTATTCCACAAGACGCAAAAATCTCGTTACGTATCAAAGGCGACGGTAAAGCATACCAGTTTCGGGTGCGTCACAAGCCTATGGCTTACCAAAGTTATATTTACGACTTCACTACATCCGGTGAATGGGAAACTATTGAGTTCCCTATAGCAGAAATGTATCCTCAGAGATATGGGCGAAAACTCAATATGCCCAATTTCAATCATGAAAAGATGTGCGAATTCACCTTTCTTATTGCAAACAAGCGTAATGAAGAGTTTGAATTATTAATAGACCAGGTTCATCTCACCAATTAATATTGTCCAAAGTTTACTTGAGCGCCAAACTTGAGCATGTAAGAGGACTCCCAATCTTCAATCTGTACCAAACCTAAACCGCTGTAGAGATCTACTTGAACACCAAAGTACCATGGATTGGACTGGACAATAGAGAAAGACCATCCAGAAACGGGTTCTTCTCCTCTAAACAATTCACCCATAACTTGAAATCCAACAGTGCTGTTTCGAATTCCCATCCAATCTATCCGTAGGCCTGCAGCTGAATGAAAAGTAGTCCGAGTAGCCCATTCATCCCATCCTGGTCCGCCCATTATCTTTAGTTTTAACGGTTCCCACCTAGTTATGTATTCTATTGAAATTTCCGGACAGAGATAGATCAGCTGCTGAGAATTGTAGGTATTCATCAATTCCAAATCTTCCAAAACATAGTAGTTGACGCCTACCCCAAAAACAAAAGATTGACTATCCCAAAAGCTCAAACTTGTATACTTATTTACCTGAGGTGCCTCCGCATTCAATCCGTTTTTTCGAACAATGGTTTGGGCACTCAATGAAGTTATGCTTAGTAATAAAACAACTAAGGTGATTTTTTTTCTAATGATCATTTTGAAAAGTTTGTTTTAATAAATGAGGGATCACCAAAAAGTTCCGTGAAATATTCAGGGGCTGAGCCACCCTCCACAACACCTGCCGCTCCCCTGAACATCCCGCTAGAATTAAAAGTCCAAGTCGCATTTCCTTTTGCATCTATGGCAATAAGGCCGCCATTACCCGCCTCTGAATTCAACACTTCAAAAATAACTTCATGCGCACTTTCCTCAATACTCAAATCTTGGTATTGCATCCGCGCATTCACCTGAAAGGCCGCATTATTTCGGATATAATATTCGCCATGACCAGTGCAACTTACCGCCGCTCCTAGATTGTCTGCATAGGTTCCTGCACCAATGATGGGTACATCACCTACACGACCGTATTTCTTTCCCATCATACCTCCAGTAGAGGTGCCTGCATACACGTTTCCTTGAGCATCTAAAACGACCACACCTACAGTGCCGTTTTTCTTCATCTCCTTCCAGCGCTGGTATTGCGCCGCTCGCTTTGACGTCAAAAAGTATTGGTTATCCACAAACTCATGATTTTTGGCCTTTGCAAATTCCTCCGCACCCGCACCAATGAGCAAGACATGCTCTGTTTCTTCCATTACCGCACGCGCCAATTTTGCAGGATTCTTAATGCGCTTCAATCCGGCAACAGCACCAGCCATTTTGGTAGAACCATCCATGACAGAGGCATCCAATTCTACTTCGCCTTGATCATTAAAAACAGCTCCAATTCCAGCATTAAAACGGGGGTCATTTTCAAGCATGGTTAGACAGCGAACCACAACATCCAATCCATGTGCCTGAGCACTTAGCATATCATATCCTTCCTTCAACACAGCCTGCAGCGCAGAATCATATGCCACAATTTGCTCGTCGTTGTAGTACTTGCGCTCAATCCCACCAGCACCGCCATGAATTAAAATGGCGGACCCGTCAAAATGAAAGTTTTGCTGCCCCTGCGAATGCCCTATAGAGGTGAAGAGACTCAAAAAAAAGACAACAGTCTGTTTCACGTTTTTATGCCCCATGTATTTTTTAGTCGATTTCGCTTTTCATTATTCTATGCATAGTACTCTTACTCACTCCAAAATAACACGCTATCTCCGTCTGAGAACAGTATTTTTCTATACCATTGAATCGTTCTTGGATATATTTCCAGTATTCAATTTTATCCATCATTTTCATCTTCATTAAACGAAGCTTGCGCATCTGCACATAATGTGACATGATATTCAACATGACACTCTGCATTGGTTTATTCTGGATTATATGTTCGCGCCACTTTGAATGGCTCATGCGAAAGGCTGTACCATCTGTATTCATTGTAGCACCAGTTTTGGATGAACCACCCCACAACAAGGTATTCTCATCACATATAAAAATTCCGGGCTCTATCATACCGTTTAGCATTTTGGTACCGTCCTCCAATAACATTTTATCAAAGCCGTAACCTTCATGTATGAACCATATATACCCCTTCTTATCTCCCATTTTCCAGAGCGTTTCATCCGCCTTAAAATGAATAGGTCCCTCAAACGCCTCATTGAATTCAATCAAAAAATTCGTGGATTCGGATAGGCCAGTCATCTCGCTCAAACGCTGCGCTATGAGGTAATCGTTTGGTTTAGCCATGGGTTAAAGCAATTTTCATAAATGACTTCAATGACGATTTTGAAATATCAAGATAATTGGCAATATCCATCCTTGGAACTTTTTGAAGCAACCCATAATTTTCCTTTAACCAATTCACACTAAAGTACTTACAATCTAGTCCCAAGTTATTGATGTGTTCTTGGTACATGTATGTTGCCATTAATGAAGCCTGAACCAGTAAAACGGATGATAAATGAGGGTGAGATTGTTGCCATTTATCATCCTTAAGAGGCAGTAATAAGATTCGCGTATTATCATAGAACTGCCAAAAACTCCCTTGCTTATTGAATGCTTCTTCAATTTCAATGGATAACAATAAATCTCCTTTTTGGTAAAAGTGAGTGATAGAATCTAAGCCGTTAAAGTCATGCTTTACCCCAATGATCCCGCTAACTACTATTCCTATACATCCAGTAATATCTATATACTCGCCGGTAAATATGCCGCTTGGAAACGTGAATTCTTTAAGGTAAGGGTCCATATTGACATTAGTCATGAATTCCCTTTCTTTCGGATGGAGTAATGCAATTAACTTATCCTTCAATAGTTGAATATCTTCCTCTTTATGGGACATAGATAAACTTGACGTTAAACATTTGAATAGTTCTTCAAAGTATGGAAATTCCATCAGAATGCGTCCAAAATACATTCATTAATAATGTATAACAACGTGTTTATTTTTTTGTAATAAGGTCAAAATGCAACAAATTCTAACCCTGAATGCTTCAATTTAGTGTCAAACAATAAACGCGGGTTACTAAAGCTAGTATTAACATCAAACACACTTTTTATGAAAAGAATTTTACTATTAATTGGATTAACAATAGGTTTTGGCGCGCAAGCTCAGGTAGCTTGTACTCCAGATACCGCAGTACCTTCTATGGCTTCTATTGGCTATCCCTCATTAGAATGGTCCGGCATGTGGCTCAATGGTTCTGCACCATCTTTTGCGTGTGATAGTACGCAACCAATGATGAATCTAAGCGCCATAGTTGGACAGCCTTTTGATGCTACTTTCACAGGTATGCTGGGTGATACTTTCCCGTCTGGTGGGTTACTCGTTCCCACTGTCCAATCGGCATTCCTGTATACTATTGCCTTCCCTACTTGGTTGACAATGGATGCTCAAGATTCCATTTTTTATCCTGGTCCAGCCAATAAAACGTGTATCAAGTTAACAGGGACTCCAACTTTAGCAGATACTACTTATTATATCCCTAGCGTTGGCGTGGAAAGCGGTTTTTGGACAAGCTGGTATCAAGTTCAAGGAAGTATGTTTGGTTTTCCAGCCATAGACACTTTTGGGTTTTGTCATAATGTACGTGTATTCAAAGATTACACAGATTTGGATGATTTACCCATGGCCACAATGACTCTTGGACCAAACCCCGCTAGTGATTTCCTCAATGTGCATTTTAATCAAGCTATCGTCAATGACGAATTCCTTGATCGCATTACGGTGTACAATGTTCTTGGTAACGCCATTGATTTGAAGCCTATGTATATGGCATCCAATAAGATTGGCTTTGACCTGAGTACTCTACCTGGCGGCAACTACTGGCTCACTATAGATGCAGGTAAAGGAGTATTGAGAGAAGAATTTATTGTGGTACACTAAAGGAGTACTGTAAATTATGTTAATTAAAATGAACCCCAAGTCCTTAATTGTGCTTGGGGTACTTTTTCTACCCTTTTCTGTATTCAGTCAATTCGCATTTGAAGGACCCATTCCACCTATTGACTCAGGGTACGGATCCTTTGGAAGCGACAGTGTAATACACGAATTCTTTACCATTGCTCCAGATTCTCTAAAGGAATGTGACGACACGGTAAGCGGAATTATTTCCTATCCTTACAACGCTTCAGGGGCACTCCCTGTTGTATTCAGCTTCCCTGGTGGATCCTACCGCAATTATGGTGACAGTGATTACTTCAAGGCCCAAAACTTTTATCAAAGTTTTGTAGCAAGTAATGGATATGTAGCTGCAACGGCGCAATACAATAGCACTTCAGGTAGTGACGAAGGATGCGCATATCACTGGACAGAAACATTGGTAAAAAACCGATCAAATCTTATTGATTCAACCCGAATAGGAATGAGAGGTTATAGTCTTGGAGCAGGAATAGCAAATTGGCTTTCTTTGACGCAATTCAATGATAGAAATTGGGGATCCAATGGACGCTTTGTTTGGCCAGATGCTGGTGCTAGCTTTATTGGATGGCATTGGGATTGGCCTAATGATATAGGTAGACAAACAGATAGCGGCCTTGCAGCCATGCCGGATGATGTCATCTATCTTATGACGCTGCATGATTTAGACAATGTAGCAGACCCAAGGTGCGGTATAGATATCTTCAACTTTATGGGTGTCCCTGACTCTAATAAGGAGTTTTATGTGATTAAAGGAGATACCATTGGTAATTACATTTATTGGGCTACTCACTTTACTCAGAGCACGTATGCAAAAGATTCATCACAATTCACAGCATACATCACCAAGCACGATGCTTTAGATTATTGGTTTGGCACTAGAATGCTGCATGCAGCCATGGAGACGGCTTGGGGCAATGACCCTATGGCTCCTACAATTTGCCTAGGAAATGGAGATAGCCTGCAGACTCTTTGGGCCAATGGACAACTTCGCAGTCCTATAGTTTCCGATCAGCCTTGGATGACTTCATTTGAATCGTGGAATTCTGGTGCCGGTTATATGAATCCTTGTGAAGTCAGTTGGAACATGAGGCAATATGTAACCGCGAATGCATGTTTCACCCTTGATATTCCTGAATTGGAAGAACAAGAAAGCATTAAGTTATTTCCTAATCCATCTAGAATTGGACAGGCCATAGAAATTGAAACGAATAAACTAATTAGCAAGGTAGAAGTATTTAACCTTCTTGGTCGAACGGTATTAATTACAGATCAAGAAACATTCAAAATTGACCAATCCGGTACGTACATTCTTGGAATTCTCTTTGAAGACGGAACTACCACCGCGCTTAGATTCAATATCTTATAACGTAATACCATGAAAAGATTTTTACTACAACTAACACTAGTTATTCCAACATTCTTGTCTGCTCAATTTGCTTATGAAGGACCTATCCCTCCTATAACTAGTGGTTATGGTGCTTTTGGGGATTCAACATTTACAAGTCAATTCTTTTATCTAGCTCCAGATACAACATTAGAATGTCAAGATACCATTCACGGCATAATCACCTTTCCAAACGGGATTCATTCTCCACGCCCTGTGGTTTTTAGGTTCCCCGGTGCCTCTAATGAAAATTTGAGCGACAGTGTATATTTCAGGGAGAGTCAATTTTATAGGGAATTCGTAGCAAGCCATGGATACGTGAGTGTAACTATGCAGTGGAACTACGATAACAGTAATAATTACGGTTGTGCTTATCAAATGGTTCAAGAAATGGCTAGGCTCCATGCAGATAAAATAGATACTACACGTGTTGGTATACACGGGATGAGTGCGGGAGCAGCCATGAGTAATTGGATCAGTCTTAAAAAATTCGCGACAGACGGTTGGGGATCCAACGGCAGGTTTGTTTGGCCAGATGCAGGGGCAAGTTTTATTGGATTCAGCAATGATTGGCCAAATGATATTGCCACTCAGACAGATAGCGGCCTTGCCGCCATGCCAGATGACGTATTATACCTGATGACATTGTCAGACTGGGACCAAGTACCAGATCCTAGAACTTGCATAGACATGTATAATTTTATGGGAGTGCCTGATTCGAATAAAGAATTCATGATTATTCGTGGGGACACCGTCAATAATTATGTCTACTGGGCTACTCATTTCACTACAAACACCTATGATAATGATTCAAGCCAATTCAGTGTCTATGTCACTAAAAATGATGCTTTAGATTATTGGTTGGGTACACGCCTGCTTCACAGCCTTATGGAAGCGGCATGGAACGGCGATACCGCAGCAAGGAGGATATGTATGGGTAATGGAGACCCCACACAAACGACCATAGCCGGTGGCGCAATGAGGGGACCAATAGTTACAGATCAACCTTGGATGACCATGTTTGCCTCATGGAATTCGGGTCAAGGTTATATGAATGCGTGCACTGTTCCTTGGAATATGCGTCAATACGTAACCGCTGATGCTTGTTTCAATCTAAGCGTACCTGAAATTGACCAGCACCCTCGCTTGAAAATTTATCCCAATCCTGCAGTATCTAACAGGCCTATAACTCTGGAGAGTACGATTGAAATCAGTCATATCAAGGTCATAGATGATCTTGGCCGTATGGTTGCAGAGTTTGATGAGCACGTGATAGAACTGCCTCAAAGTGGTCAATATTTTCTAGGCATAACCTTTAGCAACGGGGAGCGAACGGCCACTAAATTGCTCATAACCGAATAACACTCGCCAACACTACGCTAAGACCCGCATTTTGCGGGTCTTTTTTTTATTTTAGTGGAAATATTTACTTCCACTATGGGGAAATTCAGGTATTTATTTGTCTATACCTTACCGGTCCTTGCCATTATTAGCTTTCATTCACACGGAATTTGGTCCTACCTTCCCGTACTTGAAGCTTTTGTTCTGATCCCTATAATAGAGCTTATCACAAAACCCAACGTCACGAACTTAAGGGAAGAGAATCGTCTTGAGTTGAAAGACAACAGATACTATTTGTGGGCATTGCGAATTTCTATTCCAATACAAATATTTTGTGGTATTTATATGCTGTACCACATTGATGGAGATATGGATGTGACCACAAGAATGGGCAGAGTTCTTTCTTACGGCGTTTTATGCGGGGTTATGGGAATTAACATTGCTCACGAATTGGGACATAAAACAAATAGCTTAGACCAATTCCTAGCAAAAGTGCTTCTTACTACAACCCTCTACACTCATTTTTATATAGAGCACAATTACGGACATCACAAAAATGTGGGAACCCCTGAGGATGCTTCAACTGCTCGCAAGGGTGAATGGGTTTATCTATTCTGGATCAGGTCCATTGTGATGAGTTACCTCAGCGCATGGCGGATTGGTATTAAGCGCAGTAAAGGACGTATTCTAAGAAACGAGATGATGTATTACACCTTGGTACAACTAGCATTATTATTCACTATTAATAATCTTTTTGGAGGTACTGTGCTCATTGGGTTTATTGGGGCAAGTATCACGGGTTGGCTATTGCTAGAAACCGTTCAATACATTGAACATTATGGACTGATCAGAAAGAAATCGAGCACGTTTAGATACGAAAATGTTGAACCGCGGCACAGTTGGAATTCTAATCACATGTGGGGACGAGCCATTCTATTTGAACTGAGCAGGCACAGTGACCACCATTATCTGCCAAATAAAGGTTATCCCCTTTTGGATCACCACGAAGAGAGTCCCCAACTACCCACAGGATACCCTGGAATGATGCTATTAAGCCTAATTCCACCGCTTTACATGCATATAGTGGATGCAAAGATTCATCACTAAGAATCAGGATTTTGCAATAACTTATAACGATTATGAATGGCGAGCATTCCTACTCCAAAGGCAACACCCAATAGAATGAGACTTTGACTTAGCAAACCTTCAGCAGTAAAGGAAAGTTTCAATAAAACTGTAGAAATAACAAACGAAGAATTTCTTATGATTACCGGAAAATTATCCGTGTAAAGCAGCGAAAGCAATAAAATAATCACATCTGAAACAATCAAGAAATTATAAAATTCTTCAAAGAAGATGTCGTTCACAGCAATCACATTTGCTTGCTCAATGTGGTTAAATGTGGGGACTACCCAATCAATGAAACTTTGTACACCAAGCACCACAAAAACAACAAAAAGAAGTAATGACAAATAATGCTTTGATTTGACAAATTGCTTCAATTTGATTCCTAGTTCTTTTTGTTCTTGAGCCTCAAATTCCGCGTACTTGAGGGTCCCGCTTAATTTGTAGAACCAATAGATCAAAACGAATAATAAGAATACGCTTAACAGATCTACTGAAAAAGCAATATTATGCTGGCTCATCCAAAACTTTTCTTGCAGATCAAGTACAGCCATGTCTTTAAACAATCCACGAATTAATATCAAAGCTATTACCTCATATTGCTTTGCTATATACAGCGTGGTGCTCCTTCGAAGGTAATAGATCATCAAGTATGCCTCATAAACAAGTAGAATACTAAACGGAGTATAAATGGCGCTTATGGGATCTTTTAATAAACCTGCCTCCATACCGCCGGGGATATACGCCCGAAGTAGATGAAGTATCAGGTGAAAAATGAAACTAAAAATGGCTGCATACAACATCCATTTACCTAAAGTTTTTCTGAAATTATATGTGAATACAGACATCTTCATTGCAAATAATACTCAAAATCAACACATTACATTCATTTATGTTCAAATGGCCACCTTGAGCTTTTTCAATCTTGTGGTTATTTAAACTCTTCAGTATAGCTACCTTTGCCGCGCATAAAAACGGCAATCATGTTGAATGTTTCAAACGTTACGCTGCAATTTGGCAAGCGAGTATTATTCGAAGACGTTAATATCAAATTCCACGGCGAAAGATGCTATGGGTTAATAGGCGCTAATGGAGCAGGTAAGTCTACATTTCTGAAAATATTAAGCAGTGAGGTAAGTCCGAATTCAGGTAGTGTGCATCTTGAAAGTGGGAAACGAATGTCCGTGCTGTCTCAAAATCACTTTGCCTTTGATGAAGAAACGGTATTGAATACAGTAATACAAGGCAATGAGCCTCTTTGGAACCTTATGCAGAAAAAAGATGCAATCTACATGAAGCCTGATTTCAATGAGGAGGATGGGCTGATTGCGGCAGATTTAGAGGTTCAATTTGAAGAAATGGATGGTTGGAATGCAGAAAGTGATGCCGGTAATTTACTCAGTGGCTTGGGTATTTCTCCTAGCGATCATCATACCTTAATGAAAGACTTACAAGGTTCTAAAAAGGTTCGCGTTCTTCTTGCTCAAGCCTTATTTGGAAACCCTGATATCCTCATCCTTGATGAGCCTACTAACGATTTAGACCTAAAGACTATCTCTTGGCTAGAAGACTTTTTGATTGACTTTAGAAATACCGTGATTGTAGTAAGTCACGACCGACACTTTCTTGACACAGTTTGCACACATATAGCAGATATAGACTTTAAGCGCATCAAACAATATACAGGTAATTACACCTTTTGGTACGAAAGCTCGCAATTAGCGCTTCGTCAAAGACAATCTGCCAATAAAAAAGCTGAGGATAAACGAAAAGAATTGCAAGAATTTATTTCACGATTCGCGGCCAATGCCTCCAAAAGCAAGCAAGCAACTTCACGTAAAAAGATGTTGGATAAGATTAACGTTGATCAAATCCAAGCTTCCTCAAGAATGTATCCGGCCATTATTTTTGAACAAGAACGCGAAGCAGGCGATCAAATCTTGGAAGTTGATGGATTAGCCGCACATGACGAGCAAGGAAATATTCTATTTCAGAACTTAAGTTTCAAGCTAAATCGTGGTGATAAAGTTGCACTATTATCTGATGACCATAGAATCCTAACAGTACTCTATGAGATTCTTGCTGGAAATCAACAGCCCAGTGCAGGAACATTTGCATACGGCCAAACTATTAAAAACGCCTATCTGCCCAATGAGAATGCAGAATTCTTTGATACCGAAGACAATCTCATGGATTGGCTTAGAGTATTTAGTCTTGAAAATAAAGACGAAGTATTTGTTAGAGGTTTCTTAGGTAAAATGCTCTTTTCAGGGGAGGAAGTTTTTAAAAGTGCAAGTGTACTTTCAGGAGGAGAAAAAGTGCGTTGTATGCTCAGTAGAATGATGCTCCAACATGCCAACTTGCTCTTTTTGGACGAACCAACGAATCACCTTGATCTTGAGAGTATTCAAGCCCTTAACAATGGTATGAAAGATTTTAAAGGAACCATGGTATTTAGTTCACATGATCATACTATCAACCAAACCGTTGCGAATAGAATCATTGAAATCTTTCCAAATGGTGTCATGGATAAAATGGTAGAATATGATGATTACGTTAATAATGCCAAGATTAACGGCCAACGGGAACAGATGCTCAGTGTCTCATGATTCAGTCATATTAGTATTTTATAACTAAGGTTACTTTTTCCCTATTTTTCCATTAGTAAAATTTTAAAACCATGAAAAGAACCTTATTACTCCTTGCTGCCGTTTTAATGACATCAGCTTCATTCGCACAGCGAATGAAAAAAGAAAGACTAAACGTACAATACGTGCAGCCTCCTACTATTCATTTGGAGGACGGTATGGGTTTTCATAGCAACGTTATTTTAGATTACAAGGCAGAAATTGATGCTGAACTTGCAACAGCTGAAGAGGAGTACCAGCAAGCCTTGGCAGAATATCCAGAAAAAGAAGCGGCGGCAAAGGCAGTCCACGAAGAATTAGTAGCTAATTACGAACGGGACTTGGAGACATGGAATAGTAAAGGTTCATTAGGTAAAATAATTGAGAAGAAAGTACTTGAGAACTCTAAACCGCAACCACCAAGACCTTATTATCCTCCAGCAAAGCCTCAGAAAAGAGCAGTGTCTCATCAAAAAGTTTTTAATGAGAGCCAACTATCCAGCACGTATTGCCGAGTTGAAGGTTTAGAAGAGGATGCGGACGGAGTGGCAATAGAGGTTCATTTATTTGGTTTTGAAAATGATGACCCCGTTGTAGAGAAAAAGGAATTTAAAGAATTCAACAGCAAGACCAAACAAGAGACTACCGTAATTAAGTCTCATTGGGTATTCAATTACAGACACAGCATGACCTTGCGTGTGGTACATCCAAATGGAAGTATCATTTTGGACGAAGTACCAAATAGTATTTCTGACTACAAGAAATTTGAAAGTGCGCTTGAAAAGCGGAGCTATCCGTCAACAAATTCAAACACATTTATTGAAAAGCTTCAGAACACCAGCGTTGAGAATAATTTAAAAACCATACAATGGTTAATCAATGATAAATTAGGTACTACAGAGCAAGCAAGAGATATTGAAGTGGTCTATGTAAATAACAAGAAGGGCAATTACGGCGACCTAGAAAATGCTATGTTTGATGCTAAAGAAGGTTACGGTATGTTACTATCAAGACCTGAAGAAGCAAAGGAAAAACTGCAAAGTGCTATTCAAACATGGGAAGCTGCCCTTGAAGAGAGTGATATGGATGATAAAAAGGCCCGCATCAACAAAAAAGTAGTTCCGGATTTATACAATAACGTTATCCTTGCCGCAATTTTAGTTCAAGATTTTGATAAAGCAGATGATCACTACAGTGCAACGCTAAGGTTGGACTTTGCAAACCGAGATGAGAGTAATTTAAACGAATTGAAACTCCTTAATGACGATTTAAGAGAGCGCCACGAAAAGTAAGTGCGGTGATTTCTTGAATTGTTTGAAAGCCATCCCATAAGGATGGCTTTTTCTTTTTATTCCCCTTACTTTTGCCGACTTCTAACACTCTTATACATCATGAAGAAATTCTTCAACAACTTCGTAGGCAATCCCAAGAATGACATATTATCCGGTATAACCGTTGCTTTGGCTTTAGTTCCTGAAGCCGTTGCTTTTGCGTTTGTTGCAGGAATTGATCCCATAGTGGGCCTATATGGTGCCTTTATGATGGGGTTGATTACTTCGCTATTTGGCGGGCGTCCCGGTATGATATCAGGTGCTACTGGAGCAATGGCAGTAGTAATGGTGCATATTATCCAAAAAGGAAATGAAGTAGGTACAGAGGCTGCCATGGACAATCTTGGTTTGAGCTGGCTATTCATTACCCTACTCCTTGTAGGTTGTATTCAAATATTAGCAGGGCTTTTTAGGCTTGGAAAATTTGTCCGACTTATTCCACACCCGGTAATGATGGGATTCGTTAATGGACTTGCTATAGTCATATTTCTTAGTCAATTGGGGATGTTTACCAGAGTGATTGATGGACAGAAGAGCTGGATTCAAGGTGCGGAACTTTATACTATGTTAAGCCTAGTGGGTTTAACCATGCTCATTATGTGGCTCCTTCCAAAGGTCACTAAAGTGATACCCGCTGCACTTACCGGTATCATTGTAGTTGCAGCTATTGCTATTGGAGGAGGATTTGAAGTCAGTACTGTAGGTTCATTTATTCGTGAAGGAGGGGGAGATGGCCTGCAAGCGGGGCTTCCTACGCTACAACTTGGAATATTTGATGTGTTACATACTATGGAAGGGCATTGGTCAACCGTATTTTCAACGGCCTTTCTTCTTGCTGCTATTGGCCTAATTGAATCATTGATGACCCTAAATCTAGTAGACGATTTAACTGAAACACGCGGATCTGGCAATAGGGAATGTGTTGCTCAAGGAAGTGCAAACCTTATTAACGGCTTATTTGGCGGTATGGGAGGATGTGCCATGATTGGGCAAAGCATCATTAATGTGAACTCTGGAGGACGGGGACGTTTATCTGGAGTGGTAGCAGCTTTGGGTCTATTATCATTCATCTTATTTGGTGCTCCTTTGATTGAGCAAATTCCTATAGCCGCTCTTGTTGGCGTGATGTTCATGGTAGTCATTGGTACCTTCGCATGGTCTAGTTTTAGGATAATTGCTAAAATTCCAATTGCAGATGCCTTTGTTTTGATTGCAGTAAGTGCCATAACAGTTTGGCAAGATTTAGCCATTGCAGTAATTGCAGGTGTTATCATGAGTGCCTTAAAGTTTGCTTGGGACAATGCGGTGCGCATTCGTGCAAGAAAAAGAATCAAAGAAGATGGGACTAAAGTGTATGAAATTTGGGGTCCCCTTTTCTTTGGTTCTACGCAGAGCTTTGCCAGCAAGTTTGATGTGAAAAATGATCCTAAAAAAATAGAAATCGATTTTATGGAATCAAGGGTTAGCGATCATAGTGGCATTGAAGCTCTTGAACGGATGATAGACAAATATCTGGATAGCGGAAAGGATATACTATTAACTCATCTTAGCCCAGATTGCCAGATTCTACTCAACAAGGCAAATCCGAATTTTGGTAAATACATCCAAAGTTCCATAGAAGATCCTAGATACCATGTGGTCACCGACCTCATGGATGCGGAAGTTTAATCGCCGGTTTCACTGCATTTAGTCAGGGTTGCTCACTTTATACTATGTGCAAAAAAACCAATTTATAGCGTTAAAAACTTATTTAGAACAGGGTTTATTGAGTGTTTTTACTTATTTTTGCGTCTTATTTTACTACGCAACCACTTTTAACGCTAAATCCTCATGTTATTTTTACGCAACCTAGGCCAATCCATTGGCATGCTGAGCTTGTTAGTTTTATTCAGCTGTGAAAAAGATTCGCATTTAAGCGAACTTACAATTACTGAATCTTCCAATAGTCAAGTGACCACCAACTTTGATTTCTCAATGCATCAAAGCGTTGAATTCATTACCCAATCTTGGGAAGACCACTCTGAGCTTGAATTGATTGACATCTTTAACCTAAACGGAATTAAGATTGGTCAGCTCTCTATGAAAAACACAAATCTTGAGATTAATCTTCCTAAGGCAAAGTCTTCCGTACGAATTGTTTACCGATACAGAGACGGCAGCGACTTTACTGAATTACTCCCAATAGAGCATAAAACGGTCTTTATAGCCACAGAGGACATAACGGCACGAGCCACAGCAATTAGCACTTCAACCACACAATCGGCGTTTAAATCGTCCTCTTCACCAGTATGCCATACCTGTATTACTATTTTAAACAATGCCAGCGGTGAGACTCCGTTTATCTCCAGCGGCCTCAAAGTACTTTCAGAATCAGCCGTACCCTATTGGCACCATACTGATGGTGAAGTGGAAATCCATGTCTCAGGAACTCAAGGTGTTCCTTCACATCACGGAAGGCAGTTTATTGAAATAAATGCAAGTAGTGATGATGGTACTTTATATAGAGAAGCATGTCTGGTTCCAGGATCAACAATTGGGTATTCTATTTGGCACAGAGGCAGAAGAGGAGTTGATGCTGCCATTATCAAAATTGGTGGAAGTTTGGCTGCAGCCGCGGCAAAAGACACCATGATAACAGACAATACTAATTGGGTAGAATATACCGGAACCTATACTGTTCCTGCTGGAGAGACTACAACCATATTTGCTTTTGAAGCTCTTTTCAGCGCTCAAGGGGTGAATGATTATAGAGAAGGAAACTTTGTTGATCACTTTCAACTAACGTGTATTTCAAATGATTCAGACCTTGACGGGATAAGTGATGAAAATGATGAATTCCCTAACGATATTTTGAGAAGCGGTATTGTATTTAGCGACACTTCAACTTTGGCCGTAGAGGACTTGTGGCCATATAAAGGTGATTACGATTTCAACGATTTAGTGGCTCCATACAGTTATAAAGCAATCACCAATGCATCCAATGAGGTTGTTGATCTTGTTATCTATTACGAGATCAAAGCGCGCGGTGGTGCTAGCCAAATTGGTTTGGGCTTCAGCCTCCCAGCAAATCCTGATAAGGTAGCATCAATCTCCGGCCAATACCTCAATTCTGGATACCTTAATACTGCAATAAACGGAACCGAATCCGGGACCAATTCTTCTGAGCTTCATTTCTTTGTAGAAGACAACGTAGCCCGTCAAATTGACGGTTGGAATACCTTTGCAAATCATTCCATCTACCCATCCAGTGCAGACAGTATTAATATCCTGTTCAACGAGCCAAACAATATAAGCATGTTGGCAAATCTGAATCCTTTTGTGGTAATAAATCAAGACAGAGGTAAAGAAATTAGAACTATTGATCAGCTGCCGTCTTCTTTGGTAAATAGTGAATTATTTGGCACTGGTGACGATGATAGTAATCCTATTTCTAATCAATATTTCAGAACCGTGGATGGACTACCATGGATGCTTAATATTCCTGGAAACTTTAATTGGACTACAGAAAACACGAACATAGAAGATGGGTACCTCAACTTTAGAAATTGGTATGTATCTAAAGGCGAAGTGCACGAATCTTGGCATGACGATTCTAACCCTGAAAATGTAAATCAAGGGAGACTATTCAATTAGAATTCACTATTCGCATAAACGGTGTGATTGATTCTATAATTCAGCCCTGAGCTTGATTGCTTGGGGCTGATGTTATCCCGGATATGAGGAATCTGAAATAATTCAAGTATTTGGTTTTTAAGTTCTTAACTTAAGCGGAACTTTAAAACTAAATCGTTATGAAAAAACTAGGATTACTCCTAATCTCGCTTGCATTTGTACAATGCGCTGCTCCATCCCTTAATGAAAAAGAGGTTGAGGAATTTGTGGTGAGCCATTACACTGAAAAAGTGGGCTACGAAGCCGCTGTTGAAGGCTTCAAAGCAGATATTGGTAAGGACTTTACCATGATGCATACCCTGTGGGGAGGCTCAAGATTATTTCCAATTGAAAATGTTGAGGCCGATTGGTTTTATGAAGATTCTGTCACTGTAGAAGTCTTTGACATTTATATCAATGGCGGTACAGCCGTGGTTATGGGATCTGATTCTTATTGGATTGACGGTGTAAGAACCGGAAAATCAAGATTCAATGGTACAGTAATTAAAGAAGATGGTAATCTAGTTTGGAAACGCTACTCCTATGCTCAAGAAAATCAGCGTGCTATGGATATGGTGTGGCCATCAGTGGAAGGGGAAGGAAGCCTTGACGCCTATAATGATATGCGCTATGCCATGGTAAACCTCCGTAATTCAGACGGAATGGCCATTTCTGATTCTTTAGTTGCCGCTTATCCTGATTGGGCCAGTGCGCATTTAGGGCAATTACATTACTACATTCTAGCTAATGATGAAGCTAACTTAAGAGCAGCCTTGGCAGCAGCTCAGAGTAAATTAGAAGGGGCAAGCCTTGCAGAAAAGACACTTATTAGCGCTTATAACCCGGATTTGACCAGAGAAGAACGCAGAGAAGTACTTGCTAAGGCCATTAGCTTTGCCGGTGATGATCCGCTTTTGAAATTCTGGTATACATGGACTTTAGATAGTAATGAAGAAAAAATTGCCGTTCTAGAATCTGGTTTGAATCGTTTTCCAGAGAGTAGTGTATTGAACAACATGATTGCCTATGTCCACATGGATGATGACAACATGGAGGCGGCTCAACATCACCTAAACGTTTACATGCGCATTCATCCTGACGAGCCTAATGCTTACGACAGTATGGGAGATTTATATGTAGAGATGGGCGACGTTGAAGGTGCTAAAGAAATGTATTCTAAAGCTGCTCAAATGCATCCCGACTTTGCAGAGGTTAGTACCGCAAAAGCTGCGGAGCTGTAACCACACAATTGGTATTAAAACAAAAACCCCGCAAATTGTATTTGCGGGGTTTTCTCTTAAAAGTGACCGAGGAAGGATTCGAACCCTCAACCTTCTGATCCGTAGTCAGAAATTCTATCCAGTTGAACTACTCGGCCAACCTTGCCCTTGCGGGACGGCAAATATATAGCAAAATCTTAGGCAGCCATAAGCGGATTTGGATTTTTTAAGGATAAATTTCTGAAGTTTTATCTGCTTGAAAAGATTACTGAATCTCTACAGTCAATCCTACGTCAAGTATTAAATCTGCCTTTTCACGAAGCTGTATATAGGACCCTGACATGATTTGACACTTGCCCTTGTAATGAGTAATCCAAGCACATTGTTCAGCTTGTTCTTCGTTATGATTACAAACTGCGCAGAGCACATCTATAACAAAATCAAAAGAGTTTTCATGGTCATTAAATAAGACCAATGATTGTTCTTTTAAGACGACAGCGTCTGAATTGGGCTGTAACTTTTCTTCTGTACTCATACTGCAAATTTAGTTGAAGTATGCGTAGAAAAAACGGGAACGAGAGAGTCTTTTCCAAATAAGTCATTCATACTAACCATCTGATGCTTCGTCTTAGCCCCTTATTCTTTTCTGCCAAACCGTCTTTCAAGGAGCAAAATTTTTCCTTTTCCTGCCAGATTGTAGGTAAACGCGGGCTGGTCTCTCTTGGCAGCAATACTCCTGTCTTTTGGCTTTGCTCCCAAAATACCCGCATTAAATTCTTCATCACTACTTCTTAGACTCATTACAGTTCCCTTGAAAGCGATATAAAAGAAATCTGTTCCATTATCCAGGTAAAGTACAATTTCACTGCCTCTTCTTCTCTCCTTAATCTCTACCAAACAATCTACCTCTGCAAAGATGGGCATGTTGTAGATATTCTGGATATATGCCTTACCATCTCCTCTAAAACTCTTGTAGCGTCCACTGTACTCCAATTCAATTCCACTCATTACCAAGCTCTTTCTAAGCTCTTTTGGGAATCTACCTTCGTTTTCAATAGTAGCTAAATTTTCAAGGAATTCACCTCCTGACTTCTGCCCTAAAAGGCTATACACCCCCTGGACATATGCCTTATCATCACTGCGTTTGGATCCTGAACCATCTGTGAACAGTCCACCTACAAATTCCCAACTGTCCTTGTCTACAGGAGCGTCAAGAGTCCATACGCCATCCATGGTGACATCATCCTTATTAAGGTCGTGTCTAACCTCTCCTGCCATCTGCATATCAACTGCTCCTGTGTTTTGAAACATATTGATAGGGCCGTTTGCGTATAATTCACAGTCGTAATTGTAAAATATGAGGTAGGGGTCTGGAACGGTGTAGTCCTTTAATTTTTCATAGGTAGTGATTACATAACCCTGCTCCTCATTGTCATAAAACAATACACCTGTGGCAGACAACAACTCAATATCCGCTCTGTCTGCATATTTAGACAAGAAATTACTATGACCTCCCAAGCTGTCTTGTGAAATATAGATACCGTTAAACGTATTGTCTCGCAGTTGATCTGGATCGTTTTCTGGTAGTTCTATGACAATGTCTGAAGGGTCTATATAGCTCGCTATATCAAACCAAGTGGTCTGCAAGTTCTTACAACTGTTTTGAATGAGAATGGATCCCTTAAAAAACATGGGTTCTTGATCTGCCTCCAATTGAACATTTCCACGGTAGCCAAAATAGGGGCTTATAGAAAATTCGTCTTTTTCCTCAATTTCCGCTAGACCAATGGTCATACCGCTTGTATCAGGCTTGATACTCTGGAATGCAATGGGCCAGGTGGATTCTTCCTCATCCAAATAATCGTACATACCATTTGCTGTGTACCGGTATTTACCGCGTATCCGAGTAGTTGCATCGTAAAAGGTATGGAGCTTTGAAAACCTATTCGCAATGATTTGTGATTTTTCTAAGGGATCCATGGCGGCGTTCTTTCGGATGACCACATAACCGCTATCTGGCAGGATCCGTGAATCTGCAACATCAATTTCCGGGACATCAAAAGCTTCCAAAATACTAGGAGACAGGTCAAACCGTGCAAATCCAGCGCTGAAATCAAGGCTGTCTTGCAGCGGATGCGTACTAACTAGATACGCTTCATCATCCAAATTATGCTTGATGTCCACTTTGGATTGGTCAATCTGCCATTCTGCATGATCCATGTAGGCCATGTATTGATTCGCAGGAAACTCTATAAAACTTGAAGGATCGTTCTTATCAAAAATACCTTCACGTGCATCAAAATCTACATTTGCTGAACTATTAAGCATCTGAAACGCCCACTGCTCATCACTCAAGGCCGTTTTGACTCGGAAATCTTGATCTGCACTTTCAAAAGATCGCCGGTAGAAGGAATAGCCTTCAACTTTACTTTGGTGCTTAGCCGTTAAATAACGAATTTCTCCCGTGCCAAAAAGTCCTTTTGGACCATACGTGAGATCTCCCTCTGCCAACACATTCTCTGTACCATACATCTCAAAAGAAACGTCCCGTGACCTAGCTTCTAAATAATCATTGTAAGGATACCAATGAAATGGATTATTACGTCCAATTGCTTCAGGATAGCCTTTATCCGTAAAGCCCTCCTCTATATTAAAGTTGGTTGCCCTGCCCATTGCATCATCTGGGAACATTAAAATATCCGGACTCACCGTTATACTCTGCAAGTACTCTATGCGTCCTTCCGCATGAAGTCCTTCATTAGATAATTCTATCTGACCTCCAAACGTTCCTTTGCCCTTGTAATTGGGAATAGACGGTAAAATGGTGGAGAAACCCAGAGAATAATCAGGCATAACCTTGAGAGGCTGGGGAAATACTGGGAAAATATCTGCACTGTGAAAGGTGGCGTCAAACAGTAAACCGTCTGTTGTTGTGTTATCCAAACTATCTATTGTGAACGGCTCAACGGCCATGTAGAATCTAGATCTATCGTAAATTCCATTATGAATCCTTCTATCATCGTAATACACAAAAGAACTATTCAGTGCCTGGAAAATGGGGTATTCCGGATAAAATTCCCTAGAGCTCTTGTTGTTGGGTTGGTCTATCAATAGTTGGCCTTGAAGGTCCTGAAGCACTGTTTGCACATCTACAAGTGCCGCTCGTTCTCCAGGTGGAGGATTGAATTCTCTAACTTTAAATCGCATTGAATCAATCTGCGGCATATCTATCCTGAACCCTTGATAATCAAAGGTGTAACCTTGACCCCAATAATTGAACAGTCCTGCGTTGATGCGTCCGTCAAAAATGAAGTCCACATCTTTCTTCATGGTAATTCTTCCACCCCGCGGGTAGAGGTTGACTTGCTGAGAATCACTAACCGCAATCCTTCCTACACCAGCAATATCCATATCGTAATTGAGCAAGGAAATTTGCGCATTACTGCCTTGACCTATTCTCGAAATAAATTGAATAACATCATAATCGCGCTCTCCTGTCCAGTTTTGGAGGTACTCAAATAATCGGTCGGAAAGCGATATGGTTTGTTTATCCACATCAAATTCTGCAAAACCTTGAATAGACATTTCAAATAGAAAACGCTCGCCTTCCTCTTTAGCCATTCTAAGTGCGTAAATGAGTTCGGATACAGGCATATCGCTGAACCCAAAAGCATAAGATGCATTTTTCAACTCTTCCAGAGGATGTGTCTGTTGCAATCCCGCAATTTGCTCCATCCGAGAATTTCGAAAGTATTGTTTGCTTTCAAAGACCGCTGCTTGCTGAGAACCTAAATTCAAGTTGCGAAGATTGATTTTAGCTGTTCCTTGATTCCAAAGTAGTTGATCTACATTAATACTCATATTATGGTAGGAATCTGTCCAAGAACTTAAACCAAGACCCGTTTTGTAGCGAATGATGCGCACTTGACCCGAGCGCGGATCAAACCGCAATTCGCAATAAGGATGATAAATACTGTCTTCACCTAAATGAGCCGTTACTTCCACCCTTCCAGAACTTAAGAGGGAGTCGCGAAACAGAAACCTGCCGCTCCTAAGGGTGATAATGGTGTCTTTGTTATAAGTAAATTGAACCTTAGCCATTGCACTATCAGGAGACAGACCGTAATAATTGGGGCCTACCACACCCAAACCACCTCTAAAATGTACTTCAGGATATACATTTGGGAGGAGGAAGTCGCTTTTATAACTCGCAAATTTGGGGTATTGAGAATTTCGCTGGCCCCTAGCACTTAAACGTTCTTCAAATACTCCTTTTAAGGGCTCACTATAGAGTTCTGGAGAGTATAGTACTGCTGAATCTGCCTTAAAGTATCCTTGGCGGGTATCTAAACTCCATTGGGATAATTCACCGTAAATCTCGTCTTCACTTTTACCCACTCTGCCCCAAAATACAATACCGCCCTCTGCGGAAAGTAGTCCCTTACGTGGATAGAAAAGAGCCGTGGACCCCATGATGATGGTACTATCTTCACGGAATCGACCAATGATGTCTCCTTCTCCAATAACAAAGTAGAGTTCATCCTCATCAAAGCGCATGGTCCACTCACTGAATGGTGCCTTCCAAATTAGCGTATTGTTATTGTAAAAGTTTCGCTTGATTATATTTACATAAAGCTGGGAAACATAGTCCTTACTTCGTGCAGAGGGGTTTGATGTAATAAAGGTATTGAGGTGTAAGAGCACTTTCTCCAATGTACCGTATTCTTCATAGGTGCTCACATGACTCGTTATTCGGAATAGTTCCTCCCAAGGCTTGGATTGCGTAATTCGCTTGCGCAACATCTGGTTGCACAAGGTTATCCATTGCTCCTGCATTTCCTCCTCTATTGCGTATTGAATATTTGGAAGTAAACTGTCTGTAAAAAGAACTCTATCTTCTTTGGTAAGCGTGATGAGTTCAAGGAATTCCTGAGAAAACACTTCAACGGATGAAAAGCGAACGACCTTCTGCGCGCTCAATTGAAGCGACAGCAAAAATGCCAAAAGCCATCCGCATCTTCTCATTACTTCTCCATTTTAATGCTTCTCCATTGCCCACGTTCTTTAATTCCCACATAGCTAAGCCCAGCTTCTTCAGCCGCGCTGCGCAAGGTTGGAATATTCTCTTCATAGAATCCACTAAAGAAAATAGTACCGCCTTTTTTCAAAGATTGAACATATGATTTCATGTCTGCCAACAAAACGTTAAGGTTGATATTGGCACAAATAGTATCATACAACCCTTCAATTGCTTCTGCCCCACCAATAGTAGCTGTCATCTTTGATTGATTGCGTCTGGCATTCTCCAAGGTATTTTCAATGCACCAGGTATCCACATCTATTCCATGCACGTTGGATGCACCGCGCATTTCCGCAAGTATACCAAGAATTCCCGTTCCACAACCCATGTCAAGGACCCGCTGCCCATTGGTATCTGTCTCCAAAAGCCATTGAATCATCATGTGAGTAGTTTGGTGGTGTCCGGTTCCAAAAGACATTTTAGGCTCTATGAGCATGGGGTATTCAAAACCTGTTTGCTCCTGATGAAAAGGAGCACGAATGTATACGCGACCGTCTACCTCAATGGGATCAAAATTATTTTCCCATTCGGCATTCCAATTAACCTGTTCAATCTCATCTATAGTATAACTTGACGTGACACCCTCCCATTGTAACGCGCCTTGAAGAGAATCTCTTTTAAAGTCTTCCTTGATGATGTATGCCTCAAAACCATCTTGATTTTCTGAAAAACTCTCAAAACCTAAAGCGCCAAGCTGGGCAATAAAAAGGTCTCTAAAAGGTTCCAAAGGCTCAACTTTTACGGCTACTTCAATATAAACAGGAGTCTCTGACATACGTTATGCGTTCGTTCTTGCCTTAATGATGCCGGTAAAATCTTCCGCATTCAAAGAAGCACCGCCTATCAATCCACCGTCAATATCGGCCTGAGCAAATAATTCTGCAGCATTTCCCGGCTTGCAAGACCCACCATATAGTATAGATATGTTTTCTGCGGTTTCCGCATCAAAGCGTTCTACCAACCAAGCACGAATTCCTGCATGAACCTCCTGAGCCTGCTCCGGAGTAGCTACTTCTCCAGTTCCTATGGCCCAAACCGGCTCGTAAGCCAATATAATATTGTCCATGTCATCTGCAATAAAGCCTTCAAGACCTTCCGCACATTGGTGCAGAATCACCGCCATGAAGTTTCCCGATTGACGCTCTTCCAAGGTCTCACCAATGCAGTAGATTGCCGCAAGTTCGTTATTCAACGCCTGACTAATCTTAGTTTTACAACTTCCATTAGATTCACCAAAATACTGACGACGCTCACTATGTCCAATGATGATGGCGTCCACATCTAAACTAGACAGCATAGGAGCGCTAATTTCCCCTGTAAAGGCACCGTTATCTTCTTCATGAACATTCTGCGCTGCCACAGCGATATACTCATTATCAACCAAGGCACCTACTACGTCACTTAAGTACAAAGAGGGAGGCGTGATAATTACGCCAGTTTCTCCAACTACCTCTTGATTCAAAGTACTTTTTAGTCCCTCTACTAAGTCCATGGCCTCCGCGTAGGTTGTGTTCATTTTCCAGTTTCCAGCTACGATTCTACGTCTCATTATTATTGTTTTTGATGTGTAATTTTAAAATAATTCTGCCCTTACCCTTGGATCCAAAATAGCATAGGCAATATCTACTAATGTGGTAATGATTACAAAGACTGTTGCTATGACCAAAACGCACCCCATTGTCACTGGCAAATCTCGCGTATTTAATGCTTCTACCAATAGTTTTCCCATTCCATTCCATCCAAAAATAATCTCCACGAATACAGCTCCCGCTAATAGAGATGCGAACCATCCGCTGACCGTTGTAATTATTGGATTACTGGCAACCGGCAAAATGTGACGCAACAGTACCCTTCTCTCCGGAACACCTTTAGCTCGAGCCGTGCGCACAAAGTCCATGGTATTCACCTCCAGAACACTTTTTCTTGTTAATTGTACTATTACTCCTACAGGACGGATCCCTAAAGTCAAGGCCGGAAGCAATAAATTCTTGAGCTGCAAGTATCGCTCACCGGTATAATCGTCAACTACATATAAGGAACCCGTCAAATTAAGTCCCGTCCAAGGACCCAATAAAAAGGCAAAAACCCAAGCCATAAGGACCGCTGTAAAAAATGAGGGAAGACTCATGCCTAATGAACTCAAGGTAGTTAGTGTTCCGTCCAGCCAGTTGCCTTCATTATATGCAGCTATAATTCCAAGAAATACGCCTACGATCACGGCAACCCCAATTGAAGTAGCCGCCAATAAGGCAGTATTGGGGAAAGTTGATCCTATTAATGCACTAACACTTTGACCTTGGCGCTGAAAACTTTCTCCAAGATCTGGCACCGCCATCTTTAACCCGTCCTCCATATCTACTGGAAGAATTCTACCCAAATAATTCACATATTGAACAGCAATTGGTTTATCCAATCCGTATTTAACTCTAACCGCGGCAAGAGCCTCTGGATCTTCTCTTTTCCCAAGCATCATCTGAGCACTATCACCAGGTATAATGGTGAAAAGAAAGAAAACAAGCGTAGCTACACCCCATAATGTTAGTAACGCCAGTACTATTTTCCTCCCTGCAAACGCCATTACTTTGGACTGTCGTTGTGATGGTGTTTTTTGATTACTGTTCCTTCTTTGAGGATAACCCAACCGGGATTAGAACGAACCATGGTCTTGAGCGTTGTTTCATCAGTAAATCCAAACGGCGTTTGCTCAGTAACACCATATGCTGCAAAGTCTGAAATATTAGAGGCAGTCAATACAATGTATGGTATCCCCTGAGTGGCAAGGTTTTCCATGGTAGGCATAACATGAGCCCAACCCTTCTCTGATGTTTTTGAATGGTTATAAGCCACTAAAAGCCAAACCTCATCTAGCGCTAATATGCTATCCGTAATATCATTGTTGCGCTCAGTCATTATACCAAAGTCATGGACAGGCGGCTCATAGCCCTCTGCAACTTTAATGGTCTTACTCAATTCTGAAACTATGGTCCATTCCTTCTTCTCCCACCATTTTTCGCTTATGTAGACAGTAGACTTGATTTCTTTGCGCGATCCAGTTTCATTTTGCATGGTGTAAATGACCTCATATCTGGGAGGTTCCAATCCTAATTCTTCTGCCGACTTCATTCCTTCAATGATACTTAATCCCTCAGCATAAGGTCTAAAGTCTTTTGCAGGTAAATGATTCATCACTTGGTAGGTGAAAAGGATACTAAAACCTAATCCAATGACCATCACTAAAATAGACGCAAACTTTGGAACCTTATCAAAAATTTGTTTTTCACCCCACCATAGGATTAGAATTAGTATGGATAGTACTACATCTTTAGAAAAACTCTCCCAAGGCGTAAGCGGTATGGCATCACCAAAACAACCACAGTCTGTTACTTGATTGTAGTAGGCACTCCAGAAGGTAAGAAAGGTAAAAAATCCAATCATAGCGCTTAATAGAATAAGTACCATTCTTTTCCACAAACCCAACAGCAAAGCCAAACCTAGCAATACCTCTACTGCAACTAACAATATAGATATGGGCAAAGCAAAAGGCTCAAATATGGGCATATTGAGTACTTCTTCACTAAAATATTCTTCCAATTTGAAGCTAAAACCCACTGGGTCGTTCATCTTGACCAAACCAGAAAAAATAAAGAGCCCCCCAACAAACAGTTGGGAAATTCTAACGATTGCAGTCTTTAACATGCTATGCTGATTTTTCAATAAACTTAATTAATGCGAAAACACTGTAATTGATCATATCTAGGTAGTTTGCATCTAGACCTTCACTTACCAATGTTTTTCCTTGATTATCTTCTATCTGCTTGACGCGCAGAAGCTTTTGTATGATCAAATCTGTAAAGCTCGAAACCCGCATATCACGCCAAGCTTCGCCATAGTCGTGATTCTTCTTCAACATAAGTTCTTTGGCTTCGTTGGCTTTTTCCAAATATGCAGAGGAAGCTTCTTCCCAATTCATATCAGGCTGTTCTGCAATGCCTTTTTCCATTTGAATAAGCGCCATGATACTGTAGTTCAAAATACCAATGAACTCGCCTTCAAGGGGATCATTAACCAACTGTTCACCTTTCTGCTCAATACTTCTTAGCCGTTGCGCCTTAATAAATATTTGATCGGTCAAAGACGGCAGGCGCAAAATTCGCCAAGCAGTCCCATAATCTTTACCCTTCTTTTCAAAAAGTCCGTGACATTTAGAAAGCACGGTATCGAATTGTTCAGCTGTATTCATTTCTTAGCTTTGCTTCTAGAACGAAGATACGAAGAACAATGCAGGAGTTTTTGCTAAAGGTAGAAGGGACAATTCACACCTTATCCACACCGTGCGTGATGGGAATACTCAACATAACGCCCGACTCATTCTACAAAGAAAGCCGTATAGCCCTTCCCGCAGAGGCGGCCAAACGCGCTGAAGAGATGCTCATTAACGGCGCAAAAATCATTGATATTGGAGGGTATTCTTCGCGGCCCGGTGCTGCGCCCGTTACCCTTGAACAGGAATGGGACCGACTCAAGGAAGTTATTCCCGCAGTTCGCAGTGTGGTAAATAAGTATGCAGGCACGTTTATTTCTATAGATACATTTAGAGCTTCTGTTGCAGAAAAAGCTATTGACGCCGGTGCGCACATAGTCAACGATATCAGCGGCGGTAACTTAGACGATAGAATGTATGAAGTAGTTGCTAAACTCAAATGTCCTTACATACTAATGCACATGCAGGGCGATCCAGCTAACATGCAAAAAAATCCGAGCTACACGCATGTAACTCAAGACATTGTAAAATTCTTTAGTGAGCGGCTGCCTAAACTCCATGATATGGGAATCCATGATACTATTGTGGATGTAGGTTTTGGATTTGGTAAAACGGTGGAACATAATTACCAGCTTTTACGTGAATTACATGCATTTCAGCTTTTAGGCAGACCTATCCTATCTGGCATTAGCCGAAAAAGTATGATATACAACGTATTGAGGAATACAGCTGAAAATAGTCTTAATGGTACAACTGCACTTCATATGGCAGCACTATTACAAGGAAGCAACATCCTGAGAGTACATGATGTGAAAGAAGCAATGGAAACCATTACCTTGTTTACTCAATTAATGCCGGAAGGTATTAACCATCTATTACAACCATGGGAGCGTTAAATTTCGGGGTGCTAGATGCACTAGATATCATTATAGCTGCTTTTCTCCTGTTCCAAATTTACAGGCTGTTAAAAGGTACTGCAGCAATAAGAATACTTCTTGGAATGGTGGCTATTTATCTCTTGTACAGGTTGGTACAATTGTTAGAGATGCGTCTGCTTTCAGAATTTCTAGGTTCCTTTATGGGTGCTGGGTTAATTATACTCATTATCGTATTCCAGCAAGAAATCAGAAAATTTCTTTTAGTGGTGGGTTCGGCGACTTTTACACGGCGTGAGGGTTTACGGAACTTGTTAAAAATTGGCGCAGAAGACGAAAAAGCCAAAGCAGATGTAGATGCTATAGTAAGTGCAATGGTGGAATTAGCTCAAACTAAAACAGGAGCATTACTTGTGATAAAAAGAAAAGACCCTCTTGGATCTTTTGCTGCTTCTGGCAGTGCTATAAATGCAGACCTCAGCAAAATTTTGATAGAGAGTATATTCTTTAAAAATGCCCCCTTACACGACGGAGCAACCATTGTTGAAGGACACACCATAATTGCCTCTGGTGCTGTGCTGCCACTCTCTGAGCGAAGCGAGCTTCCCACAAGATTCGGGTTGAGACACCGAGCTGCTGCAGGCATATCTGAGAGGACCGATGCCTTAGCGCTCACTGTGAGTGAAGAAACAGGAAACATCCATATTTTTCATAACGGCGATTTTGAATTGATTCTCTCCGAAGACTTAACTGTACGTCTAGCTCAACTTCTCCAAGAAAAATAATAATCTTTCCGCTGCGTTTATTACTTGCTTCCATGCAAATGCATACCATTCTTTTGCACAGTCAGGCAGTACCCTCCCAAGAGTCAAAAGAGGTATTCCTGCCCAAATCATAAAGGTTATTAACGGCACAACAAGGAGGTTACCTGCTAAAAAATAGGTGCTTGACCCTCCAAAGGTCCCTTGAACAAGAGGCAACGTTGCAGACCACGCAGCCAATGAAATCTGAACCGGTACAAAGAACCACTTGCCCGAACTACTATTAACCTTATAGCTATACTGCAGCAGCAGCTGTTCAGCCTTATTTCTTTTCAATACTAGAAGAATTGCAAATACCGCAGTATAACTAAGCTGAAATGAAATGCTTTGTGGTGCTTGAGGATTGACAAAATAATGACCAATAGCCACCAGCATTGGAAAGTGCAATGAAGAAGTGGCTGAATGTCTTATCGCTGCAAAACGTGCAAAAAAAAACATCCAAACCGCTCGAAGTACAGAGGCGCTGCCGCCTACCAGTATTGCATAACTATAAAGAATGAAAAACTGTACCATGAGCGTCCATATTCTATTTATTGGGCTTTTCGCCCAATAAAATAGTGGCCTCATACAAATCACCCAAAAACCAATATGAAAACCACTAATTGCCAAAACATGCGCAATACCTAAACTTCTGAATAATTCATAGGTTTCTGTATCAAGATGTTCCTTCTGCCCTAACAGGATGGCCTGCAAAAAATGGTGATAGTCCCCTATGGCGACTTCTGAAATATGTGCAGAAAATAGACCGCGACCGGCAGCAATAATTGTACTGAATTCTGCATGAATCTCAAAGGGATACCAATAACGCCAAGATTCGTAATCCCTAAGAAGGAGAAGCAAGGAAAGACTCAATACTAAGACTGATAGGTCGTAACGAATCTTACGCCAACTTTTTGGGAACAAAATTGCTCCTATGAGGATACTCAAATCAATGTTCCAAGCTTTATGTAACGCGGAAAACATGCAGATGAAGAATAACGAGCGAAGGGTCATGCCCATTAAATTGCAGCATTAGAAGACGCAAAAACAAAAATATTGGAGAACTATAACTTATGGACAGACTCGAATTCGAGCTTTTGGAAATAAAAGTCTAAAATCTCTTTCCAAGAAAAAGCGCCTTGAGCCATACGCATTGCACCTTGTTGGGACATGCCTACACCATGACCGAATCCAAAACCTTCTAAATGGACCACGTCCTCTTGAACGGATGGAATGAAATATGTGCTGCGCAGTTTGAAGTGGCGACGTAAGGTTTCTAATTTGAACGGAGTAGAATCAACCGTATACTTCGTAAGTCTTCCTTCTGGGAGGGCGGCAAAATAGAGCGCCCAGTCTTTAGTCATTCCGTTCTTGAAAAAGTAAGCATTCCAATCAGAAACAGGAATATCCTTGGTCCACTGGTATTTACTTTCCTTTTTACTAAAGGGATCTATTACAGCTCGGCAGTAGGGTAATTCTTGGCTCCATACTTCATGCGGCAGCACTGTTTGTCCGCCGGAATTACTATGATAGAAGCCAATAATTGGCTTTCCATTATAAGTAGCTAGCGTATCTTTTGTCTGCGTCACAGCCTCCATGATGATTGCCGCGTGATTGCCGTGAGGTACTCCTTTAAATGCTTGTGAGCTCTGGTCGTCTTTAATATGATATCCGTCCTGTTTATGCTTGGCCATGTTCGTGATGAGCCATGTCCGAGCCAGTACCGCCTGGGCTTTATGATATTCAGGTTCAGATGACATTCCTCCTTCAGCTTCTACAACCCCAGCAATATATTCTTTAACAGGGACTTGAACTATAGCCTCCAGGTAAATCAAGTTTGGACGTATGGTGACCATCCCCAGATAGGGCCTTGTCGCAGTCCAATTCTTTTTGCGTAAAACACGCATTTCTATGGTATCGCTAGTAGAAAAGATGATAGAATCACATCCCGCCCTATTGAGCCTTAAATCCCCACGAAAAGTATAAAGGGGGTGCACATCATCCTCGCCATATTCCATAATGAAGGTGCTATCAGGCGTGTACGCTGTTAATGTAAAAGAGCCTCCTTTAACCTTGATTTGCATGCGACTGTATTCTTGTTCGGCAAAAGTCAATACTCTAGGCCCAGAGGAATAGGCCTTTACCTTCTGTCCGTATCCAGCAACTGAGCAGCAAAGCAAAAAAAATAAAAAAAGGTTTCTCATTTTAATCGTTCAATAGTGCTAAAATACGAGGGACGGCGTCTTTGATCAAACTACGCTTTCCCATACGGGAATGAAGTCTTTGTATATCAATCAATTGTTCACTTGGTGATGATTCTATCAATACTCTAAGGTTCTTCACAGTTACGTCGCCTTGCAAAAATTCAGGGACAATTGCTTGATCCATAATGAGATTAGGAAGAGACATGTAACGAACCTTTACTAATAGTTTTGCAATAGCAAGTGACACAGCGTTTGCCTTATAGACAACAGCTTGCGGAATACCCAATAGCGCAATTTCCAGAGAAGCTGTGCCGCTGCATGTAAGCGCAAATTCAGCGCCCTGAGTGACTTCAACAATCTCCCGATCTTCAATTATGATATTGTCCTCAAGTACGCCTTTTGGCCAGCGATCGCGCACAGAAGGGGCTCGCACCACATGAAATGTATACTCAGTTAATTCTTTAGCAAGAGCATTAAAAACGGGGATTAAGCGAGTGATTTCTTGAACTCGAGACCCTGGTAAAAGCACTATTTTCTTGCTCGCAGGTAGGTAATGATTCAAGTCTACATATTTCTCCATGAGGGGATTTCCAACATAATGTATTTCCTCGCCTTTGGAAGCATACCAACTTTCTTCAAATGGCAAAATGCTCAGTACCTCATCTGAATGCTGCATTAAAGCATCTAATCTACGTTCCTTCCAGGCCCATATTTTGGGAGGAATAAAATAGACTACCCTCATTCCTTTACCTTTTGCCCATTCGGCTATACGTAAATTAAAACCTGCGTAATCCACTAAAATCAGTACTTGCGTGCCAAATTCCTGAATATCTTTTTTTACTTGATTGGACAGTTTTAAAATAGTTTTAACCTTTAGAGCAACTTCCACAAATCCCATAAACGGTTGTCCAGGTAAATCAAACCACTGCTTCATGCCCGCGGCAGTCATTTGCGAACCGCCCCACCCTGCTTGTTCCATTTTTGGATTAGCCTCATGAAGCGCGCGCACTAAAGACGCCGCTTGTAAATCACCTGAAGGCTCACCAGCTATCCAAAAAACTTTCATTTATCTGAGAATGAATTGAAACAATATTATAGCCGCCACAGAAGGCAAACAGCTCAATAAAATTCCCCGTGCCACGCGATCTTTTTCAAAATTGATAGCTGTAAAAAACAACACGGCATTAATGATTACCCCAAAAGTGATAGCACGCATCACCACAAGACGCCATGCCGGGTTATCAATGTCCCCAATATCAGCAAGCATGGGGTAATTATCAATCGCAATTGCTATGCTAAAAATAGGCGCACCTATACCAACAAAAAAACCAGCGAAATAATCTATTAATTTTCTATTCTTCAAAATCCCATTGATTTAATGCAGAAACGGCATGATGCGCAGTAAGATCAACCGTTATAGGCACCACAGTAATATATCCTTCATCCAAAGCTGCGATATCCGTATCCTCTCCATTGTCGTAGTTAACAAACTTTCCAGTGAGCCAGTAATACGGACGGCCAAATGGATCAATCCGTTCATCTAATTCTTCTTCCCAATTACCTATAGCCATGCGACAGACTCGAATTCCTTTATAAGGAACTTTGGTATTCTCAGGGATATTCACATTTAAACAAGTACCTGTTGTCAATCCATTTTCAATAACCTTGGAAATGATTTTATGAATCGCTGGTTTGGCTGCTTCAAAACTTGCCTCCCAAGAAAACTCACACAAACTAAACCCTATGGACGGTATTCTCTCCAACGCGCCCTCAACGGCAGCACTCATTGTACCGCTGTAAATAACATTTATAGACGCATTTGAACCATGATTTATTCCACTTAGAATCAAATCGGGACGGCGCGGTAAAACTTTATTAATGGCCAATTTCACACAATCTGCAGGTGTCCCGCTAACCTTAAATTCTTTTTGTGGCCCTGTGCTCTTTACCTCGTTTACTCTGAGACTAACATCTAACGAAATAGCATGTCCTTTTCCACTCATTGGACTATCCGGTGCCACCACCCACACCTCACCAAAGTGATTTGCAATATCTGTAAGAACTTTTATTCCAGGTGCAGAAATACTGTCATCATTCGTAACCAGAATTAGAGGCTTTTTTGTCATCTTTAGAATCGATTTATGTCAAAGTTACATGGAAACACTTCGCGGCATAAGTTTTGAACCTTGTTTATAACGAAATTTTAATAACATCCTTATGCTCGTATTGATTATCCTATTTATTGTTGCCGGCCTTGTAGTGCAGCAAAGACTAAAAGCCAAATTCAAAAAATATTCAAAAGAGGCCTTGAGCAATGGCATGTCTGGTGCAGAAATCGCTCAAAGAATGCTGGACGATCACGGAATTCACGACGTTCGTATTGAAAGCGTTGCAGGAAAATTAACAGACCACTACAACCCCGCTAATAAAACAGTCAACTTAAGTCCTGATGTGTATTCAGGAAGGAGTGTTTCATCTGCGGCAGTAGCTGCTCATGAAGTTGGACACGCCGTTCAACACGCTCAAAGTTACCGGTGGTTGGAAATGCGTTCCCAGCTTGTCCCAATGGTACAATTTAGCGGACGGATCATGAATATTGTCATTTGGTCTATGATTCTAGGTGTTGGTTTCTTAGGAATATTTGGAGTAAATACGGCAATATGGGTTTTGATTGCAGCGCAATTGGCGATCACCACGTTTTCACTCGTTACACTTCCGGTAGAATATGATGCATCTAATCGTGCTCTTGCATGGCTCACAACAAGCGGTTTAATTACTACTGATGAACATGCTAAAGCCGATGACGCTTTGAGTTGGGCAGCACGTACCTATCTTGTAGCTGCATTAGCTTCAATGGCCCAATTAGCTTATTACTTTACACTTCTGCGCGATTAACAAATGTGCAAATTGAATACAAAAACCCCCGTTTGGCACAGCCACACGGGGGTTTTTGATTAACCATAATTTATTACTTGGGGCTACTGCAAATCATTTAAATTGCCCACACCTACTTGTCTAACAGCAATCAAGGGCTCCGCATAATCTGCTCCAATTACTCTTCCCCAATCCTGAGCTCGTGCAATGACCGATTGGAAGAACCTTTCGCTAGAAATAACCGTTTGAGGCTCCTTGCTATCCGGATTAAAGAATTGACTTTTATGCGCTCGTATGGAAGCCATTTTCTTCTCAAAGCCACTACTTATATCCACTATAAGTTGAGATTCCAAATTATAGAATTGCAAATACTTGTACATATTTTTTGGACGCCACGGTTCAAGTTTATCACCGTCTGCCTCCAATTGAATTTTATGCAATCCTGCTAAAAAACAGGCTTCTTCTACCAATCTAGAAGCTCTACCGTGATCCGGATGACGATCTGTAGGAGCATTCATTAGGACCACATTTGGCCTATACTTACGAATCATTGTAGCCACGGCCAACTGACTTTCATGGGAGTAATCCACTTGACCATCTGGCATACCTAGATTTTCTCGAACTGCACAACCTAATATCTCAGCGGCCGCTTTTGCTTCGTGCAATCTGATTTCAGAAGTCCCTCTTGTCCCAAGCTCTCCTCTGGTTAAATCCACGATACCGGTAGTTAAACCTTTTGCTGCGTGAGTGGCAAGAATGCCTCCGGCACCTAATTCAACATCATCTGGATGCGCCCCAAAAGCAAGGATATCTAATTTCATAGCTGTTATTTTCCAGCTGCGAAGTTGGTGATTTCTGTACTAAGAGGATTCATTCGGCTATCATAATGCGCAATCCATTGACCGTTTTCATCAATCATAAACTTATTAAAGTTCCAGCTCACTTTGGCGTCATCAATACCGTTTTGACTTTTATTACAAAGCCATTGATAGACCTCATGGCCTTTGTTTTTGTTGGTTTTAACCTTGGCCATCATTTGAAATGTTACCCCATAATTCTTACTGCAAAAAGATTTGATATCTGCAGCAGATCCTGGTTCCTGAAATCCAAAATCATTCGCCGGGAATCCAAGAACTACAAAATCTTTCCCTCCATATTGTTCGTGTAATTTTTGGAGTTGTTCGTATTGAGGAGTATAGCCGCATTTTGAAGCTACGTTTACAATTAGAACGCGTTTTCCTTTGAGCTGCTCAAAGGAAAAATCTGCTCCGTCAATTGTTGACGCTTGTAAAGAATAAAAATCCGTGGATTCCATAGTGTCTTTTGAATTGGATGATTGAGTCATTTGTATTGGTTCGTTAACACACGCAAGTAAAGCAATAGAAAATAAAAGGTATTTCATTTGATAAGGATTTAATACAATAGAACAAGAATGAACTGCTAAAGTTTGTATTAAATTTGAAGATTCTTCAATACCCCATGTTAAAGATTGGTTTACTTCTTCAACGATACGCGAAACAAGAGCTCAGAAATTCCAATGCAATTTTCTCTCTTGGACTGTATCTTATTGGTATTACCTATCTCATTTACCTGCTTGGAGGCAGCAACGCCTCTGATAATTCATGGAACACTTTACTTTGGGTGGTTGTGTTTTTTGCGTCCATAATGCAGGCAAGTCGAAGTTTTGAATTTGAAAGCGGTGATTATTTCTACTATTATCAAAGTATAGCTGGCCCTAAAGAAACAATTGTAGCTAAACTCATTTATAACAGCTTATATATGTTATTCCTCTCAGGAATCGCGTGGGGCTTGTTTAGTTTATTCTATGGTAATGAAGTTTACCAACCCATTGTTTTTGCCATAGGGCTAGGGCTAGGTTGCATAGGGTTTAGTATCATTCTAACACTAGCCAACGGGATTGCTGAACGCTCAGGGAGAAACGCCACGTTGAGCACCATTTTAGCCTTGCCGTTGACGCTTCCTATTTTAAAATTAGTAAGTACCATAAATATGTATGCAATGGTAGGCGCGCCTTTTGATGAAACAGCTACAATCATTGGTTCACTTGTGACATTAGATATTGCAATTGGCCTTCTTGCCTACATCCTCTTTCCGTATCTTTGGCAGGATTAAAATTCCCTATGCAACAAACAGTTTACAAAGTTATTGGAGTAGTATTGGTACTGTACAGTCTCATCTTTGGCCTGTTAACCTCCATACCTGACTTACCTATCATTGAAGAAAGCATTAGAAACCTGTTTTACCACGTAAGTATGTGGTTTGCGATGGTGGCTATGATGGCGGGAAGTTTTGCTTATTCCATAGTATTCTTGAGGAGGGAAAACCTTCATGCTGACCGTAGAACAGCAGCACTTACAGAAACGGGAATGCTCTTCGCATTTCTGGGCCTATTTACGGGAATGATCTGGGCACGATTTACCTGGGGAGCCTGGTGGACCAATGATCCCAAGCTTAATGGCAGTGCTATAACCATTCTCATTTATTTAGCTTTTTTCATTTTGCGAAATGGGATAGAAGATCAGCGAAAAAAAGCAAGAATTAGCGCAGTCTACAACATTTTCGCCTTTGTGATGATGATTGTTTTCATTGGTATTTTACCACGAATGACGGACAGCTTGCATCCCGGTAATGGGGGCAATCCTGGCTTTAACTCCTATGATTTGGATAATCGACTTAGATTAATCTTTTATCCAGCGGTTATTGGATGGATTCTAATTGGAACTTGGATCGCTTCTTTGCGTTACAGAATAAAGAACTTAAGCATTACATGAAAAATCTCTTTCTGACCCTTACGGCCATGGCGCCAATATCGCTTTTAGCTCAATCCAAAAACTTCATGTACAGCGAAGGAAAAATTTATGTGGTTATCGCTGTAATTGCCGTTATTTTCCTTGGATTAGCAGGGTATTTGTATCGAATGGATCGTAAAATTTCAGCCTTGGAAAATGAAAAATAATCAAATTGCAATCATCATTGCCATTGCCATTCTAATTGGATATTCCTTGGTCCGTCTGGGCAACAGTTCCACCTACAGCAGTTTTGAAGATGCTGTAGCGCTGAATGGCGAAAAAACTACGGTAATTGGCTTTTTAGATTTGGAAGGAAATATGGATTTTAACCCAAAAACCGTTCAATTCTCCTTTTCTGCCAAAGACAAAAAAGGCAACGTTAGCAAGGTTATTTACAACCAACCCAAACCTCAGGATTTTGAACGTTCTGAAGAAATAACCATGACCGGGTATGCAACAGATAGCGCGTTTATCGCTACTGAAATTTTAATGAAGTGCCCTTCAAAGTACAACGAACAGAACGAGGTAGACTCGGACAAGATTTACAAATAAACTATGGAATACGTTGGCGAACACCTTTGGGCCGCTAACCTTGGAAGGGGACTCACTGCATTGTCTTTTACCATGGCGTTGCTTTCAACCTTTGCCTATTATGCAAAAGGTCAAGATTGGAAAAAATTAGGAAGGTTTGCCTTCCGTGTTCATGCAGTATCTCTTTTTGGTCTAATTGGAACATTATTTTTCATAATGGCCAACCATTACTTTGAATTTGACTATGTGTGGAAACACACCTCCTTGGACTTGCCGGCGCGCTATTTATTTTCTGCATTTTGGGAAGGACAGGAGGGCTCTTTTCTGCTTTGGATGTTTTGGAATGCAGTCCTCGGATTTATTTTAACCTACAGTGCAAAGTCTTTTGAAGGGCCCGTGGTTGGAGTCTTTGCAGCCGTACAAGCTTTTCTAGTAAGTATGGTATTGGGCGTATACATAGGTGATATGCACATTGGTTACAGTCCATTCATTCTAGTGCGTGAACTCCAAGACAACGTGGGTTTGCCGTGGACTCAGTTCTCAGATTACCTCACCCGATTCCCAAATTTTGCGGACGGATCAGGATTGAATCCGTTACTTCAGAATTATTGGATGACTATACATCCTCCAACTCTTTTCCTTGGGTTTGCCTCAACCCTGGTTCCATTCAGTTATGCTGTAGCTGGATTACTCCGCAAAGACTATAAAAGCTGGATCAATAGCGCGCTTATTTGGAGTTTTTTCTCTGTAGGAATACTTGGAGTTGGCATTCTCATGGGCGGAGCTTGGGCATACGAAGCATTGAGTTTTGGTGGATTTTGGGCTTGGGACCCTGTTGAAAACACCTCTTTAGTTCCATGGCTCACCATGGCAGCAGGTGCACATTTGCTTCTGATACAAAGAAATAAGGGAGGGGTTGTTCCCTCTGCATTATTCATGCTTATACTCACCTTTCTCTTGGTACTTTACTCTACGTTCTTGACACGATCCGGGGTTTTAGGTGATAGTTCTGTGCACGCCTTTGTAGACTTAGGATTAAGCGGGCAATTGCTCATTTATCTGCTCTTCTTCAGTATTGGCTCTCTTGTTCTATTGCTTATCCGTTATAAGGGACTACCCAAAAAAGTAAAAGAAGACCGCATGGACAGCCGTGAGTTTTGGATGTTCATTGGCGCCTTAACACTGCTGATAAGTGGGCTACAAATCACACTGAGCACCTCCTACCCTGTCTTTAATAAACTTTTTGGTCCGGATGGACTAATGACACTTTACAACAAAGACAAAGTCTTGAGTGACCCTATTGATCACTATAATGCCATCCAAGTCCCCTTTGCAATTGTCATTGTATTACTTATTGGCGCAGGTCAATTTTTATCCTATAGAAGTACTTCTACTTCGCTATTTTTTAAACGTCAAATTCTCACGCTAGCCATAACTACTATTGGTGCACTTCTAAGCTCATGGGCACTAGGAATGTGGAACCCAATGTACCTTTTACTCCTTTGGGCATCCTATTATGCGATCATAGGAAATCTTGAGTTTCTTATTCGATGGGCAAAAGGTAACTGGAATGTAGCAGGATCAACTGTAGCGCATGTTGGATTTGGTTTAATCATTGCTGGTTCGCTTATCTCAAATGCGAATAAGGATGTGATTTCAAAGAACAATACCTTTATCCATGAGGAATTTCCTGCAAACGAAAATCTACTTATTCATGAAGGTGATACCGTTCAAATGGGCGATTACTGGGTAAGTTGGACCGGGCAGGATGAGGAAGGTTACTACCTCAACTATAATCTTGAATTTTTCCAAGAAAGTGATGGAAAACTTGAGGGCTCATTTAACCTACAGCCCCGCATTCAGCTCAATGAAAAAATGGGAAATGTAGCAGAGCCTTCCACAAAACATTTTTTAAGTAAGGATATCTACACTCATGTTACCTATGCTGATTTACGCTCAGCGTCAGAAAAAGGAGATGAAGAATGGAAGAACCAGTTCGATTTGGAACTCTTGCAAGGTGAAAGCCATTTTCTTTACGGTAAATACAAGATTCAATTAGACACCTTAGTAGTTGAAGCTCCTAATTCTGACGGTGAATTGGACTATGTTGTTTTAGGTGCAGGCATCAGCGTTCGCACCATGCAGGACAGCCTATACAAGGTAATGCCTGTATATGCAGTTCAAGGCGATAAAGCCAATCATGTGGATGCTGAAATTCAAGAATTGGGCTTAAAATTTCGATTTGAGCGAATTAACTACGAAACCAATAAGCCGGTAATTTCGGCAAAGGAGCGTATTGAGGAAGAGGAACCTTTTATACTCATTAAAGCGGAAGTTTTTCCATGGATCAATTTACTTTGGCTGGGGTCTTTGCTGATAGCTGTGGGTACTTGTATTGCCATAGTTACTAGAATAAGAAGGTCATGAAAATTGCCATTATAGGGAAGGGAAACCTTGGCACGCACCTTTATAATGCGTTGAAGGCTCAGGCCAGCGTGCAATGGTTTGCAAAGGACTATCCGACTTCTATTATTGCAGATATTGTCATTGTGAGTGTCTCAGATCATGCTACTGCTGCAGTATGCAAGGAGATAGATGCAAGTCTTGTGGTACATACCGCAGGCGTAATTCCTCAGGTAAAGAAGGATAATGCCGGCGTGTTTTACCCCCTATTCAGCTTCACAAAAGGTGCTTTAGTTCAGTGGGAAAACATCCCTATTCTCATTGAAACGGCAGAAGAACAAAATCTAAGTATTCTTAAAAAAATTGTAGAGCTACTTGGGGCAAAACCCTATTCAATGAGCAGTGCAGAAAGGACCAATATCCATACCGCAGCGGTAATAGTCAATAATTTCACAAATCATCTTTATACCCTAGCAGAGGACTATTGCCGGCACCACGAACTTCCTTTTGAAGTTCTACATGCCATCATGAAACAAGGACCAGAAAAAGCGATTAAATTAGGGGCCAAACAGGCGCAAACAGGCCCAGCCATTCGCGGTGACAGTGGTACTATTCTAGATCATATGGAGTCTATTGATCAAGAGGATATCAAAATATTGTACAAACTTTTAAGTACTAGTATTCGCAACAGACATGAATTATAAAGAGCTTTTTATAGATATCACCACAGTAGTTCTAGACGTAGACGGAGTATTGACAAATGGAGAAATTTTACTGATTCCTGGTATGCAACCAGTACGTAAAATGCATTCTAAGGACGGATACGCGTTACAACTAGCTATTCGAAACGGTATTAGAGTGGCCATCATAACCGGCGGGTCATCGCCAGAAGTTAAAACAAGGTTAGAAAGCGCGGGTATCAAGGATATTTATTTAGGCGCATCCAACAAAATAGAAGCCTATGAAGATCTCAAAATGTGCTATGACCTCAAGGATGAAGAAATATTATATATGGGAGACGACCTACCCGACTATGATGTTATGAATCTTGTTGGCCTAGCAGCGGCTCCTCAGGACGCTGCTCCAGAAATCAAATCCATTGCACAATATGTTAGCCCAATCAAGGGAGGTGAGGGTTGTGTTAGAGACGTGCTCGAGCAACTGTTGAAAATACAAGGTAAGTGGGCACGCCGTCAAGACAGAACTTGGTAAATTTGATAATAAGTGATTATACTCCAATTTGTTAAAAGCAAAGGAAGAAATACAGTTAGAATCAAGACTAAAGGAAGTCAATATATCTATCACAACGCTAGAAAGTGCAGATCCTAATCATCCAGCTCTGTATCATTTAAGGAGCGAAAAAAAATGGATGGAGCAGCGCTTGAAGAAAAGTTTTTGGTACGATTTAGTTTGGAAGTTCACAAGGCTCAAAGGCTTAGTCCTTATGAGCACACTTGGCGTACGCATTTGGTACGCAACAAGGATTAGACAAAATCCATTTTACAGAATACTAATAGTGATTTTTGGCTCATTTATGTTACTTGTTATGATTATATACCAATTGAGAAAGGTATTCGGGCTTGATTTTTTTCCCAATTCAGATAGCCCCATTGATGAATGGATTCTTGGCATCTTTGGATTATAATAGCTTCCAAATAAAAGTACGCTTGGTATGAAACTCAATAAACAATTAGTCCTTGGTTCCAAAAGCCCCAGAAGAGCATCTCTGTTAAAAGAAATGGGATTTGATTTCAAAATTCTAGTCACCGATGCTGACGAGAATGCCCCCTTGCATCTTAACGGAGAAGAAACAGCTCTTTGGATCTCCGAGCAAAAAGCTTTAGCACTTCAACCTAAACTAAAACATCACGAATTAGGCATCACATCAGATACCGAGGTGTGGCTGGGAAATAAACGATACGGCAAGGCTTCCAATAAAGAAGCAGCCTTCCAAATGATTAAATCGCTAAGTGGCAAGACGCATCAAGTCATTACAGGCCTTACATTAAGTACAACGGAGGACATAACATCCTATTGCTCAGTAGTTCAAGTCACTTTAGCTGATATTACCGCTGAAGAAATAGAATATTATGTTAATCAATTTAAACCCTTTGACAAAGCCGGGGCTTACGGCATTCAAGAATGGATTGGTCATACCATGGTCACCTCCATTCAAGGTGAATACAACGCGGTTGTAGGCTTACCCACCACAACACTTTATAAAGCCCTTAAGCAATTTAAAATTTAAGCGGTCTCCGTAACAGATAAATCAATCATCCAAGAGTATTTATCCTCACTTCTTCCCATTCGAATATCGTTAAGAATACGTTTGATTTCCATAGCTTTACCATCCGTAGGAACAGGAATAGAAAAATCCTCGCCGTTATATCCAATAGTATCAATCTGACTTACGACTGCGGCTGTGCCCATTCCAAAAGCTTCCTTGAGATTACCTTCACGAGCAGCTTTGATAATTTCATCTACCGTGATAGGACGTTCTTGGATAGACCAACCTTGGTCTTTTACAAGCTGTATAATGGAACGTCGCGTTACTCCGGCTAAGATTCTATCCGTTAAAGGTGGCGTTAAGAAGGTATCACCAACCAATAGCATTAAATTCATTGTTCCGCTCTCCTCTATAAACTTATGCTCTTTGTGGTCGGTCCAAATTACCTGATTGTACCCTTCTTCTATCGCTTTAGAGGTAGGATAAAATGATCCTCCATAATTTCCAGCAGCCTTAGTAAATCCAATTCCACCGCTAGTAGCGCGCGTAAACTCTTGTTCAATTTTAACTTTCACGGTTCCACTGTAATAGGGTCCCACAGGAGAAGTTATGATACAAAAGGTATAATCATCGCTTTGACGTGCAGCAATAAATTCAGAGGATGCAAATAAAAACGGTCGTATGTATAAGCTGTGGTCTTCTGCATTTGGAACCCAGTCTGCATCTATTTCTAATAACTTCTTTAGGCCTCCCATGAATAAATCCTGCGGAATTTGAGGCATCATTAAGCGATCTGCACTTTTGTTAAGTCTAGCAAAATTATCCAATGGACGAAACATACTTACGGAGCCGTCGTCTTTGCGGTAAGCTTTCATTCCTTCAAATGCGCTTTGTCCATAGTGCAAGGCATGTAAACCATAAGAAAACTCTAATTGGCCGTAAGGACGAATCTCGGCCTCCTGCCATTGCCCGTTTTTAAAGTGACAAACGAGCATGTGATCCGACATATTTTTACCAAAAGGAAGGTTTGAAAAATCGATGTTTGATCTGCGGCTCTCTTTGGTCAACTCTATTTTCATCTTCTGCTTTCTTTAAGACGACAAATGTACTAATTTTGAAGGTGTAATTCATCTAGGCTCAATACCAAAAAATAAAGTATCAAGCCGATTTAATAAATATTTCAAATGAAGCATTTTCTTATTGCAAGCCTTTCAACTATCCTGATGATTTCTTGCCAATCTTCTAATTCAGAGAAGCAAGTTTCTGAAAAAACGTCAGTTCAAGAATACGCATACTTTGGTGATAGCACCTTTACCATAGAAGACGCAATGAGTGCTAAAACTATTGTAGAATCCTTTCAAACAAAAGGAGACACAATGTTTGGGACAGTAGCGGGAGAAATCACCAAAGTTTGCACAGTAAAGGGATGTTGGATGCAAACTGCTATTGATTCGAATACTAATTTATTCGTTGATTACGACTATGAATTCCTTCTTCCCACCAATAGTCAAGGTCAAAACATGGTCATGACAGGATACGCGTATTGGGACAGCACAACTGTGGCAGAGCTCCGTCATTACGCAGAGGACAGAGGCGCATCTGAAGAAGAAATAGCAGCTATTACTGTACCTACAGGCGATGTGAAATTCAAAGCTACAGGAGTAAAAATTGCGATATCCACCAGTGATGAATAAAATTATTGCTGTAGCACTAATCGCTGTTTTTATATGCTCTTGTTCGGCTGTTGATTCAAAAGAGCAAAGCAAGTCCAATTGGAAACCTGAAATGGACCAACCCAGTGAGCTCGCATCCATCATGCGTTCGCTGAATGATGAGGCTTTAATACGCAAAAAAAGTCTTGAAAATGGAGAACTATCGCAAGCAAACTCCAAGCTCATTTTTAAGATGATTACAGCTGAACCCACGGAACCTCACATGGTTGGTCCTGCCTTTGCTCCTCACACAGAGGCCTTTATTGCAAGCTATGGTCAATTGAATACGGCAACAGACGTTGCCGCTCAGATTGATGCGCACAATAACTTGGTAAAAAGCTGTGTTGCCTGTCATATGAATTTCTGCCAGGGCCCCATTCCTCGAATAGAGAAATTATATGTGAATATATGATTGAACCCAGTTCCAGGAAGTTTACAACGTCGGCCGACGGTAGTTTGACCATCTGGGTTCCTAAACTGGACGAACACTATCACAGTATTCATGGTGCCTTAACAGAAAGTCAACACGTTTTTATTGATGCTGGACTTCATGCCATCTCCAAGAAAGAAATCAACCTGCTTGAAGTTGGTTTAGGAACCGCACTAAATGCACGACTAACATGTGAGCAGCGAAAAGACAGGGAAATAAATTATTTGGCACTTGAGAAATTTCCCTTGAACAGCGAAGAAATTCAAAAAGTGAAAGAAGCAGGTGGTAATAAAGAGGCTGAAATCCTAGCTATTGAATCAGGAAAACCAGTTGAAATTGAAGAAGGCTTTACTTTTGAATTAAGCACTATTGATGTGAGGAAATTCAATTGGATTACTCCCCGTTTTGATTTAGTTTATTTCGATGCTTTTGCACCAAGCGCTCAACCTGAGCTTTGGAGTGAAGATATATTTCAAAGCCTTTTTGATGCCATGCATTCAGGAGGTGCCTTAGTTACTTATTGCGCTAAAGGGGTAGTTAAAAGAACGCTAAAGAAAGTGGGATTCGAAGTAGAGGCACTACCTGGCCCACCGCGTAAAAGAGAAATGACTCGAGCATGGAAAAGATGATTGCATTCAATGCAAGATGTTATGCCATCATTAAATCACAGAACAATCGGGTCCTTGTGATGAAGGAAAGATGGCACGGAGTAGATTTACAAAAGTTTCCCGGAGGAGGGCTAGAATTAGGCGAAGGCCTTTTGGAATGTATCAGCAGGGAAATTGAAGAAGAGTTTCGTTACAGCCAAACGTTAGAGTACGTTCACTGCTTCACTCCAACGGATTGTTTTTCATCTAGATTTAAGCCACGGGAGCAATTGCTGTTAAATTATTTTACCAATACTGAGGCGGCTCAAGAGGATCAATGGGAACTTATAGCTAATGATGAAAATTTGTTGGGAATTCAATGGCTTGAATTGACTAAAGAAAATGCGTATTGGTTCACTTTGGACAGTGATAAAAATGCTTTTTTGAGCCTTTTAAGTTCCTAATCGGCGGCTTACCACTTGCCGAAGCTTATCATATAATAGCTCTGGTTTTTTTGTTCTCCATTCCCAATAATCTAAATCTCCGCCAAGGATAAAATATTGGTCTAGGCCGTAGGTAGTCAATTCTTGGACAACGTGCTCCCTTAAATTTAAAAAAGCCATCCAACCGTGGGGCACTTCTTCCAACCATTCTTCGTAATAGTCTGTAATATCTGCATGGAAATTGAGAATATTTTCTCCAATCAAAATAAACTTATCTATACCGAGGGGTATCATTTCGTCTACCATATCTCTCTTCAAACGCATGATATCATTATGCACAGCATCATTCCATTCACCTAAGAATTCAATGACGCAATACCCTATTTCATATTCCACATATAGCACTTTAACGAATAGCGTTTCACAGCCAATAGAATCCCATTGAGGATGAATGACGTGATCGTAAATGTGGTCTGTGTAATAAACCTCGCTATTGCAATAACCGTAAAACGGACTTTGAGGATCATCACTTGCTATATAGAGATGCCGCCAATTGAAATAAGGCTCAATAGTATGCATTCAAAAAAGAATTAGTTGTTATGTAACAAAACTTCCTCAGTATTGTTAATCTATTCATAGCATAAATCCTCATGGCAGTTTTTACAATTACGGGAGCAACCGGATCAGTCGGAAAGGAGATCGTAAAGCATCTCTTAGTAATGGGTCACGAAGTACGTATACTTAGTACTAGAAAAAATTTGGACTGGAAAGGGGCCTCCACCTATTTTTGGAATCCCTCCTATGGGGAAATTGATGATCTAGCGCTTGAAGGCTGTGACCACCTCATCCATTTAGCCGGGGCATCTGTGAGTAAACGCTGGACAGCTCCATATAAAGCTGAAATCAATGACTCTAGAGTGTACACATCTAAAGTGCTTTTAGACTCCATAAACAGAGTGCAAAAGGGTCCTAAATCTTGCGTTAGCGCGAGTGCTATAGGTTATTATGGCAGCTCACAATCTTCACTCTTTACAGAACACACACCTCCAGCCAGTGATTTCCTTGCATCCGTTACAGAGAATTGGGAACGCTACACCAAGATGTTCGCCTCACCAGAAAGACGAAGTATTCAATTGCGTATTGGGATTGTTTTAGATAAAGGTGCTGGAGTTTTAGGGAAATTAGTCCCGTTAGCCAAAGCTGGCATTGCCTCCCCATTAGGAACTGGAAAGCAATGGACAAGCTGGATACATGTTGAAGACCTTGCCAAAATGTTTGTTTATTGCGCAATTTCAGATGTGGTTAGTGGTCCTTACAATGCCGTTGCATCTACTCCGCTATCCAACAGATCTTTCACTAAAAAAATCTGTAAGGTGCTAAGAAGACCAATGATATTACCATCGGTTCCTGCATTTATATTAAAACTAGTATTAGGTGAAATGGCAACTCTTGCCCTAATGAGTCAGAAAGTAAGTAATGCCAAAATTCTTGAAGCCGGATTCGTATTTACTCACGAAGATCTTGAATCTGCACTGCACAAAACATTGAAATAAAAAAGCCCCGCGAATGCGGGGCTTTTTTAATCTATTGCAAGACGTGAGCCTATTACATGGTGTATACCGCGTTTAAATCAAAGTTCAATTCAATAGTATGGTCTATTAATTTCTCTTTTAAAGATTCAGCGATTGATGCATCATTTTCGTCATGATATTTCACATCCCATTTTGTACGGTCTATACCGAACGTTGGAGCACTAAAACTGACCGCCGCATCATCTACAGCAATATTTGCGGGGAATTCAATACTGTGGGTAATACCGCGAATAGTAAGGTTACCAATCACACTACTATTTGTAGCATCACCTTCTGTTTCTTTGACATTTACAATTTCAAATTGTGCGGTTGGAAAACTATCTACAAAGAAAAAATCTTGAGATTTCAGATGACCTACCAAATAGCCTCTCTTTCCTTGATCTTCAATGTCTGTGTTTTCAATGGAATTCATGTCAATAACTACTGAACCGCCTACAACCTTACCGTCACTAACTTTAAAGGAACCGTCTGAAATACCAATATTCCCAACATGTTCATCATTTATTAATTTTTTAAAACCTCTCCATGCGATTGTGGAGGAATCCACTTCATAAGTAGTCGTTTCCGTTACAGCATTTACTTCTTGAGCATCGCCAGTAGTTACTTCTGATGCTTTATCTCCAGCACAACTCACAATTAGTAGAGACGTAGCTATAAACATTGAAATTTTCTTCATTGTATCTGTTTAAGTAGTTAATTATGGGCACAAAATTACCCTAATGTTTGTTGTAACAACTAAATAGTAAAAAAAGTTTAGGTATTGTATATTCTTTTTCGCAATCTAATTGCTAAAACACTAACAACAAGCGTAATAGACCCTGCAAGAACATAAGGATAAGTAAAGTGAAGGCCATAAGCAGCACCACCAATTGCAGGTCCAAGCACTCTCGCAAGGGAACCAACACTCTGATTTGTACCAAGAACTTTTCCCTGGGCATCTTCCGGCGCGTAGGAAGTTAAAAGACTGCTTACTGTAGGGGTGAGTAATGCATTACCGAATGATAAAAGCGTCATAGAAACCAATTCTAGATAAAATCTATCGGTAGGAACAAAAGGCATAGAAAAAAGTCCAATAGCGACCAGAAGGGTGCCAAAAAACAGCAAATTACGTTCGCCAAACCAGGTGTTAAAATAACCTATTAACCCTCCTTGAATGATCACAGCCAAGAACCCAATGTAGGCAAATGTATACCCTATGTGCAATTCGCTTAATCCAAAATGCTCCGACCAAAGTAAGGTAGATGTAATCTGCATCATACTAAAGCCAAGTACATAAACAAAGTTTATAGTGAAGAGTGAACTAATTTCAGAAGAGGCTCTAAATCGAATGATATCCTTAAATGGATTCGGAAATAGCGCGATTGATTTTGCACGTTCTTTAAGAGTCTCCCCTAAAAAGAAGTAGGCTAACACTAGATTCATAAAACTCAATCCCGCTGCGAAATAACCCACACCACTCACTCCGTAATATTCGTTAATCAAGCCACCAATAGATGGTCCAAATATGAAGCCTAGGCCAAAAGCAGCTCCTATGATTCCAAATGCCTTGGTACGTTTTTCTTTTGGAACCACATCACTAATATATGCTTGAGCCACACTTAAATTGGCTGCGCCAAATCCTTTGAGCATTCTTGTCGCAAATAGTAACCATAACACAGTAGCATTCGCAAATAGCACATAGGCTACCGTCATAATTGCAATGCTTATTAACATAATAGGCCTTCTACCAAACCGATCACTTAGGCCGCCCCAAAAACTCGCGAAAATAAATTGCATGATACTAAAGCTCGTACCCAACAATCCAACCATAGCATCTGTTGCTCCCAATTCTTTAGCATAGATTGGCAAAATGGGAATGATCAAGCCAAAACCCATCAAGTCCATGAATATGGTAAAGAAAAGTACTACAAGCGCCTTATTCCTCATCCTTACTTGCTCTTAGGTTCTTCACCGTCATGCCGTTGTTCGAAACCTTATAACAGTGTAATTCTCTAGCGCGTAATGTATTTGGAAATACGGTTTTAGCCTCTGTCTCAAATTGATCTAGATTTCTATAACGTGCACTAAAATGACCAATAATCAAATGTGAAGTCTGAGCCTCTTTGGCAACCGTTGCTGCCTCAATTGCTGTAGCATGCATGGTCAGTTTTGCGCGCTCCAACTTATCCTCACAAAAAGTACTCTCATGATATAGCAGCGTAACCTCTTGAACGTATTTGGAAGTTTCAGGAACATACATTGTATCCGATGCGAAAGCGTAACTCAATGGTTTTGGAGGATCAAAAGTTAACTCGTTGTTCGGGATTACAGCTCCATTTTCAGCTGTCCAATCCTTCCCATCCTTAATCCAATGGTAATCGCATATTGGAATACTTAGTTCATCTGCACGTTCCTTATTCAAACTACGTTTTTGGGGCTTCTCTTCAAACTTGAATCCTGTAGTTGCGATTCGATGCTTCAATGGAAAACTAGATACAATGTATGTCTCCGTCTCTAAAATAACCTGAGGCACTTTGTGTTGGGTAACTATAAAAGAAATAGGGTAACCCGTAAAGGTTCCCGCTGCTCGAAATTGTGCAAGGATAATCTCCTTTAATTTTGGCGGACCAAAGATTGTTAATGGGGTAGTTCTGCCCAGTAGATGAAAACTACTTAATAGCCCTACTAGCCCAAAAAAATGATCACCGTGCAGGTGAGAAATGAAAATATTATTGATTCTAGAGAACTTTGTTTTAGATCTGCGCAATTGCTTTTGTGCGCCCTCACCACAATCAATTAAAAAATAGTGCTCTCTCATCTTTAATAGTTGAGAGGTTGTGTAACTATTAGAGGTAGGTGTCGCACTTGCCGCACCAAGAACAACCAACTCGAAACTCATTAAGAAGTACCCAATTTGCGCTTTTCAGCTAATAGGTAAAGCACGGCCATTCTCACTGCAACGCCATTTTCGACTTGTTCTAGAATAATTGAATGTTCGCTATCTGCAACTTCTGAGGTTATTTCTACTCCGCGGTTTATAGGACCGGGGTGCATCACAACAATAGGTGTATCTAAAGCATCTAAATGCTCCATTGTCAAACCGTATTGTGCTCTGTATTCCGCTATGGAGGGAAAATATTTAAGGTCCTGTCTTTCATGTTGAACACGTAGCATATTTGCAACGTCACACCACTCAATTGCCGTCTGTAAATTATGTTCCACACGCACTCCAAGCGTGTGCATGTATTTGGGTATTAAAGTGGTCGGACCGCATACCATGACTTCTGCGCCCATTTTTTGCAGTAGTAAAACATTTGAGAGCGCTACTCGACTATGGACAATATCTCCGATAATGGCGATTTTGAGGCCCTGCAATGCACCAAGTTTCTCACGAATAGAGAAAGCATCTAGTAATGCCTGGCTAGGATGCTCGTGAGCTCCATCACCTGCATTAATGATAGATGCATCCACATGCTGGCTCAAAAACTCTGCAGCTCCAGGGTTTGGGTGACGCATAACCACCATATCCACTTTCATAGATAGAATGTTGTTGACGGTATCTATAAGCGTCTCCCCTTTTTTAACTGAAGAGGAACCGGCAGAGAAATTAACCACATCTGCACTAAGACGTTTTTCTGCTAACTCAAAGGATAATCGTGTTCGAGTACTATTTTCAAAAAATAGATTCGCAATGGTAATGTCTCGCAGTGTGGGAACCTTCTTTATAGGCCGATTCAAGACCTCTTTAAATTCTTTGGCAGTGTCTAGAATAAGTTGAATATCCTCTTTATCAAGATGTTTGATACCCAACAAATGATTCACTGATAATTCGCTCATGAAGTTGGTTCCGTTAGTAATACTGCATCTCTACCATTAATTTCCTTCCATAATACCTCAACACGTTGAGATTCAATAGAATCAACTTGTCTTCCTTTGTAGTCAGGTTGAATGGGTAAATCCCGTGAAAATCTGCGGTCAATTAATGTGAGCAACTCCATTTTAGCAGGGCGCCCAAAACTTAAAATAGCATCCATGGCAGCACGAACGCTTCTTCCTGTGTAGAGGACATCATCTATAAAAACCACCTTTTGATCTTCCACTAGAAAATCAATTTTAGTTTTATTTGGTTGCAAATGGCCCTCTCTTCGTCTAAAATCGTCCCTGTAAAATGTAATATCCAATAAACCAGTCCGGATATTTTTTACGTTGTACTCATTTTCTAGGAGACGAACAATTCTTTCAAGTACCTGTGCACCTCTAGGCTGTAGACCAATGAGAATAGATTCTGAAAAATCACCATGATTCTCAACAAGCTTACAACACAACCTATTTAAGGTAATGTTTAGCTCCCTGGAGTTTATGATTTCCCTTTTGCTCATGCAGCAAATTTACTGATTAATATGAAGCAAATACTTCGTCAAAATTCAACCCGGAAAAATTACCGCTACTCATCATGACAACGGCATTTTTGCCTCCTGCATTCAACAAAGCTGCAGCCAATTCTTCTTTATTATCAAAAACTCTCACTCCCGTACCAAATGATGCACGAACATCTTCACTACTCAATGCCGGTAGCTTTTTGTGTGCTACAGCTTGCGGAGAATAATATACCCACTTGTCATCTGCAGGTGCCAAAACTCCGTCATAAAGAGGCAAAAATTCAGGGTTTAAGCTACTAAAGGTATGAAGTTCTAAAACTACACGAACCTTACCATATTGTTCTGTCAAAGCGGCTACAGCAGCCTTTACTTTAGAGGGTGCATGGGCAAAATCTCTAAACACAGGGACATGAAGTCCAGCTATGCGTTCCATCCTATTTTGAGCACCTTTAAAACTGGTCATGGCATCATGAAACTCATCTTCTTGCAGCCCCATCTCCAGACATATCCAGCGAGCGGCTTCTAGATTACTAAGATTATGCTTTCCGAATACTTGAAGCGGCAAAGCACCTTCTTCTGTTTCAATATAAGTGATACCATCCTCAATGAAATGAGTAGGTAACGCATAAGGAAAACGCTTTACAGGAGCATTGCTATTTTCTACAAGTTCCCTAAGGACCTCATCATTCTCATTGTAGATTAAGGCGCCCCCTGGCTCAATGGAATCAATATACTTTCTAAATTGTTCCACGTAAGAATTAAAAGTTGGAAACACATTGATATGGTCCCAAGCAATTCCCGTGATAACTGTAATATTTGGTCTATAGAGATGGAATTTGGGTCGTAAGTCTATTGGAGAACTCAAATATTCATCGCCTTCCATAACCATAAACTCTGAGTCACTTTCAAGTTCCACCATGCAGTCGAAACCGGCAAGCTGCGCGCCCACCATGTAATTTACAGACAGATCAGCGTGTTGCATAGCATGAAGCACCATTGCCGTTGTTGTGGTTTTTCCGTGAGAACCGGCAATTACTACCCTAGTCATTTCCTTACTTACTTCATACAGGAATTCAGGATAAGAGAAGATATTTATACCTAATTCTTGTCCACGAATAAGCTCTGGATTGTCCTTTCTAGCATGCATTCCAAGGATAATCGCATCCAATTCCTTAACAACATTACTTGCTTGCCAACCCTCTTCTTCTGGTAATAGCCCTACCTTTTTAAGTCTAGATTTAGAAGGTTCGAATATTTGATCGTCAGAGCCTGTTATTTGATGGCCGGAATTGTGCAGCGCAATGGCAAGATTATGCATTGCAGAACCTCCTATGGCAATAAAATGTATTCTCATTTACTCTTCGAAATAAAGGTTACCAAACCGAATACGCGATCCACGCAAAGACAAGAGAACAGCACCGTCATAACCTTGATTGGCTGAATGTGAGAATTTAGGTGTTACTCGAAATTTTTCACGCTTGTTCCTATTCAAAACAGTATAAGTCATACGAGCATCATGCGATAGACTAACCATAACAAGCGTACCGTTCTTTGCATTAGTCACAGGCCGCAGCGTTTTCTTACCCCAACGTTTTGCATTTTTCTTGTGGTCGTTATATACAAAATGCAACCCGTCATCATTCACCGTGAAGGTATACCCCAAGTACAGACCACCGTCATTTACAGATGTTTGTCTTTTTGGTATATGAGCGTACCAATCAACCTCTCCTTCTTTATCAATACTTAGGACTACGATATCATTGTAATGATAATAATAAGTAGTGGTAGTTGCTCCTCTTCCTGTTTGTTGCGTTACCACGCGAACCTCATAATCTTCCGCAATCGCATATACTCCGCCATCAGGCCTTGGTAAGAATTGTCTAAATACAAAGTCACGTCTTATTCCGCGTCCTCTTCTTGCCCGAAACCTGTTAAACTGTGCTACAAATTCTCCCGAAAACGGGTTCATATTTGAGCTTACCAACTCGCCCGTTGTTTGATTAATAGAAATATAAAAAGCCCCGTCCATGTCATAACTGTTTCTATTACCATAAAAACCCGAAACGGCCATTTCATTGCCCTTTAAGTCGCATTCAATTCCTACAGACTGTACGGCCACATTTTTAAGACCAAGGTTAAACTCTGTAATCTGATTATCCTCCCCAGCACCTATTCTCAATAGTTTGTACTCAATATTTTTCCCTGTTGTTCTAGCAATGCCGAATCTGCTGTCAAATGCACTTAAAACAAAAATATCCCCTGAATTAGTTAAGTCAAAAACCAAAACATTAAAATTTCTATCCGCATAGGTCAATTCTATATCTGCATTCCATAATTCTTCCAGGTTCTTTGAATAGACACGAACGTAAAAATTCTCACTACCCCCTCGCTGATCCGGCGGTGCCGTAAAGACAGCGAATTTGGAACCGTCATGAGACGCGCGGATAGCGAAATCGCCTTCGAAGCGCCTTCTAGAATCAAAAGTCTCTATCAACTTTGGCTCGCTTAGATTTGCTAACGTATCTAACGTTCTAACTAGGAGATATTTTTCATCTGTCTGCGGATGGTAACTTTCATAAAACAAGAACTGTATATCACCTAGCATAAGACCTTGTTTGAAAACTACTTTTCTACCGTTCCATTCCCATCTAGGATTTTTTAATAACCATTCTTCGCTTAAATCAAAGCGGTTGTAATAGGCAAAGTATTCGTCTCTAGCACCAGAAAGAACAGAGTTTGTTCCCTTGCGATAAGTAAAGAAACCTGTCTCCCCTGCCTGCAGTATTCTATCAAATTTTGCATTCCGAGTATTGTATTCTGGACTCCATTCAACAATGGGATATGAACCTTGACTATGTGCGTTTGTTAGGCATAAACTGAACAACAAGGTGATAAGCCAAGAGCGCATTTTAATCTTCATAAATTTCAGTAAAGTTTTGTACATTGATGAAGATACACCTCCCTAACGAATTAATTAAATGAATATGAATAGATTTCTAGTTGCATTGGCTTTTCTAGGATTTTTAGGTGTTGAGGCTAATGCCCAAGCAGTAATAGTTAGAAAAAGACAACTAAATACTGACTCCGGGACGAACCCCTCTGTTCGTTACAGTCCCTCTAGTTCTTCCTCTAGAATTGGCAACATGTATTACAGCAGATACAATCATGCGATTAAGATTAGCCCTGCCGCATTAATTGCTGGAGAAATCCCTATATCCTACGAACTTAAAGTAAGTGATTACCTAACGGTAGAAGCAGGATTAGGTATAACAACATACAATGTGACGGAAGATTTAATTCGTGGTTATAGTGTTCGAGGGGATGGCGAAACGGTAAGTAAAGTCAGTTATTCCACATTATTTAATACCAAATTTTTTCCCGAAGGCAACTCATTTCAAGACGGATATTATATCGCCTTCAATTTGAATCTTCGCAATTATGTACAAGATTTCACTACGTTAGATAATTTTGGAACTGATACTACTGTAAATGAATTTTTTAGATGGGCAGATATCGGGTTTACCACTGGCCTGCAAAGTAGGCCGTCGGAAAAGATGATTATTGATTGGTATATTGGAGCCGGAATAAGACAAAAAAACAGGTCTACCACAGACTATGAACAAGTTTTTGACCCTATAAGTGGTATCTATCAAGGTCAATACATCCTACAGCAGAAGACATCGGTAGCACCTGCGCTTTTAGGCGGTGTAAAAATTAGCTTGTTGTTCAGGTAATCACTCTACAGATATAGAGAAAGATGAAATCACTTGGTCACTGACCAGTTCTGCAGTGGCATACGTATTGACTGTAGTATGCGTGAATCCATTATTTTCCAGAGAAACAGCACTAAGAAGTCGGTCTAAATCCAATTGAATAACAACATGGTCACCAGGGTTAATTTGCACCTTATAGAGGGCCACTCGGTATAAATCATCTGTGCCTGTATGCCAAATAATTGAGCTGTTTGAACCTGCGTTACTCAAATCGCCGGAATCATTGAATCGACCTTCAACTTTCAAAAACCTGTATTTAGAGGCCCAAGTCCAATACATAGCAAAAGCACTGCTAAGTGGATGACTGGTTTCAAAAGTGGTAGGATCCATACTATTCAATTGCTTTGGAACCCCAAGACTAAAGCTGAATTCGTCATGAGACTTATCTACAGCCAGGGTATAATTACTATACAGGCTATCGCTAGGATCTATAAAAAGTACTTCACTAAGCATTCGGTCTCCTAAGTACATTTCAGAAATGTAGAAATGGAATAAATCAATGGCAATTGCAGTATCTCCTTTGTTAAAAGGAGTGCTATTTAGATAAGGAATATCGTCTTGAATAAGCTGAAATTCAATTGTGATTTCTTTTTCTTGAGGTCTACAACTAAATAAAGATAATAGTGCAGCAAAAAAGGCTATTACAGGAGTTTTCAAATACTAAAGTTTAAAAACGAATTCACTCTTCAAGTTATCACTCAAGATTTGTGCTTTATTGTAGTCACTCATATCTCCAGGATCAGAATTTATCTCAGGAGTTGTGGAAGGCTGTAGTCCAAGGAATAGCTTGTCAATATCTAAGTTCAAAATGAAAAACACGCCCATGTTTGCGCCAACACTAAAGTTCCGTTTTTCACTCCTATCTATGACCATGTCCTCAGTGGCAATTCTCCATGTGAACGTGCTCTTTGGCGTTGTAAATGTTGAATCTGCCGGATCAAATACGCGTCCTTCCAATTGAAAAAAGCTATGACCTAAATTTGGACCGTTCCACATGTGGCCTTTGGACAATGGATTTGTTGCATCAAGTGTTTCGGGAGCACTATAGGCTCTTGCACTATCTAACCCAATATGGTAATTTAATCTACCATTGTAAGAACCTTGAGCTAATTGAGCAAGCTTCACCTCCGAAGTAGTGAGTAAATCAATCACTGTTAAGTCATTTTCTGTTCGCGTAGTATCCTGTTCATCATAACTCACGAATTCAGCTCCACTTAGCGTAATGTATGCGTGAGAAAGCTTGATGAAATCACCGTTGATTTGATAGAGCGTATTTGTATCTGCAATATTGCCGTCAAAATACTTGTAAGCACGTATGTAAATATTTCGGTCGTCTAAGGCCGCCGGATCAATGATATCTATCTCTCTTTCACACGAGGTAAAGGCAACAATGGCCGCAAGGATAACTAGGATTTTTTTCATTATTCTTTAATTTTCAAAAACTCTGGAGCTTGCTCTATAGCTACCATTATTTGATCTAATAAATCGTCATTCTCTTTGGTAAAATCTAACTCCAATGGTTCCTTAAAGGTAATAGTTAAAAGATTACCTGTGCTCTTCACTAACATACCCGTTTTGTCGAATGCTCGACGAAAACCATTTATGACCACTGGAACAACCACTGGATTCAACTCTCTAATCAAGTGTACCGTGCCTCTTCTACCTTTTACAAAGGGCCGAGTGGTGCCTTGAGGAAAGGTAATGGTCCATCCCGTCTCCATGGCCTTTTTAATATTCGCTATATCCTTAGGATCAACGCCTCTATTTATTTGCTTACCTGACTCACGCCACGTTCTTTTGATGCTCACACTACCGGCATACTGCATCAATTTTGGCAACAACCCTTTTTTCATTGTTTCAGCGGCAGCTATAAAAAACACATTTAACTTAGGTCTAAATAGCGTAAAGAAAGGGACGCGATTGTAGACCTTATTCTCTGTGGCATTGAACACTTGGTATAGTGCGCTAACATCCGCAAAATAAGTCTGATGATTACTAACGAACAACACACCGCGCTTTGGAAGCCCTTTCAGCTTATCTCCTCCAATGATTTGTATTGAATTTATCCTAAAAAACCTATACCAGGTAATAATACCAAAAACAAAAATGACCACCCTCTTAATGAAAAGATTGTATCCAAAACTGTCTTGTTTAAATGGATTTAGCACACGGATTTATTTCTGTTGCTTGGCAAATATAAACCTTAAGAAAGTAGCGCTGCCAATCTAGCTGTAATGATTGCCGTTGCCCCCCAGATCATCTCCTCTTCCCAAACATAGGCAGGTACTTTCATCTTCCCCATCTTAGTAGGTACTTTAACCGAGTCAACTAATTCGCCAGTAAGAATCATATTTAAGGGAACTGAAAAAGTATAGGCTACTTCCTTGGTTTCCAAGATTAAATCATGCTTTTGTTCTGCAAAACTCACAAACGGATAGACTAAAAAGTTGGAGGGAGGTATATACAGAGGTGACATTTCCTTTACAATTTGGAACATACTACTTTTCAGTCCCACCTCTTCTTCGGCCTCTCTTATTGCGGTATGCTCAAAATCAGCATCTACCGTTTCTCTTTTACCTCCAGGAAAACTAACCTGACCGCCATGCGTCCCCTCGTACGCGGGTCTTTTCATATATAAGATTTCGAGATCTTTTTGCCCTTGAAAAACATGCACTAATACAGCTGCCTTATTGGCTTTTTTTAGAGTCTGGGCAGATGGCTTCACTAATTTTCTATACCAAGGCATCATAGAATGAGCCATGGAAAAATCATCATTAGATTTTTGTATTCGGTTTATAAATTCTGACGCCGTCATAAAGACGAAATTAGGCTAGAAGAGGATTCTCATTGAACTTTATGGGTTATTTTTGTTATCTATCAAAAATCTCAATCTCATAAGTCTTGACTATTACACAACTCCGCTATATCATTGCCGTTGACAATCACCGGCACTTCGCACGGGCTGCTGAAGCATGCTTTGTTACTCAACCAACCTTAAGCATGCAAATCCAAAAATTGGAAGAAGAATTGGACATCCTAATTTTTGATCGTTCAAAGCAACCTATTGTCCCCACACCCTTAGGCCTAAAAATCCTAGCTCAGGCGAGAAAAGTACTTCAAGAAGCCGCTATTCTTGAACATATGTCTAAACAAATAAAAGGGACGTTTCAAGGCGAACTTCGTCTTGCTGTAATACCTACAGTTGCACCAAGTTTACTGCCAAGGTTTTTGGTGGAGTTCAACAAGGCCTATCCAAAAATAAAATTGTTCGTTGAAGAAATGAAGACGTCCGATATGATTGAAGCGTTGCGTAAAGACCGAATAGATGTTGGTATCGCAGCAACACCATTGGAAGAAAAAGGAGTCGTAGAAAAACCATTATATCACGAACCATTTGTTGCTTTTGTGCCCAGTTACCACCGTATGGCAAAGGATAAATTTTTGTTAGCCTCTGAAATTAACCCTGAGGAGCTATTATTGCTAAATGAAGGTCATTGTTTTCGAAATAGTGTGTTATCCCTTTGTAATTCTATCAACCTCAATTCAGAGGGCATCCACATGGAAAGTGGTCATTTTGATACCCTTGTTAAATTGGCGGATAAAGGGATGGGCATGACTTTGTTACCTTACTTAACAGGTATAGACCTCAACGATAGGTATAAGAGTTACGTGAAACCCATTGCGGAACCTACTCCTACGAGGCAGGTAAGTCTTATTTATTCTAGAGCTCAACTCAAGTTAGAGTGGATAGAAGCGCTTGGCGAGACTATAAAGAAGCATTTACCTAAAAAAGTATTGCAGCAACCTGAACATGTGGTTAGCCCACTGTAAGGAGTACGTATCCAAGAAGGGTTAACAATATCAAAGCGGCAATATTTAAGATGAATCCTCTAATCATCATATAGCGTACCGTCAGCCTACCCGTAGAAAACACAATTGCATTAGGAGGCGTGGCCATTGGCAACATGAAAGCACAACTTGCACCTAAAACAAGTGGAATACTCAAAATCTCCATGGACCACCCAAAAGTGATGGACAAACTAAAAACCAACGGCATCAATGCGCTCACTAAAGCCATATTACTCAATAGTTCCGTAGCAAAGACGCCCAACATTGCCATAATAAAAACCCAGATAATAAGAGGGATCTCACCCAAAGACTGCATACTTGACTCTAACATTCCAAACCATTGACTTTGCTGCAGGGTTCCAGCCAAAGCAAGTCCTCCACCAAAAAGAACTAGAATACCCCAAGGTAGCTTAGAGGTTGCCTCCCAATCCACAATAGTCGATCCTTTCTCACCAATAACTGTAAATAACAACAACGCCGCGATCAAAGAAATACCGGTGTCCGACCAATGTATGTGCTCACTAATTCCGCCCAAATAAGGTCTTACTATCCATAAAATTGCCGTGACAACAAAAATCAGCGCCACCCGCTTCTGGACACGGCTGATAGCTCCAAGTTTTTCCCATTCATTTGCGAGAAAATCAGCGGTGCCCTCCTCCGTTATGCTTGAAAACTCCACACCACGAAAACTTCGCGACAGAATAACGAATGCTACGATACCCATGCTAATAGCGGCAGAAAGGCCAATTGGAAGCCATTCTACAAAACCTATTTCTCGATCAAAATTTTCACTTAAAAACCCTGCAAAAATCATATTAGGCGGCGTGCCAATTAAAGTGGCCATCCCACCAATATTCGCAGCCCATGCAACAGATAAGAGCAAGGGGCGCTCTACCTTTACAGATACATTCTTAGGCAGAACAGACAACACGCTCGTAACGATCGGAAGCATCATAATAGAAGTTGCTGTGTTACTAATCCACATGGACATAAAGCCTGTACTAAGCATGAAACCCGCAAGTAAACCCCGCCCTTCTGTTCCTGTTTTACGTAAAATCCAAAGGGCAATTCTATAATGTAAATTGGTCTGTTCTAATGCCCTTGCAAGGACAAATCCTCCAAAAAACAAGTACACAAGAGGATGTGCATAATAGCTTGACATACTTTTTGCCTCCATAATCCCAAATAAAGGAAAAAGCAATAGCGGCAACAACGCTGTTACTGCCAAGTGCACCGTTTCGGAAATCCACCACATGAGCATCCAAAAGGTGATACCAAGAAGTATAAAGTGTGATTCAAAGCCGCCGATTGTAGCAGTAAATAGTGCTACGATTGGTCCAAGAAAGCGAATTAAGACTGTACTTTTGATACTCATTCTACAAAGTTTATGAGATTGGTTTTTGCCACCCACAATGCGGGTAAGTTACGAGAGGTTAAGGAATTAATTGGACACAAATACAAAGTTATTGGTCTAAGCGATCTTGGTGATCATGAGGACATCCCTGAAAACGAACCTAACCTGGAGGGAAATGCATTATTCAAAGCACGTGTGATATGGAATAAATACGGAACACCCTGCTTTTCGGACGATACAGGTTTAGAGGTAGATGCTTTAAATGGTGCACCAGGTGTGATTAGCGCAAGATATGCAGGTGAAGCAAGAGACCCTCAAGCGAACATGGATAAGATTCTTTCTGCTCTAGAATTTGAGAAAAAAAGAACGGCACAATTTCGTACTGCTATTGCACTTATTCTAGACGGTAAGGAACATGTTTTTGAAGGGATTGTAAAAGGAACAATAGCAACGCAGCGCCAAGGAGTTAAGGGCTTTGGCTATGACCCTATTTTCATACCCGAAGGGCATAATCGGAGTTTTGCTCAAATGGATAACGCAGAGAAAAACAGTATGAGTCATAGAGGACGTGCCATCTCTAAACTCGTAGACTTCCTTATCTAATCTTCATTCTCTTCAGATCGAGAAAAGAAACTAAAATTCACGTGTCCATAACGACGGTGTTCCCTGAAACCCGGTAAATGACTTAGATCAGTCTGATCACTATGCTCAATAATGGCTTCGCCCACCTCAGTTAAAAGTTCATGCTCCATTATGCCGCGTGCTAAATCTTCATAATGCTCATAATCGTAGGGGGGATCTGCAAAAACAATGTCGTACTGAGTTGAATTTCGTCTAACCCATTGCAAGGCATCAGCCTGAACGGCTTGAATATCCGCTTCTAAATCATCGGAGATTTTCGAAATGAATCGGACACACTCTCTATGCATATCTACTGCAACTATTTCTTGTGCGCCTCTTGAAGCAAACTCATAGCTAATATTACCTGTACCTGAAAATAAATCCAGTACACGTAGGTCTTCAAAGTAAAATCTATTGTTTAGGATATTAAACAAACTCTCCTTACCAAAATCCGTTGTAGGACGGGACGGCAGATTTTTAGGGGCCTTAATGCGCTTACTGCGCCACTTTCCGCTGATTATCCTCATATTCTCAGTAATGCGCCAAACGAAGCTATATCTACCTCATTCATAGCAGAACTAACTTTCACGTATTTAGAAACCTTGATCCCTTCTACATTGAAAAAATAAGGCTTAACGAATGCTCTGTATGCGCTATGAGCTACTCCAGTTATTTCAAGGTGAAGCGTTTCCCTATTCCACTTCAATTGTTCTGTAATATTTCCAAGATGGTATAGCAAATCTTCCTTTGACTCAATAGGCAAGTTATTAACTAGATAGATCTTCTTACCTTCCAAGGCGTAAAAATTGGCGGTCCTTCCACCCAAATCAACCCAAATCTTTTTGCCTTTAGATTGGCTCATTTTTTCAAGCTGCAATAGCCAATTGTGCTCGATTTCTTGTTCTTTAATCTCGGATGAAGTCAAAAATGCAGCAGCCTTGCATTCTAATTTATTAAAAGAAAATATTTTATTTGCCTTTTGGCCTAATAGATGCTTGGTCCATCCCAAATCTTTGGGCATTAATGGCGCGGGCAACAAGGTGGATGAAGCAAAATCACTAGCCAAAACAACCTTTCCCGGAATTTGCGGAAAGAATGACATTACCTCTTGGAAAGGTTCTACAGACAAATCAGAACCCGGTAAACACCCAATCATGTACAGCTGATTCGTAGTTGAGTTTTTAACTAAAAAAGAAAGTCCATCCTGCTCACGCAAGATGGACAATGTGCAATTTTCCGCCTTTGCCGATTCAAAGGCTGGATCAATATTAGTCTGCTTTACAGTATGAGTTCTCGTAATTACCACTAATTGTTGGTTCTGTTAATGACCCAATAGTAAGAGAATTATTTTCAGCCTTACCATATGCTTGTGGGAAGTTTTCCGCAATATCTGCAAAAATTACTTTGTATGGAGCGCTTACTTCAAAGGTGGCGACATCAACACCGTTTTTATTTATTTCTGAAGCATCCATGCTAAAAGAAGAGTCCGTACCAGAAATATGTCGCAATGATTCTGCCATGAATCCTTCGCCAAAAAGCTGCATACTTACTTTCTCTTGACCAAGTACTCTGATCATTACGGAATCCTTATTCATTTCCTTCTGATAAATCTTATCATAATACATGAAAGATGTATCCTTTCTCTCAATGATACTTATGAATCCGGTATCAACAAAACCCACCAGTTCTTGAATTGAGGCGCAATAACTGCCCATCTCACTCTTATAAGCCAATTGAGCTTCACGAATATTTTCTAATTGCTCTGTAATATCACACAATCTTGAGCGCTCAATACGCTGAAACTTGATGGGTTGCATAATACTTTGGTAGATTCGTATGGTCAAAAACAGACACGCTACGATGAGAACTGCTTTAATTCCGAGTTGTACCTTTGAATTCATTGTAATTGTTCACGATTAATCGCTTCAAAACTACAATATTTTTTAATTGCTTACACCGCAATCCACATACGCAGATCTAAAAGGCTTTTTCCCATTCGAACCGACTGAGGACCAAGATACTTTGCTTAAAAAGTTAGCTCTTTACCTAAGTGTTAAACGCATCCATCCTGAGGTACTCATTGTTAAAGGATATGCAGGGACGGGAAAAACAACCATTTTAAAATCCGTTGTTGCCACTCATAAAAAACACCAGCGCAAAATACTGCTCATGGCCCCAACAGGAAGAGCAGCAAAAGTAATGGGAGGCGCAGCGGGGAAGAATGCTTTTACCATTCACAGAAGCCTATATAGACCTAGCATTGCATCTGGAGGGGTAGCAAAATTCATCCTCGCTAACAATGCACACAAAAACACCACATTTGTTGTTGATGAAGCCGGATTAATTGCCACTAATACCGATAGCACTCTTGGGGGCAATTCATTATTAGAAGACTTATTAACCTTTGTTTTCACAGACGCTTCTAATAGTTTGATTCTTGTTGGTGATCCCGCACAGTTGCCTCCCGTGGGTCAACCAAAAAGCCCTGCACTCAATTCAGACTATTTCACCCGAGCAGGTTTTAATACCGTAGAACACACGCTGCGCGCGGTGGTTAGGCAGGCATTGGACAGTTTTATTTTGCGCAATGCCACACAGCTCAGAGAGCTTATTGAAAAGGACTCATCCGATGCCCCTAAAATGCTTCCAGGAAAAGACTTTATTGTCATTGAAGACGGCTACCAACTGCAGGAAGTTTTTGAACAATTATATACTTCCAAAGGTGAGGGTAATACCATGGTTGTCCGGTCGAATAAAAAAGCAAACAACTACAATCAAGGTATTCGTGGCAGAATCAAATTTCAAGAAGATCAAATTTCTGCTGGTGACCAATTCATGGTAGTTAAAAACAACTATTTCTGGCTATCCGATACCTCTAAAATGGGATTTATAGCAAATGGTGAAATTGGAGAAGTACGGTCTATTCGCAACATACACGAACGCTACGGCCTAACCTATTGTGAAGCGACCGTAGTATTCGTAGACTATCCAGATGAAAGTGAAATTGACGTCATACTAAACCTAAGTACCCTTCAATCTGAAGGACCATCATTATCCGCTGCACAGAATAATGCGTTGTACGAGCAGATGCTCAATAAATTCTCTAGATTAAGTGCAAAAAAGAAAATTTACGAAGCAATCAAAAACGACCCTTATTATAATGCACTTCAGGTGAAATTTAGTTACGTTATAACCTGTCATAAAAGCCAAGGCGGGCAATGGGAGCAAGTGATCATTGAGCACCCCTACTTACCTGATGGTCCGTCACCAATTTATTATAAATGGCTTTATACCGCCTTGACTAGGGCTACAAAGAAAGCCTACTTGTTAGGTTTTCCTCAGGAATGGTTTGACGTATCTTAGCTCTACCATGTATTCATTATGAAATATATTATTAGCAGAATAGGGTTTTGGTTAATTGGCTGGAAAGTTGTTGCCTCAGAAGAGATTAAGGAAAAGGCAAGAAATACGGTTACCATAGCCGCGCCTCACACTTCAAATTTTGACACTGTTTTAGCACTTGGAACCTTTTGGCAAATGAAATTACCAATGAAATTCCTCATAAAAGATTTCTACACAAAATGGTACTTCTTTGGGCTATTTACCTGGCTCGGCGGAATTGGAGTAAACCGATCCCAACGAAACAATTTAGTTGAGCTAAGCACAAAACTCATGCGAGAAAGAAAAATTAATCTGATTATTAGTCCAGAAGGAACAAGGAGACGCACGGATAAATGGAAAAGCGGTTTCTATTACATAGCAAAAGAAGCAGGCGTAGATATTAGCCTTGGTTTCGTAGACTACAAAAATAAAAGGGCAGGTGTAGAAAAAATTATTACCCCAACCTCTTTGGAAGAAACCAAGGCCAAATTGTCTGAATTTTATAAAGATATTCAGGGTAAATATCCTGAGAAGTTTAACACTAATATCAAGTAGTGCCGCTCAGTCAATTGAATTTCCCCAATGAGTTAACTGCCTTGATTAAGATCAAATACGAGGAAGAAAAGGAGTGGGTTTTTGATGCGGTTCGCAACAAATGGTTAGTATGCACACCAGAAGAATGGGTTAGGCAACACGCCGTTCAATACCTCATAGCCAAAAAATATAGCCTGTATCACCTTCAAATCGAAACGGGCCTAATAACGGGGTTTAATCAAAAGCGTAGCGACTTAATCGCCAATGTAGACGGCAAGCCTGTCGTCTTAGTCGAATGCAAATCTCCTCATGTAAAACTCAGTCAAGAAACCTTCAATCAAGCCTTTAATTACAACAACACCATTGGAGCCAAAACGATTTGGCTCACCAATGGCCTCCAAAATTTATATTGGGACTGCCAAAGTGCTCAACAGCTGACCGAACTACCTGGACCTCTTTAACGAAGTCTATCCAAGGAGCGCAACTTAGCTTCGTCCTTCTGTATCCCTTTTGAGGCCATAAATGCCAAGACTATGTTGACAAAGGGAATAACAACGCCCAAGGCTGCCGAGCCACCGTTACCTTGGATAATCCAAATAAGCGCGCCAAGCACCAGAAGACTCAGCACCATACTTAAACGAACAATCAATAACTGTAATTTTAGGTTTCGGTACAAGAGAATTGCTCCAGAAAAAAAAGCCATTGACCCTCCAAATCCTCCAAAGGTTGCGGCATTAGCAGTAGCCTCTAATGTAATTTCATCTAAAGAATACATAGGAAGAACAAATGCGGACAATGCACTTAAGATTGCCGCCACGAATAAATAAAGTGTTTGAATTCGCTGAATCATGATTGAAATTTTGACAAAGTTGAAAAAAAAAATCAGTTTGAGACGACTCATTTTCTTCGAAACTCACTATTATTGTATCACAGAGTTCGAAAGAAATTCACCTAATCGTTTCTTTTACAAGATATTCCCAAACACATGTTGACTGAAAAAGATTTGCATTCTCGCAAATTGCCCGAACTTAAAGAATTGGGCATTAAACTAGAAATACCGAAGGCCAAAACAATGAAGAAAGGCGAATTGGTAGATGCTATTAAATCAAAACTAGGTATGGAAGCTACTGAAGCAACCGCTAATGATACCCCTGAGGCAGAAAGTGCTGAAAAATCGGTTAAAAAAGAAATTCCTGCAGAAAGTATAGAGCAGAAAACCGAACAACAAGAGAGCCGTAAGGATCGTCATCAAGGAGAGCACCAAAACCGCAATAAGAATCGGAACCAGGATAAAAACCGCCAGAATCAAAACAACGATAATAGGCGTAGAAGACCTAAAGAATTTCACTTTGAGGGAATTATTGCCAATGAAGGTGTTCTAGAAGTTATGCCAGATGGCTACGGCTTCTTGAGAAGCTCAGACTACAATTATCTCAATTCCCCTGATGACATTTACGTTAGCCAGAATCAAATCAGAAGTCTAGGACTAAAAACAGGTGATACGGTTAGTGGAGAAGTTCGTCCTCCAAGGGAGGGTGAAAAATACTTTCCTCTTGTAAAAGTGAATAGTATCAATGGACGTAGCCCGGAATTTGTACGAGACCGAGTTGCTTTTGAACATTTAACGCCGTTGTTCCCTGAAGAGAAATATGACATTACTACGCGTAAAATGTCTACTTCAACTAGAATTATTGACCTCTTCTCCCCTATTGGCAAGGGCCAACGCGGACTTTTAGTTGCGCAACCAAAGACGGGTAAAACTACTTTAATGAAAGAGGTTGCAAATGCAATTGCAGCAAACCACCCTGAAGCTTATATGATTGTGCTACTCATAGACGAACGTCCAGAGGAAGTCACAGATATGTCTAGAAGCGTGAATGCAGAAGTCGTAGCGTCTACATTTGATGAAGCCGCAGATCGCCACGTTAAAGTAGCTAATATTGTTCTTGAGAAAGCCAAAAGAATGGTTGAATGTGGTCATGATGTTATTATCATGCTCGATTCAATCACACGCTTAGCGCGAGCTTATAATACGGTTAGCCCTGCATCTGGAAAGATACTTTCTGGTGGTGTAGATGCGAATGCACTTCAAAAGCCAAAACGCTTCTTTGGTGCAGCGCGTAACATTGAAGGAGGAGGTTCACTTACCATTCTTGCAACAGCCCTGATTGATACTGGATCCAAAATGGATGAAGTCATCTTTGAAGAATTTAAAGGTACTGGTAACATGGAAATGCAGCTTGACCGTCGTATTGCAAATCGCAGAATTTGGCCGGCTATCAACCTCATTGAAAGTGGCACTAGAAAAGAAGACTTGTTATTGGCTCCAGATGTGCTCCAACGCATGTGGATCATGAGAAAGTATCTTGCCGATATGACACCAATTGAGGCGATGGAATTCCTAAACGACAGAATGCGCAAAACAAAAGACAATGCGGAATTCCTGATTTCTATGAATGGATAGAGGTGATATTCACATTATTTTAAAAAACGGCATCCAAGAGATGCCGTTTTTTTTTTACCTTATCCCAATAATAAAAACCTAAACAATGAAAAAATCACTCTTATCACTTGCGCTTACCATTGGCATCATTGGTACAGCAAATGCACAGTCTATTGAAGTTTCTCTAGGAACTGGAGCCTTAGTTAGCGGTCAATTAAAGCTTGAAGGAATGTATCACTTGGACCCAACGTCATCAACAAACCTTGAATTACGACTGATTAGTTTTTCCGAAGTATCAGATGAGGACAACACTGTTAATGCCTCATTCACGGGCTTTGCCTTTAGCCCAGAATATATGATGTACTTCAACGGGTCAGGTGATGATAATGAGGGCATGTATGCAGGTGCATATTTACGCTTCAAATCAATGGCAAGTTCTGGTTGGGAAGAGTTGGATGAAAATTTAATTCTAGTCCCAGCAAACTTTACTCAAACTGCCTTAGGTATGGGGTTGAATCTTGGTTGGCATGGTGCTTTAGAGAATGGAATTACTTTTAGACTTTATGCGGGTGCCGGATATAATTTTGTCAATAGCATTACACATACAGATACTTACGAATCTCTACTTTCTGCTATATACGGCGTTCCATTTCACGTGCGCTCGGGCATCAATTTTGGGTACCGATTTTAAAAATTAACTAGCAAAAATGAAAAACGGCATCCAAGAGATGTCGTTTTTTTTATGCCTCGCTGGCAAATTGCTTTTCGTAAAGGTTGAAATAGGCTCCCTCCTTTTCAAGGAGTACTTGGTGACTTCCAACTTCTACTATCTGACCCTTATCTAAAACAATAATTCTATCCGCATGCTGAATAGTTGAAAGGCGATGCGCGATGATAACAGAAGTTCGGTCTTTAGTAAGTGCCATAAGAGCGCGCTGAATAAGTTCTTCTGTATGCGAATCAATACTTGATGTGGCCTCATCAAGAATGAGCACCTTTGGTTGAGTGATGTATGCGCGTAAGAATGCCAATAGTTGTCTTTGTCCGGCAGAAAGCACGCCACCACGCTCTTGAACATTATAATCTAATCCTCCAGGAAGCTCGTCAATAAATTCAGCTATACCAATGGTTTCTGCGGCCTTCAAAAGTTGTTCATCCGTGATGTGCTGATCCCCAAGAACCACATTTGAACGAACGGAATCAGAAAATAAAAACACGTCTTGAAGGACCAGTGCTACTTGCTGACGTAAAGCATGTACGTCAATGTCTTTAAGCTCTACACCGTCAATTGTAATAGAACCTTCACTGTAAGGATAAAAACCCATCAATGCTGAAATAATCGTGCTTTTACCTGCACCTGTAGCCCCTACTATTGCTACCGTTTCACCCTTGGCCACCTCAAAGCTAACATCCCGTAAAATGGGCTCATCCTTGTTGTAGCTGAAATGAACATTTTGGAAGGAAATTTCACCTTGGAGGTCTTGAATTATTTTCATTCCGTTTGCTTCTATATCTTCATGATTATTTAGCAGCTTAAGCACCCTTTCAGAGGCCACCATTCCCATTTGCAAGGTGTTAAATCGGTCCGCAAGTTGTCTAAGAGGACGAAAAAGCATTCCAATAAAAATGATAATCGCAGTCAATTCACCAATCGTTACGCTACCTCCTGTGGCTGCATTCATACCCCCATACCAAACAGCTAAGCCTATAGACATGGCACTTAGAACCTCAATAATGGGGAAAAAGAGCGCATAATAAAATATGCTTTTAATATTGGCCTGACGATGCCTGTCATTGATTTTCATGAATTTGTCCATCTCCTGCTGTTCGCGCCCAAAGGCCTGAACAATGGCCATACCGCTCAAGTGCTCTTGAACAAACGTATTGAGATTACTGACTTCAGTTCGAACCTGCTGAAAAGCTCCTTTTATACCGCGTTGAAACCATCTTGTAGCAATAAAAAGTATGGGAATAACACTAAGGCTAACTAGAACCAGCACAGGATTGAAGAAGAAGAACATGGCACCAAGCATAACTGCTATTCTAAAAAGATCGCCAAAAATGACCAGTATTCCTTGAGAGAAAATTTGTGAAATAGTCTCAATATCAGAGACTACACGCGTTACCAATTGTCCAATAGGCGTTCGGTCATAAAATCCCAATTTGAAGGTCTGTAGCCTATCATACAACTCAATACGAATGTCTTTGATTATACTCTGACCAAGCCAATTAGCCGCATACATGAACCCAAACTGACCCAACGCTTCCGCTACCAATAGTCCAACAAGGAGAATCATCAAACGAACTAATTCAGGGGCATTAACCTGTAGAATCGCATCATCAATCACACTGCGAATAAGTATTGGGCGTGCAGTACCTAAAGCGCCCAAAACCACGGTAAGTATGACAGAAAAAATAAAGAGGCTTCTATAGGGTTTGGCGTAGGCCATCACCTTCAAAAAGAGTTTAAAATCAAATGCTTTACCGCCGACTTGAGACATTTACAAGTTTTTGTAGGTTACTTTAATTAAATATAAACCCTGCGCCGGTGCGCTAGTTCCCATAGCACCCCGATTTTTTTGAAGAAGTCGATTCTTAAATTCTTCCACCGACCATTTGCCTAGACCCACTTCATATAGTGAACCTACAATTGCACGAACCATGTTGCGAAGGAAACGGTCTGCAGAAATATGAAACACCCAAAGGTCGCCCTGCTTTACCCATTGCGCTTTAGTAACAAAGCACAGTGTTGTTTTATTGTCAGAACCCTTCTTGCAAAAACTAGCAAAATCCTGCTCTTCTAGCAACATACGGGCCGCTTCATTCATTAACTCTACATCCGGCATTTTTTCCACCATCCAAGCGTTTTTTCTATGGAACGGAGAACCGTTATCGCACATATAGTATTCATAACTACGGCTGGTAGCATCAAATCGTGCATGCCAATCTGCAGCCACTTCAACGGCGTCATAAACGCTAATAGCAGGATCCAGGAATCGATTTAAACGATGAATAAGATGATTTAAATCTTTTATACCGCAGGCCAATTTTGGGCTCCAGTCAAAATGAACAACCATTTCTTTAGCATGCACGCCCGTATCTGTTCTTCCAGCTCCCACTATGCTTACGGGCTGATTCAATAATCTACCTAAAGCATCTTCTAAGTCCCCTTGAACAGTACGGTCGTTTGGTTGAATCTGCCAACCACAAAATGGGGAGCCGTCGAAAGCCAATCTCAGGAGTGTTCTCATTACTTTTGATGCTCATTGATATTTCAAAGGTACACTTGTGCAGGATATAAGGACAAAAATATTATTGCTCTCAGACAATCACAGTCACATAGACAGTCGTGTTGTAGAATTTGCCCAAGAAGCAGATATGATTTGGCATGCCGGTGATATGGGATCACACGAATCCATGGATGCACTTGAAGCTACAGGAAAGCAAATAATTGCCGTCTACGGCAATATAGATGATCATACCATGCGTTCGCGCTACCCTCTACATCAGAAATTCATTGTAGGTGGTATGAAAATATGGATGACGCATATTGGCGGCTATCCTCCTAAATACAATAGTCGCACTCGTGATATTATTCGAAAAGAACAACCCGACCTATTTGTTTGTGGTCATAGCCACATACTAAAAGTGGTAAATGATGCAAAAATTAATTGTCTTCACATGAACCCAGGTGCCTTTGGTCAATATGGTTTTCATAAAGTCCGAACAATGCTTCGTTTTGAAATTGTTCAACACCAGCCCAATACTAAAGGAAAAGTCGAAAACCTCGAGGTCATAGAATTAGGAAAAAGGGGACAACTACGCTAATTTTGTTTTTTAACGAAAATACTTATGTCCACTGCTCTCCATGCCATTTCTCCCATAGATGGCCGTTATGCCCCAAAAACAGCTTATTTAACTCCATATTTTTCAGAATTTGCGTTAATCAAATACCGCGTAAGAGTAGAGGTCGAATACTTCATTGCGCTCTGTGAAAAGGGTATTACCCAGCTCTCAGGTGTCCATCCTAATTCGTTTGAATCACTACGTAATCTTTACTTGAATTTCTCTACTGAAGATGCGCAAAGAATCAAGGATATTGAGAAGGTAACCAATCATGATGTCAAAGCAGTAGAGTACTTTCTAAAAGAGGCGTTTGAGCAAATAGGCCTGAGTAAATACCAAGAGTTTATTCATTTTGGATTGACTTCCCAAGACATCAACAACACTGCGGTACCGTTAAGTATCAAGGATGCACTACAAGAGGTTGTATATCCATCACTCGAATTACTTATTTCAGAGATTGAAAAAAAAGCAGCAGCCTGGAGTGCAATTCCTCTCTTAGCACGTACGCACGGCCAACCAGCCTCTCCCACCACATTAGGTAAAGAATTTATGGTCTTTACTTCACGCCTGCGGACTCAACTGGATCAATTAAAATCTATACCGCACAGTGCTAAATTCGGAGGCGCTACAGGAAACTTTAATGCTCATGCTGCCGCTTACCCTAATGAAGATTGGCATAAATGGGGCGATCATTTTGTATCAGCATATTTAAATTTAAGTAGAAGTTACCCCACTACTCAAATTGAGCATTACGATAACCTTGCAGCACAATTAGACGCGTTAAAGCGTATCAATACTATTTTCATTGACTTCTGCAGAGACGTTTGGACCTACGTGAGCATGGATTATTTCAAACAAAAGATTAAAAAAGGAGAAGTAGGCTCATCTGCAATGCCCCACAAGGTGAATCCAATAGACTTTGAAAATGCCGAAGGAAATCTTGGTATTGCCAACGCGCTGCTTGTACACCTCTCATCCAAACTGCCTGTTTCAAGACTCCAAAGAGATTTAACAGATTCAACTGTACTTCGCAATGCGGGGGTGCCTTTTGGCCACCTCATGATTGCTGTAACAAGCATGAATAAAGGGCTGGAAAAACTCTTGGTCAACGAGACTAAAATAGCAGCAGATTTAGAAGCAAATTGGGCCGTTGTTGCAGAAGCTATACAGAACATCCTGCGCCGAGAAGGGTATCCAAAACCTTACGAAGCTTTAAAAGAACTGACACGAACTAATAGTGAAATAAACGCAAAGAGCATTTCTGTTTTTATAGACCAACTGGAGGTTAGCAATCAAATTAAAGATGAATTAAAAAGAATTACTCCGAGCAACTATATTGGCCAAATGCGAAGCTAAATAATGAGAAAAAAGATTATCATCATAGTATTGACTGCCCTTGCAGTGGGCTTATTTTATGGCCTAAGTGAATATTTCAGAAAACCAAAGAATGCGCTTGACCAAAAAGTAGAGGTATTGACCTTGTCCGAATCTCTAGGTACTTTGGTAGATAATGGCACATTATTACCGGGAGCCATTGTAAAGGTTTCCGGCGAAATCATTTCTTATGAAAGCGAAAGTGTTGAACTCATAGGAGGAGTTCTTATTAGCCGAAGTTCTGCAGAAAAGGTTTCATGGCCTAAGTCAGGGTCGGCATCCTTTAAAGCCAAGTTTGACGGTGTAGAAGAAGATGAATTTTTTGGAGAAGTTATTTACCGGCTAAGTGGCGGATTTCTTTTGGAAAACGTGCAATCGGAGCATATGAACCAAACCAATAGCGAAGAATAAAGAAAGTGCAAGGGCGCTATTTCTTAAATCCCCTGTTAGCCACTCCAAAATTCCTATTGAAAACATCCCAACAGTCGTGGCCAATTTCTCCATCACATCATAAAAGCTGAAGTAAGTGCTATGATCTTCTGTTTTTGGTAACATTTTGCTGTAGGTGCTTCGTGAAAGACTTTGAACTGCCCCCATAACAAAACCCAGGCCAATAGATACCACATAAAATTCAGTCGCGGTTTGAACAAAATAAGCTATGAGGCAAATAACCATCCAAATGGCAACTCCTAAACTTATTGCAAATATGTTTGACGTACGCTCGCTAAGGCGCGAAAAAGCTACAGCACCAGCAATAGCAACAAATTGAATTATGAGAATGGTTACAATAAGTTGAGTACTCTCAAGACCTAATACCTTTGAGCCAAATACTGCCGCGAGCAAGATTATTGTTTGCATTCCAGTGGAGTACCAAAAAAATCCACTCAAAAAACGGCGCAATGCGGGCTGTTGACCCAATTCTTTGAGAACAATAATAAGTTCCTTCCAGGAGGACCAGAATAATTTTGTTTCAAAATAATCTTTCACCTCATCTTTAGGCAATCTTCCAATAGCAGGAAGACCAAAACCAAGCCACCAAACACCCGTAATAAGGAAAGAAACTCTGGTAGCAATAGCTGCATCAGCTAAACCAAAAAACTCCGGCATTTGAATCAGTGCCAAACAAAAAATAAGGAGAAGACCACTACCCAAATACCCGAATGAAAATCCGCGTGCAGAAAGCCTATCCTGCATTTCTTTGGGGGCTATTATTGGTAAATATGAATTATAAAAAACGAACGAACCAGTGAATCCAAGGGATGCAAAATAGGCTAAAACCAAGGCAAACCCAGGATTGACAGAAGTAAAAAAATACATAAGCATGGTACTTACTCCGCCGGTAATCATGAAGATGTTCATAAATACCTTACGGCGGCCAGTTTTATCCGCCATTGCGCCAAGATATGGACTGAATATACTAATGGTTAAAAATGACGCCGCAATGACATAGTTATAAATCACCGTATTTTCCCAAAAGTACCCTAAGAAACAGACCTTTGCATCATTATCTTTGGTCAGAGCCTCATAGTATATTGGCAGCAGAACGGTACTAATAACAAGCGAATACACAGAATTGGCCCAATCATACATGGCCCAACTACGTTGAATTTTATTGTATTTCATCAGGGTTTAAAATACAAAACACTCGGGCATAATTATTGTGTATCTTGACCAAAATTAAAACCAAAACGTAAATGAAAAAGTTTCTACTCACCATTTTCATCTTTGGGTTGGGCTACACTGCACAATCGCAAGATATGCTCATCTACAAGGACAAAACCATAGAAGAAGTTACTATTGTTGAGGTAACGCCAGATTTTGTTAAATACAGAGAGTTTGGATCACCTGTGAACTCTGTGGCTTTTACAGTTGAAAAAGATTACTTAAAGAAAATAGTTTTAGAAAGCGGACGTGTCATGGACTTCAGTCAGCAAATGATTAATGACAGCCGTGTTTATGCTGGACAAAGAGACCGTGCAATTAAAATAGATATAGCAGGTGTAAGCGGCAACTATACCTTTCTTTCCTACGAGCAAGCAGTAACTCCATCTACTTCATGGGAGGCGGGAGTCATGTTCATTGGCGCGGGTTTTGAAAGCGCTCTTTGGGATGATGAAAACGCCATGGGAGCTGGCGTGAATATTGGTTACAAATTTAAGCGTAGTCCAACGTTTTATAGTCAACGTATGCGATTTGGTCACATCATGCGAGGCTCTTATTTTAAACCTAATATGTTTGTTAGTACGTTTAACTATGATAGGACTGATCGCAATCACCCACCAGATCCTGTAACTTTTCAGTATCCTTCTTCTCGCGAAACAGCGGTTGCAGGCTCTGTTCAGATGGACTTTGGAAACCAGCTAGTTCTAGCAGATCAATTCTTGATTGATTATGCCTTTGGTATTGGCTATGGGTTTAGCACAAAGGGGACATACAATTTATCGAATTATGGATTCTACGGGGGAGCAGGCTCTGACTTAGGTGCCCCTTATACTTACTCTTTTACCCTGAAAGTAGGTTACCTATTGAATAGCAAATAAAGGATTCTTGAATGCATATAAATAAAAAAAGCCTGGCGCTAGCGCCAGGCTTTTTTTATTTAATAGACTTATCCAAACTAGGCATTTTGCGTCTTAATTAAGTTCAAAGCAGAACCCGCCTTAAACCACTCAATTTGCTGCGCATTATACGTGTGATTCAACTTAATCAAATCCTTAGAACCATTGGCGTGTACAACCTCCAAAGTCAATGGATGACTAGGTGCAAAATTGACTAAGTCAATAAAATTGAAGGTGTCATCCACTTTTATTAGGTCGTAGTCTGCTTCGTTCGCAAAGGTCAACCCAAGCATACCTTGTTTCTTCAAATTAGTTTCGTGAATGCGCGCGAATGATTTCACTATTACAGCACAAACTCCTAAATGACGAGGTTCCATTGCAGCATGCTCTCTTGAAGATCCCTCTCCATAATTGTGATCACCAACTACAACCGTAGGTACGCTCTTGGCTTTATATGCTCGAGCTACATTAGGCACCTCATCTACCGAACCATCTAATTGACTTGTAACTGCGTTGGTCTCTTTAGTAAATGCATTTACGGCTCCAATCAAACAATTGTTAGAAATATTATCCAAATGACCACGGTATCGCAACCACGGTCCAGCCATAGAAATGTGATCAGTGGTACATTTACCAAAGGCTTTTATCAAGAGCTTAGCTCCAAGGATATTCGCTCCGTCCCAAGGTTCAAATGGACTTAATAATTGTAATCGCTGTGAATCTGGGTTTACAACCACATTCACACCTGAACCTTCTGCTGCAGGTGCTTGATAACCGTTATCCTCTACATCAAAACCCGCAGATGGCAGTTCGTGGCCTGTTGGCTCTGCCAACATCACTTTTTCACCGTTTGCGTTCGTCAATGTATCCGTTACTGGATTAAAATCTAGTTTTCCTGAAATAGCAATCGCAGCAACCATTTCTGGTGAGGTAACAAAAGCGTGAGTATTAGGATTACCGTCTGCCCTCTTGGCGAAGTTTCTATTGAAGGAGTGAACAATGGAATTCTTCTCTTGCTTCTCTGCTCCCTCACGAGCCCACTGTCCAATACAAGGCCCACAGGCATTGGTGAATATTCTTGTACCTTCAAGTTTATTGAAAGTATCCATCAGACCATCTCGTTCTGCTGTATACCTCACCTGTTCAGAACCTGGGTTTATACCTAAGATAGCTTTAGGCGCAATTCCCTTATCCACGGCATCTGCCACAATTGAAGCGGCTCTAGTCAAGTCCTCGTAGGAGGAATTTGTGCATGATCCTATTAATGCCCACTCTATATCCGTTGGCCAATCATTTGCCGCAGCTTTATCCTTCATTTCCGCCACTGGGGTGGCAAGGTCAGGAGTGAATGGCCCATTCAGATGCGGTGTTAATTCGTCTAGATTAATTTCTATGACTTGATCAAAGTATTGCTCGGGATTTGCATAAACCTCAGCATCGCCAGTCAAATGTTCGGAAACAGCATCAGCCGCATCTACTACATCTTGTCTTCCAGTTGCAGACAAGTAGCGTCTCATACTGTCGTCGTAACCAAATGTGGAGGTAGTAGCGCCAATCTCTGCGCCCATGTTACAGATGGTACCTTTTCCTGTGGCACTTAAACTTTCTGCACCTTCGCCAAAGTATTCTACAATACACCCCGTACCGCCTTTAACCGTGAGTATACCTGCAACTTTTAGTATCACATCCTTTGGAGCAGTCCACCCATTGAGACGGCCCGTAAGTTTCACACCAATCAATTTTGGAAATTTCANCTCCCAAGCCATTCCGGCCATTACATCAACAGCATCTGCACCACCAACACCAATAGCTACCATTCCCAATCCACCAGCGTTCACTGTGTGGGAATCGGTTCCTATCATCATTCCACCGGGGAATGCATAATTTTCTAAAACTACTTGGTGAATAATTCCAGCACCTGGCTTCCAAAAGCCAATTCCATATTTGTTACATACAGAAGAAAGAAAATTGAAAACCTCGTTATTCTTGTTTATTCCATCCTGTAAATCTTTATCTGCACCAATTCTTGCTTGAATCAAGTGATCGGCATGAGCAGTTGAGGGAACAGCAACTTTATCCTTTCCAGCCTGCATAAATTGCAACAAGGCCATTTGGGCCGTAGCATCCTGCATGGCCACACGATCCGGTGCAAAGTCTACATAACTTGTGCCTCTGTCATGGGCTTGTTCTGTATTGCCCTCCCACAGGTGAGCGTATAAAATTTTCTCAGAAAGCGTAAGTGGCTTGCCAACCGCCTTGCGTGCGGCAGCAATACGCTCCGGATAGCGCTCATACACTTTGCGAATCATATTGATATCAAAAGTCATATCAGGGTGTTTTGGGCTTTAGTGGCACGAATTTACTACATAATCAGCCTTGTTCAGCACGATTTTTAGCTAACATGTAATGGCACCAACCTATTCTTAGAAGATTATCAAAAAGAAGGCTTGTTAATGAAGGAAATCATAAAATAATACATGACAAATCCCTAATTAAGGAATTAACACTTTTAAATTATGATACCATTGGTCACCTTCTAGACGTAAAACGTGAATTCCTGGTGTCCAACCTAGGGTATTTAAGTGATGTAATGAGTGAGCCGCAGCTTTATACAGTTCCTTGCCTTGCATATCAAAAGCAGTTAATCCAATTGGCTGGTCTGTTTTCAATGAAATACTTTTACCGTCATTGGTCAGAACCATATTCTTAAGAACCTGATCCATCACATCTAATAACTCATAGGCCACAGTGAAGGAGGTATCCTTTTGAGGGTTAAAACTCCAATCCTTGATGGTAACGCTTTTTGCACTATCCGCAACATCCAATCTTATCCAGCCGTAACAAGCGCTGTCATTTTTTAGAATACGAAGACCAAGATAACCGTCCGTCACGGGACCAGCCCAGTTTGAATTTGGATAGGCAACGCCGTCTACCAAAAACGCCATGTAACCCAATTTTAAAGTTGAATTGATTCCAGAGAAACCAGAATTGGCATTGAGAACGGTGCCAGGAATTGCATTATCCACGTAATTGAAACTGTTTTTAGCAGCCCCCAGTGCAAGATTTCCTTGAATACTGTCACCGGATCGCAGAAGAACTGAGGTAACATTACCCAGTTGACCGCCGTTTAAAACGTGTTCTATGGTAAAATCTACAACAGTATCGCCGTCTAAGTCCAATTCAAATATGCCATCAACAATGGTTGTATCGTCAATATCTGTGTATAATAATTGTGCTTGTGCTGCATTTGCACCCAGTATTGCTGCGGCTGCACTGAGATAAGATGAAATTTTCTTAGACTTGTTAATCATGTGGGCAAATATAATCTAAAAGCTTCGCAGCTGCGGTGAAATAACACTCTTTAACAAGGAAATATCAACCTTCTTATTCACCTCATTCGAAAGTAAATGCAGACTTTGCTCAAGGGATACGCTAATCTCGTTTTCCATAACGGCACTCACGAGCTCATTGTAATCCAATTCAATTATTGTAGTGGAAGGATCTAAACCTAAAATGAGAGCCGTTTTTTTGAAGATATCCGACCAATTCGCCTTCTCATTCAAGCCCAACGGAATATCTTCTTGACCTTTCATCCTTCGTTGACTTCTTAGCATGCTGTCCAAGGAGCGCTTCATACGGACTACCACCTTTTTACCTCTTGGTAATGGGGCGTCCTGAATAAGAGGTTCAACTATTTTAATCGCCTTACCACGTTGAGCATCCAACCAATCCTGATCAACGGTCCAACTTCTTAATTTCTCGTGCTCATAGTACCCCTTAGGATTGTACTTATTTGATTGTCGAATATTATCCGTTACTGCAGGTATACCGCATGCTTCTAAAAGTTGCATAGCCATAGATGTGCCACTTCGAGGAGGTCCGGTTACAATAAAGAGTGATTCTTTACTTTGATCATCTAACATGTTAATTTGAAGTGCCTTTGCTGTTCTAGCTTCCTCTTTCATTCCAAGTTTTGAAAATGAAATGGCGGCAATACCATGAATAGTAGGCTGGAAAAATAAAAGATCTACACTCTGAAGTGAAGCATCTAAACTCTCCTCCCATTTCTCTTTCAACAAAAAGAATTTCGCCCTTAGATTCCACATGTCTACGGATTCATGTTCTGGATTAGATACTAAACCTTTCAATTCATTATATGCGCCAGACTTAAGTAATAACTTACCCCAAAGAATGACCTCCTCCTCTAGGCAACGATTAGTTAGATTCTCCGGTAAAAGCACCTGTTTACCCTTTTTAAGTTCTACAAGTGACTTGTAATAAGACCATATTAAATTGCTCTGATTAGTAACCTTAGAGAGCATGCGTTCTAAATCATTGAAATTCCCAGAATCAACTAATACGGAAGCGGCCAACTGCAAATAGCGCTCCGGCGCATCATCACCTTCTATCATTTTCGAAATAAGTCGCCATGCATCCGTCGGACGTTTTTCAGCACGGAGACTTCTAGCCAAGTAATATTGATTTTCAAGAATTCGATCTTTTTGTCCCGTAATTTGTCTTTCGTTTAAATACCCTAGATCAACTAACGATTGAAGTAATTCTTCATCGCCCTGGAATTGCTCTTTTGATGCTAGGATTTGGCCTGTTTCATTTACTTTAATCGGTTTGCCTGAAAATTTTACCGGAACAATTCCAGACATAGTTGATGGGGCAATAAGCTGATGCGATGCAAGTAAAATTGGGCCAACATCTAACAGGTTCAACCCTTTCCAAAGCAACTCGTCCTTAAATAAAGGACCCTTCGCTGAAAAGATGCCGTGAAACTTATGCTCTAATGCCGGAGCACCGGCATGATCGGGCAAACGCACTAAACGCTCTTTTCCTGAAACAAATCCATGATCACTTATCAGGATTGCCGAACCATTTACATCCAAACGTTCCAAAAGGACCTGAAGGCAAAGGTCGTGTAAACGATAAGCGCTCTCCACAATATGCTGGTACCTTTGAAAATCAATACCTGATACTCCTTCAAGTTGCGGAGGTGCATATTTCATGCCCAAATGCTTGTAATGATCTAATGCATCAAAGTAAATACTTGCATGACCTCCTGCACCATAATCCAAAGCGAAAGTAGCCAATAGCTGAACATTCAAAGCATGCGTAGTAATCTTCAATACACTTCTTACCACGTCATCAGTGCTGTCCAATGACATGTTGGGAAAGAACTGAGCTACAGCTTCGGAGGGAATATCTTCAGGCTGAAGCATTAGTGATTTTAAAAGTTGGTGGTATTCTACAGGAACGACACCCTCTTCCATCCATCGCATATCTTCACTGACCGCTAAGTTTGATATTCGAAAGGCTCCCAATATGCTTTTCTTGGCCGGATGTGAAGGCCACCATGCCACACTTGTTGCAGGAACACCTGCACTTTCCAAATAATCAAAGTAGGTTGGTATCTTGATAGACGATCCGCGAACTGCTCGAATCTCCCCTTCATACAACTCTGTAAACCCATGAATACCATGCTTAGAGGGCCAGGCTGATGTTGCCACTGACGTCCATAGCATAGGTGAGATAGGCGGATCTAAAGTAGCCAGTTTTGAATGTATACCTTGAGCCATTAATCCTGCAACCGCCGGAAGCTTACCTTTTTGCAATAAAGGATTCATAACATTCCAATCCGCTGCATCCCATCCAACTAACAAACTCTGATAATGAACAGTAGGTGGGGTATCTGGCAGGACAATTCCTTTGAGTTCAGCTACATTTTTATAACCGCCAGCTAAAAAGCCAAGTGTATGTTTAAGATTCACAGCCACGGCGTAAAAGTAATTGCTAAATTTGGCTTGAGCCCCAAAACCCCGCCTATGCGTTTAAAGAATTTCAGAGAAACTACTTCCCTAGCTTGGTCAGCCATTACAGCATCTCCACTTAGAACTATTTTAACTTCTTTAATTATTTCTTTTGGAATCATGGCATTAGTAGGTATCCTGAGCGCCACAGACGCGCTGAAGCAGAGCTTAGAGAGTAATTTCACCTCTCTAGGTGCAAACACTTTAACGATCAGGAATTCCCAAGGTGGTTTTTTTGTAGGGAATGCAGATTACCGCCAAAACCCAAGAATTTCTTTTCGTGAAGCACTTCGTTTTAAGGAGCGTATGGATTATCCTAGATCTAAAACCTCACTTACCTATAGGGCGTCAGGGATTGCCAAACTTTCGTACAAAAACATCAGCACCAATCCCAATACATCAATCACGGCAACGGATGAAAACTATATGTATACCGGAGGCTTTGAACTTGATGAAGGAAGAAACTTCACATTAGACGATGTCTATTCAGGTCGTAATTACACCATCTTAGGGAGTGAAACTAAGACCGATTTATTCGGAGATGAGCCTGCCTCAGGTAAAACGATTAGAATCCAAGGAAAGCCATATTTAGTCGTTGGTGTGCTTCAAGAAAAAGGTTCGTCCGGTTTGTTTTCTGGAGATCGAGGTGCCTGGGTAACCCTAAATTATGCTAGGGCCAATTTTTCTGGTGCCAATCCTAATTATACGTTAAGCGTGAATGCACCGAGTGCCGAAACACTTGATGCAGTCCAAGGGCAATGTATGGCATTGATGCGCAGCGTGAGGAAATTAGTCCCTAAGGAGCGTGATAATTTTAGTATTACAAGAAGTGATAGCGTTGCCAAGAGCTTAATTGAAAATCTGAACATGGTTACAAGTGGTGCGTTCATTATTGGCTCTATTACCTTGTTAGGAGCTTCTATTGCCCTCATGAATATCATGCTTGTAAGTGTAACGGAACGCACTCGGGAAATTGGCACGCGTAAGGCAATAGGTGCTACCAAAAGGGCCATTAGCTCTCAATTTCTAACAGAAGCCGTTATAATCACACAATTAGGCGGTTGGACGGGGATTCTATTTGGTATAGTTATAGGCAATGTTGTCGCTAATCAAATTGGAGGGTTTTTCTTTATTCCATGGCTTTGGATCATTGTGGCCTTTATTATATCTGTTCTTGTTGGTGTTGCTGCGGGTTGGTACCCTGCGAATAAGGCGGCTGATTTGGATCCTTTAGAAGCGCTACGCTATGAATAAGTTGTGCTAATCTCCTTGGTAAGGATTCGTAAATCTTCCCGACTGTTCCATTTATTGTTGAATAGCATACGGCATAAAAAAAGCCGCCCAATATAGGACGGCTTTTCAGCATTCGTGATTCCTTAGAGTATTGTTTAAGCTTGCGCTACAACCTCAAATTCAAAATTAACGACTACCTCACGGTGTAGACGAACTGCAGCGGTGTAACGACCTAAGGCCTTGATAGAACCGCCTACTATTTGAACAAACTTCTTTTCAAGTTTTACACCTGATTTAGACAATTCATCTGCTACGTTTTGGTTAGTTATAGCGCCAAATAATTTGTTGCCTGTTCCAACTTTCGCAGTCATTTTTAATTCTACACCTGCCAACTTTTCAGCAGTTGCTTGAGCATCAGTTATAGCTTGAGCCTCTTTGTGCGCACGCTGGCGCAAATTTTCAGCTAAAACTTTCTTTGCACTTTCTGTTGCTAATACTCCAAATCCCTGAGGGATTAAGAAATTACGTCCGTAACCGTCTTTCACAGTTACCAAGTCATCAGTAAAACCTAAGTTTTCTACGTCTTTCTTTAGAATGATTTCCATGGTACTGAATTATTTAAGGTTATCAGCTACGTAAGGCATCAAGGCAATGTGTCTTGCACGCTTGATGGCCGTAGATAATTTTCTTTGGTATTTCAATGAAGTCCCCGTAAGACGGCGTGGTAAAATTTTCCCTTGTGGGTTAACAAAACGCAATAAGTAATCTGGGTCCTTGTAATCAATGAACTTAATACCTGACTTTTTAAAACGACAGTATTTCTTTTGGTTACCACTCTCAACATTAATAGGTTGCAAGTAACGAACGTTGTCTTTTCCTCTAGTTGCCATAATTCCTTCTGATTAAGCGTTTACTCTGGCACGGCGCTTTGCAGCGTATTCCATACCATATTTATCCATTCTAACGGTCAAAAAGCGCATAATACGCTCGTCACGCTTAAATTCAACCTCCAAGGGAGAAATTGCCTCTCCAGGTGCATTGAATTCTACAAAGTGGTAAAATCCACTTTTTTTCTTTTGTATTGGGTAAGCCATCTTCTTGAGGCCCCAATTTTCTTTGCTGATAATGCTCGCGCCTTTCTCTTTCAAGAATGACACGTACTTATCTACCGCTTCCTTTACCTGATCTTCAGATAAAACGGGATTCAAAATGAAAACGGTTTCGTACTGGTTCATAATTATTTTGTCTTAAAAATTAAGGAGTGCAAATGTACGAGACTTTTTGGATTGAAGCAACTTATGTTAGCAACGTGTTTACAGCCTTTTTCTATTGGGGTATTTGAGGGGCGGAAAGGTCGCTTATATTTGTCATATGGAGCAGTTCATTGTATCGGCAAGGAAATATAGACCAAAGGCTTTTGAGTCTGTTGTGGGTCAAAGCCATATTACTGAAACACTACTAAAAAGTGTAGAAAGTAACCACTTGGCTCAAGCCTTGCTTTTTTGCGGACCAAGAGGTGTAGGTAAAACTACGTGTGCTCGGATACTTGCACACGTCATTAATGCAGATGTAGGGTTGAATGAGGAAGAATTAGCCTTAAACATTTTCGAATTAGATGCCGCGTCGAATAACTCTGTAGACGATATACGTCGTCTAATAGACCAAGTACGATTCGCTCCTCAAACTGGGAAGTTTAAAGTGTATATCATTGATGAAGTTCATATGCTTTCGCAACAGGCCTTCAATGCATTTTTGAAAACGTTGGAAGAACCTCCCGCCCATGCCATTTTTATTCTTGCAACTACAGAGAAGCACAAGATCATTCCGACTATTCTTTCACGTTGTCAGATTTTTGATTTTAAGCGAATCACTGTTGACGACATTGCCCATCATTTAGGTTTTGTTGCGGACAAAGAAAGTGTAAAAGCAGAACCCGAAGCACTTCACATGATCGCAGAAAAAGCAGACGGTGCCTTGCGTGATGCGTTAAGTTTATTTGACCGTATGGTAAGCTTCACAGGTCACGAGCTTACCTATAATCAAGTAGTGGAGGTCTTGGACATCCTAGATTATAACTTCTTCTTTCGTTCGATTGATTTAGCTCAAGCAGTCAATTATCCGGACTTGCTTTTATTGTACAATGAAGTTCTAGATAAGGGGTTCAATGGTCACGAATTCGTAATAGGTCTAACCAAACACTTCAGAGATCTTCTTGTTGCACGAGAACCCAAGACTGTTGAACTTCTTGAGGTAGGTCCTTCCATTAAACAGCGCTATTTAGAACAAAGCGGAGCAACCTCTACAAGGTTTTTATTACATGGGCTTAAAGTCTTCAACGAATTAGACGGTCAATATAAATCTTCTAGTCAGCCAAGAATTTTAGTAGAACTGGGTCTGTTAAAATTAGTTGAGTTCATCTCACAAGAAAAAAAAAAGTCGCAACCCAGCCTAGATCATAAAAATAAAGAGACCAATCAGTTTTTGCCTGACACTTTACCAAAAAGAGAGCTGTCTTCTAAGCAAGAACCTGAGCCAACTCATACTTCAGGACCTTCAAAAACTACTGAAAGTTCACCGTCAGATAAAGCAGTTCAGCACATTGCTGTAAGTGATGCGGATTTACCAAAAGAGCAAAAACTACCGGAAACACCGGTGACTGTGTCTCCGCCCGAAGCTAGCCCATCTGCTGCCTTTGACCTCCCTACTGAAAGTAGAAGAAAGAGAAAGTCAGGCAAGAAAAATGGCGGGGTATCCATTTCTTCTGTAATCAAGGAGTTGGAGAATCCAAAAGAGATGTCCACTGCGTCTGAATCAGAAAATGAACATGATCTTCCCAAAAAGGAGGAAGGTCCTCAAAGCGTATTTACCGAACATGAATTAAAAACAGCCTTAGCTGAATACTCCAATCAACGGCACATTAAAACTGCAATACGCAGCATGCTTCAGGCCCAAGCGCCGAAAATCATTGATAAGAATACGCTTGAGATCACCGTGGATAACAATATTCAACAAGGATATTTTAATGACGAGCAAAAAGAGCTCGTGCCTTGGTTAAGAATGAAACTAAACAACTTTGCGATTCGCTTTGATGTAAAAATGTCTGAAAACGTGCAAACCAAGAAACTATATATGCCTGAAGAGAAATTTAAGCATATGGCCGAAAAGAATCCAAATCTATTGTACCTGCGCGAAAAGCTTAATACGGACCTTGAATAATGCGCCAAATCCTAATTATAGTATTTATACTGTTTTCTTTTGGCGCCAAGGCCCAATTCGAATGGTGGAATCAAATCCACAATTGGGACGGTGTTACGCCGTGGACGCATTACATGAACTACTCCCATGCCTATTTGGGGCCAAATGCGCTGCCCATACCTACCGTAGCTAACTCACACAAGAATTACGTTAGCTCCAGTGCTCAAATAAGCCTTCGTGGAGATGACCAATTCGTAAATTGGCACAATGAAGTTCAATTAGTTACCGGAAAGACCTTGTTTAATGTGGTACACCAAAGTATTGAAGCCTTTAGAACGAGTACCGATGTTCGCGAGCACCGCACTTCTAGAGGAGAAAGTGGACAGGGCATTCAAGCTGGAGATGTTGTCGTAAATATTTCACATCGCCTCTATGAAAAACAGGAAGACAGCAGTAAGGAATTGTTTTTCACTACTCACTTGAAAACTGCTGCAGGTCCATTAAATAATGCCCGTTTTACAGATGCACCTGGATACGCTTTCTTTTTCACTGGAAGATGGCAGCCAAAGAACACAGATTTTTGGGTTTCTTCCGATGCTGGTTTTCAAGTCTATCAAACCCACTGGGTAGATTACCCGCAAAATGACGGATTTCTTTTTAATCTGAAATTGACTCAGAGAATGAATCACGGTATAGGTATCCATGCAGAAACAAGAACCTTCACAGGTTACTTTAGAGATGGAGATTGGCCAAGGATACTCAACCTGAGTATTGATCGAAACTTCAATGGAACAAGCAGATCGGCTTTGCAGTGGACAAAAGGGTTAAACGACTACCCCTTCTCCTTCCTAACGCTCACGCACATGGTGTTCTTTTAGATTAACAGGAATAAACGCAGCCAAAGGCCGAAGGGTACTCGAGTAGTTTTCGCGTTATTCAAGGCTTCCTCTTTCCACTTTTTCTGCTCGGTTGTATTGCCTCTTTTTTTATACGTACGGGCCAATTCATATGCCTTACGCACCTGGTAGAGCTTAAATTCTTTCTCACTGACGTGTCCAAGATCCTTTGCTTTAGATACAGCGCGCATCACCTTTTCCACGTGACGCTCTGCATCAGCGGTCATACCGAAATCTAATCTATATTTCAACGTTGCCTCAGGCAACATCTTCGGGAAATCACCACGGCTCAGCACCCTGAGATGAGCGCCGACGTCTTCCTGAAGCCTTCGGTCGTTTTCCCAAGCGTAGTCAAAACTGCTCCGCATAATTATCGTAGAAGGAACAATAGGGTTGTAGCTCAAGAAGGAACGTATTGAACTGACTTGGCTGCACGATCTCCTTCGAATGCTTTTTTCTTTGCCGTGGGTCCACTCCAAAATCGGCGTGTAGAACCATGCGGTTTTTGGATACTTTAAAAGACCCGTATATCCTTGTTCGAGCTTATTCGGTAGCCATACATCGTCTGCATCTAAAAAAGCGTAAGCATCTCCTGTGGCTACCGCCATACCTGCATTCCGTGCTTTCCCCAAACCTAAATTGACCTGAGTAACTAAACGGAGGTTTACTTGGCCTTCAAAACCCGCGGCTATAGTTTGGGTGTCATCTATACTACCGTCGTCTACCAAAATCACTTCAAAAGCCGCAATGGTTTGACGGGCTACGCTCTCCAAGCATTCGGCAATAGTTGTTGCAGCATTATAAGCAGGTATGATGACGGAAATTTTCATTTAATGAGCAAAAAAAGTTTTTGGAAACAATTTCGCTGCTAATTTCTTGATAGGTTTTTTGAGCCCCAAAACAATAAAGAATTGGCCAACGATTTTAATGACGCCACTTTTTAAAAGGTACATACCTAATCCAGGTCTATATTGCTTAAAGGAACGATACAATCTTAAGTTGTTGCGCCACACCTCTGCATGATTTGCCATAGAGAACACATTGGCTGCCCACCACATTGCAACTTGACCTCGCGCAGCATTGATACTTTCCAGCGTTGCAAAGTCCTCTTCTTGAAAGATGGCATACATCTCAAGGAGTTCGTCAAAAGCTTTATATGAATTCATCGACCGGCTGCGTTGAGTTTGGGAGTGAAAGCGGAATTTGTTTCGCGGCTGTGCATGGAAGATAAGCTCTCCATGTTGGAGAAGTTTAGCGTAAAAGAGCCAATCGCCATTTAATCGCCAATGCGTGGCAGGTGCTCCAACTGCGTCAAAGGCCCTTTTGCGTATAAGTATACCACTTGCGTTAGGGATGGTATTTGAAAAGACCATGTGTTTAGCGACCTCGGTTTTACCGGATATGGTAAAGTCCTTAGCCCATTTGGCGGTATCTCCAAAGATGAATCCGTAATCGTCTTTAAAGTCGCGCAGGAAATGGCCTTTCTCATCCACAAGATGGCTATGGCTGTAGGCAATCACTGCTTTTTCGTTGGCCTCCATACTTTGCACGTGCAGAGCCAGCATATCGGTGTCGCAATAATCATCGCTCTCAGCAATCCATACGTATTTGCCCTCAGCCCTTTGGGCGCCTTTGGCCCATTGCGCAAAGGGGCTTCCCGAATTTTGATCATTGAATAGCGTGGTCATTCGAGTATCCCTATCAGCCCACCTTGCAAGAAGGTCTCTACTATGATCTAGACTACAATCGTCCATGAGAAGAACTTCTATGTTCTTGTACGACTGATTAGCGATACTCTGCAAGCGCTCATCAAGAAATTGCGCATGGTTATAGTTTGGTACAATGACACTGACCAAGGGACCGTGCGTTGGGAGTGCTTCTGAAGGTTTAGACGACTTTTCTGTGGCCAATTTTGGACTTCGCCGAGTGAATCCTTCCATGGCACCGGGACGTACTTTACAGAATTGATATAAAGAAAACCAACTTTTGCGTTGCAAATCAACGTCTTTACTTACCAGATCATTGTATTTAATCATGCGGACTTCTACCCCGCTATTTTTGATGTTTGCAGTGGCTGCTTCGTTATACTCGTGGACCAGTTCTTGTGCGGTCTCCTCCGTGAGTGCACTTTGAGCTTCTCCAGCTATTTCTTGACGGCGAAGGAGGCTCTGTACAATCTCCTCTTCCGCTCTAAATATCCAAATAACCTTAGCATTTGGAAAGCGAGCCAACCACCATGATAGGGTGTAACAAAGGCGAGGGTCTTTTACAGCCCAAGGCCCCTTATATGCTGAAGCCAATGAAAATCGACGACCACTAGAGTGCTTGAGATGAGCACCGTAAAGATCTAGGTCTTTAAGATTGGTTTCAAAATCATTGGCAGCTTTTAGTATCGCCTCCTTGGTGGGTGGAGACCACCAAGATCCGCCCGCGGCCTGAAAAATCCGTTCATTAACATCAATAGCGTAAAGCGCCTCAGAATTGTGATCACAAATTGTACCTACATGAACTCCAGCCTCTGAAAGAGCACGAGTAACCATTGTGGTACCACTGCGGTGCATACCAAGTATAAAAATGGGTTGCTTGATTTTGGGTAGAATCATGTAATTTGGGCTCCAATGCGCCATTCAAAGAAACTCGTTTTTATTCACATCCCAAAAACCGCCGGAACTTCCTTGCGATTATTATTGGAATCTAATTACAAAGAGAGTGAACGTAGGAGCATCTATAGCCACAAGAATCTGGACCAACAATTAAAATCGGCTTTAGAAGACTCTGAGATAAAATGCATCTATGGCCATTTCCCTCTAAGACCCGTGATTGCTGAATCTAATGCTACGGTAGTTACCCTTTTTCGTGAGCCAATAGCCCGGTCCATGAGTCATTACAATCACTACAGCAAACGTCTAAATAAAAAGCATGTAGCATTGATGGAGGGAATTGAAAGTCCAGAAGACTTCGCGCGCTTGGTTCAAAGCAACAACCGCCAGACGGCGTTTATGAGTGGTTATTTAAATCAAAAAGAGTTCTTAGAAGATAAGCAGGTTCTTCCTAAAGCATTAGCACATCTAGACCGTTTAGATGCAGTTGGTTTTACCGAACAATACGCAGCTTCGATCGCCTATTTTGGCGAAATGTTTCATTGGAAAAACACCTTAGTGGAATACCACAATAGCGGTGGAAAAAAGAAGGAAATCGCAGAAAAAGAAGTATGGGAAAATATGAATCAATTCGATTTGACTTTATACCAAGCGGCAATGGAGCGATTTAGTGGGCTATTAAAAACTTACGAGGGTCATGCGCCACGCGTGCCGAAACCAAGGCTTTCAAGCCGAATCAAAAGTTACTTACGCGCTCTGAGTTCGAAATTTTGACCTAGATATACACGTCGCACCTGCTCATCCGCAGCTAATTCTTCTGCCGTGCCGCTTTTGAGAATACGGCCTTCAAACATGAGATAGGTTCTATCTGTTATTGCCAAGGTCTCTTGCACATTATGATCCGTAATTAAGATTCCAATGTTTTTATTCTTGAGATTAGCCACAATCATTTGAATATCCTCCACAGCAATGGGATCCACCCCTGCAAAGGGTTCGTCTAACAGAATGAATTTGGGCTTCGTTGCCAGGGCTCTTGCTATTTCTGTTCTTCTGCGCTCACCACCGCTAAGCAAATCGCCTCTTGTTTTACGAATATGTTGTAAGCCAAATTCATTTAAGAGCTCTTCAAGCCTTTCATGACGCTCTTCCTTGGAGAGCTTAGTCATTTCTAGAACACCCAATATATTATCCTCAATACTCAGCTTTCTAAAAACTGAAGCTTCTTGAGCAAGGTATCCAATTCCCAACTGAGCACGTTTGTACATGGGCAATTTTTGAATAGGTTTTCCATCCAAAAGAATCTGACCGCTGTACGGTCGAATTAACCCAACAACCGTATAAAAACTCGTGGTTTTTCCTGCACCATTGGGTCCAAGTAAGCCAACAATTTCGCCCCTATTTACCTCAAAGCTAACTTCGTTAACAACGGTTCTAGAACGGTATTTTTTGACAATATTTTGTGCTTCTAACTTCACTATGCCTCCTTTGTTTTTACTCGGTTTTTGCTGACTCTCCTGCTCACTCCTATGCTTATCTGGTACAATATTAACACCGGAAAAGTTACAAGAATCTGAGATGCGATGTCAGGAGGAGTAATTATTGCACTTAACAATAAAATACCTACGATTGCATGACGCCTGTATGTCTTTAGTAAAACAGGAGTAACAACGCCCAGTTTACTTAAAAAATATACAACAATAGGCAGTTGAAATAGAATTCCCGTTGCCAATGTTACGGAGCTGACCATACTGATGTATGAAGTAAGGTCTATCCTATTAAAAATCTGGGAAGACACTGTATACGTTCCTAAGAATTGCACACTCAATGGCACAATAACATAATAACCAAAAAGAACGCCGAACAGAAATAAGATTGTCGTAAAAACCAGAACACCCCGTGAACTTTTTCGCTCATTTTGTAAAAGACCCGGCTGAATAAATCGCCATAATTCCCAAAAAACATAGGGAAAAGCTATAATTATACCGGCCACCAATGATACCCATAGGTGCATTTGAAATTGACCGCTCATCCTCATGTTGAGAAGTTCAAAAGGCATCTCGTTAAAACAAAACACGTCTCCTCCTACTAAGCTTGAAAGCCAACAGAACAAGGTGTAGGTTGGGAAATCCATTTGTTTAGGGCCAAAGATGATCACATCAAAAATGATTTCCTTAGATAAGAAGGCTAAAACAGCGAATAAAAAGATTGCAATAGAAGAACGCACCAAATGCCAGCGTAATTCGCCAAGGTGGTCTAAAAAGCTCATATTATTTCTGTCTTTGGACATGTTGATAACCAAGAATAATGGTCAAAAATCCGAAAAACATTCTGATGTACCTTCACAAATCATGAGAAAATCCCTTACCTTTTAAGGATAACAAACATCATAGAGCATATGCCCTCTATCAATTGGGAAAATCAACTGAAACAGTTATTTGGATTCAGTGATTTTAAAGGAAATCAAAAATCCATTATTGAAAGTATCTCCAAAGGACAAGATGCTTTTGTAATCATGCCAACCGGTGGTGGTAAAAGTTTATGCTACCAGCTACCGGCTCTAGTTAGTCAAGGAACGGCTATTGTTGTAAGTCCCCTAATTGCACTGATGAAAAACCAGGTTGACGCCATTCGAGGATATAGCGAAAAAGACGGAATAGCTCACGTCTTAAATAGTTCCCTCACCAAGGGGCAGCTGGAACAAGTGCATATAGATCTAAAGTCCGGGCTAACAAAATTACTATTTGTTGCACCGGAAAGCCTTAACAAGAAGGCCAATATTGAATTACTGGGCTCCATACCCATTAGTTTCTTCGCTATTGATGAAGCACATTGTATTTCGGAATGGGGCCATGATTTTCGTCCAGATTACCGCACTATTAAGGAGAGTATAAATGCTTTAGGGAGGAAACCAATTATAGCTCTCACGGCCACAGCAACGCCAAAAGTTCAAGCAGATATTATGAAAACCCTTGGCATGGAGGAACCACAAGTGTTTCTGTCAAGTTTTAACCGCTCAAACCTTTACTATGAAGTCCGACCAAAGCGGGATATAGACAGGGATATCACAAAGTTGTTACAGGCTAACAAAGGTAGAAGTGCTATTGTCTATTGCTTGAGCCGCCAAAAAGTGGAAGATCTAGCAGAACAATTACAAGTCAACGGAATCAACGCCTTGCCTTATCACGCAGGCTTAGAGGGCAGCAAGCGTATAAAGCATCAAGATGCCTTCCTCAATGAAGATTGTGACGTCATTGTAGCCACCATTGCATTTGGAATGGGAATAGATAAGCCCGATGTGAGATTTGTCCTTCACTACGATATGCCTAAATCACTAGAAAGCTATTACCAAGAAACCGGTAGAGCAGGACGCGACGGCGGTGAAGGATCATGTATCACCTATTTTGACATTAAAGATATTGAGCGCCTTCAAAAATTCTTGAATAAAAAGAATGTAAGCGAACAAGAAATTGGTCGTCAACTCTTGGAAGAAGCAACTGGATATGCAGAGGCAGCTACTTGCCGGAGGAGAGCACTCTTGCACTATTTCGGGGAAGAATTCCATGAAGACAATTGTGAAAAAATGTGCGATAACTGCCGCCATCCCAAAGAAAAAGTAGATGCATCTACTGAGTTACTAGATGTAATTGCAGCGGTAAACCAGACGCATGGCAAATTTAAAACTTCAGAAGTCATCAATATTTTACGAGGGCATAGCTCCGCTGTGTTAGTAAAGAATGACGCCACAAATTTATCATCTTGGGGTATTCAAAAAGATAAAAGCGAGGCTCACTTGAGGGCTGTAATTAGACAGGGTATTATTCGTCATTACTTAAGTAAAAATATTGATGCCTATGGAACCATACAGGTTACCGAAAAAGGCAATGCCGGTAAATTACCTAAGGCATTCCGTGTTCGGAAGGAGTTAGATTACGATGAACTTAATAGTGAACGTAGCGCCCCAACCAAAGTAGTTGCCGTTGATAAACAACTCTTTAGTATACTGAAGGATTTGCGTAAAAAAATAGGCAATGCAAAAGATGTTCCTCCGTATGCCGTGTTTAGCGAAAATTCATTGAGTGAAATGGCTACAGTTTATCCCTGTACGTTAGATGAATTAAAAAATATTCAAGGAGTTGGTGAAGGAAAGGCCAAAAAATTCGGCATTAAAATAGTCGAAGCCATACAAAGATATGTGGAGGAAAATGACATTGATCGGCCTCAAGATATGGTCTTCAAAACCATTGCAAACAAAAGCGTGCTTAAGGTATACATCATCCAAAGCACAGATAGAAAACTACCTTTTGATGATATTGCCAAGGCCAAAGGCTTGAAAATGGATCAACTACTTGANGAAATGGAACGCATAGTAATAAGCGGTACGAAACTCAATATTGATTATTATCTAAAGGATATTTTAGATGACGAAAGCATTGAAGAAATCTTTGAATTCCTAACAGAAGACAGTCAGGAAGGCTCTCTGGATGAGTTGACTGAAGAATTCTCGGAAGAATACGAAGAGGAGGAATTGAGACTGGCAAGACTTAAGTTCTTTTCAGATGTAGCAAATTAGGCACTTGATCTAGTTTCAAGTAGCACAATACCAATGAGTTGAAATAAAAAAAGCCCGCGAATGCGGGCTTTTTTAGTTGTTAAATAGTTCTCCCAACTCCTTGGGTAAACGTTGTAGCTTCAATTGCTTGGTTGCTTTAGAGAAGGCTAAGATGTTTTGGATACTTTTTTCAGAGGCTCCAACCTCCAAGTGTTCATAAGGTAAAGTTTTTCCCATGGGCTACGTTTAAATTGTAATAGTAACGCAGTGCCTGAACCCTTATTATCTGCAAGTACTAAAATTCTAAACTAATATTATGTTTCAGCATGAGTTTCTGAATATTACCCACTGCATAGCGCATCCTGCCAAGCGCGGTATTAATGCTTACATCCGTTTCCTCAGCAATCTCTTTAAAACTATAATTACAGAATATTCGCAATTCTAAAACCTGCCTCTGTTCATCCGGGAGATAAGTTATAAGCTTGTGTAAATCCTCGTTTATCTGGGATTCAATTAATTCCTGTTCAAAGGGCTGGTCACTTTCTCCATAAGTGTCAAATACAGTGAATTCTCCGTTAGGACGAAATTCTTTTTTTCGGGCCTCTCTTCTGAAGAAGTCTAAAGTTGTATTGTTTGCCACACGAATAGCCCAAGGAAGAAATTTACCTTTTTCTTCATAATTAGATTTTCGTAAAGAGCGAATAACCTTAATAAAAGTTTCTTGAAACAGATCATCAGCGACCTCTGTATCTTGAACTTTTGAATAAATCTGTAGGAAAATACGTTTCTGGTGTCTGCGAATTAACACCTCAAAAGCTTGCTCATTTCCATCACGGTACTGCGCCACTAAATCGTGGTCTTCTAGCTTTCTTAATTTCATAACATTAAGGATTTAGCGTAGCAGTATTTCTATAGGCAAGTCTTTTAATTTAAGGTGAATATACGGGAAAGAATCAAATACTATTCCAAAATGATGTATTTCTGCGGAACCGTAGGTGGGTTTTAAGGTTACATTTGTGTTTTGACTCTAACTATACATGACCGAATTCATTGAAATTAAGCGGGCTTCCGTGCACAACCTCAAGGAGGTTAGCATAAATATCCCTCGTAATCAACTAGTAGTGATCACCGGTGTAAGTGGTTCTGGTAAGAGTTCGTTGGCTTTTGACACTTTGTTCGCTGAAGGGCAACGACGCTATGTAGAGAGCTTGAGCTCATATGCGCGCCAATTTTTAGGAAAATTAGATAAACCAAAGGTTGAATACATTAAAGGTATTCCTCCCGCTGTTGCCATTCAGCAAAAAGTAAGTAGTAAAAACCCTAGGTCTACTGTAGGCACAACTACAGAAATCTACGATTACTTAAAGCTTTTATTTGCGCGCATTGGACGCACCTACAGCCCAGTTTCTGGTAAAGAAGTTAAAAGGCATCAAGTTGAAGATGTCATAGACTTTATCTCAAGCAAACAAGACGGTGATCGTTTTCTAATTATTGCACCTGTCACCTATAAAGATAGAAGTGCAATCCAACATCTAACCATTTTGGCCTCTCAAGGGTTTTCCAGAATCATGGTAGACGGGAATATTGAGCGTATTGAAGATGTACTTGAAGATGGAAATTACAATAAAGAAATAATTGAATTAGTCATAGACCGCGCAATAGCTCGTAAAGATGATCAAGAGAATATTCATCGCTTACAAGATTCTATACAAACAGCCTTCTATGAGGGCCGCGGCACTTGTCTTTTAGATTTCTTGGATGGCAATCGTCCCATAGAATTCAACAATTCATTCGAAGTTGACGGAGTTATCTTTACTGAACCCAGTGTTCATCTTTTTAGCTTCAATAATCCCATTGGTGCGTGTCCTACTTGCGAAGGGTTTGGCAGTATCATTGGTGTTGATGAAGACCTGGTCTTACCCAATCAAACTCTTAGTGTGTATGAAGGTGCTGTTGCACCATGGAAAGGAGAGACCATGAGCAAGTGGAAAAATAAATTTATCCTTGGCGCCAGCGAAGTAGGCTTTCCCATTCACCGTCCTTACATGGAACTAACCGCTGAGGAAAAAGAGATGCTCTGGGAAGGAGGTAAAAGTTTTAAAGGAATAAATTCATTCTTCAAGCATTTAGAGAGCAAAAAATACAAGATTCAATTTCGAGTGATGCTTAGCCGTTATCGTGGTAGAACCAAATGTTCTTCGTGTAAAGGAAAACGCCTAAAACAAGAAGCTTCATATGTCAAAATAGGAGGAGTTGCGTTACACGAGTTAGTAGAACTGCCGCTGAATAAGTTAGCTGGTTTTTTTGATGCACTTGAACTTGACGCGCGTGATTCTGAAATTGCAAAACGTCTACTCACAGAAATCACCACACGAATAAAATTTCTTATGAATGTGGGGTTATCCTACCTCACGCTTAACAGAACCAGCAATACTCTAAGCGGCGGTGAAAGTCAACGAATTCAATTAGCAACTTCGCTTGGTTCCGCGCTCGTGGGTTCCTTATATATTTTAGATGAACCAAGTATAGGTTTGCATCCTTTTGACGCAGAACAGCTTATTGAAGTAATTAAAGCACTCCGGGATAAAGGAAATACAGTCGTTGTTGTAGAGCATGAAGAAATCTTTATGCAGGCTGCCGATTATCTTATTGATATTGGTCCTGCTGCTGGAAACTTAGGAGGTGAAATTATTGCCTCCGGATTACCAGACAATGTATTATTACACCAAACTAGTTTAACAGCGGGATATTTGACCGGGCGCCTGGAAATCCCCCTTCCTAAATCTATTAGAACTCCAACGGGTGTTATTAAACTAGAAGGAGTGAGACAGCACAACCTCAAAGGTTTTGATGCGGTTATACCTCTTGGAGTATTTTCAGTGGTTGCAGGAGTAAGTGGTTCAGGAAAAAGTACCTTAATCAAAAAAATTCTTTACCCAGCGCTTAAAAAACATCTTGAGCATGTTGGTGAACGTCCAGGGTTACATAAAGCATTGGTAGGTGATTTGGATAAATTACAACACGTAGAAATGGTAGACCAAAATCCTATTGGGAAATCATCTCGTTCAAACCCCGTTACTTACCTAAAAGCCTACGACGATATCAGATCGCTCTATGCAGGAACCGAGCTCTCTAAAGTTAGAGGCTATAAACCAAAACACTTCAGCTTTAATACAGATGGAGGACGCTGTGATACCTGCAAGGGGGAAGGGGAAGTTACCATAGAAATGCAATTCATGGCAGATGTCCATTTACGTTGTGAAGACTGCAATGGGCATCGTTTCAAAGCAGAAATCCTTGAAGTTAAGGTACAAGACAAAAGCATTGCAGACATACTTGAATGCACCATAGACGAAGCTATAGCATTCTTTAGCACCATAAAACAAATTAAAATTGCCAATAAACTCCAACCGCTTCAGGATGTAGGTTTGGGATATGCAGCTGTAGGACAAAGCAGTTCCACCTTAAGCGGAGGTGAAGCTCAGCGAGTTAAATTGGCCTATTTTCTCTCCAAAGGAAATAAAGCCGGAAATACATTGTTCCTNTTTGATGAACCCACAACGGGATTGCATTTTGACGACGTTAGAAAACTCCTCATTGCATTTAATGCACTCGTTGATATGGGGCATACTGTGCTTGTAATTGAGCATGACCTAGATGTTATTGAACGAGCAGATTATCTTTTAGAAATAGGGCCTAAAGGTGGCGAAGAGGGGGGGCAACTTCTGTATTTTGGTCACCCCGAGGGAGTTATGAACGTAAAAGAAAGTCCCACTGCTTTGTCTTTTTTAACAAAAAGGAAAGTACAAAAAGACTAAAATCTCAATAGTATTTTCTTGAGTATTGAACTAAAATCTCCTTTAAGCGTTTTAATTATGTAAGATGCCCATATAGGTAACTTAGGTTTATTGGTTTGGTTTACGGCTCGCTTAGGCGAGCCGTATTTTTTTGACCAATGAGCTTTATTGCTGAGATTTCCAATGATACATGAGCAAAGCGGCACTCACGCTTACATTTAATGAGTCAATAGCTCCTCCCTCCATAGGGATAATAATATTTTCAAAACCACCTAACGTCCAAATATCGCTTAACCCACTTGATTCTTCTCCCAATACAATTGCGCAGGAGTCAGGCCATTGAATAGTAAACATAGAGTCTGCCTCCTCATGTAAATTTGTCACATAAACCTTCCTTCCTGTTGCGCTAAACAACGAGATAAGCGCTTTCGAATCTGTAGTAATCAGGGGTATTTCAAACAATGCACCTGTGGAATTCCTAATCACATTGGGACTATATGGATCTACACCGGAATTCACAAGGACCACAGCATCAATACCTGCAGCGCATGCGGTGCGAAGCGATGCACCAAGATTGCCCGGTTTTTCAATCCCCTCAAGAACAAGTATGCACTTTGCTGATTTCAATAGTTCCAAGTGTTGATTCATCCCAGAATCTGGAACGGCAAATACGGCAACCGCGCTTTCAGTGGTGTTGCGGTAAGCTATCTTTTGAAATACTTTGGACGATGCCAGATAATAGTTAGGGAAAGCCATAGTATTGAGCGGAACGTCACTCCCATCTAATTGCCATAACTCTTTGGCAACCCAATTTGAAGCTAATGCCCTATTTATTTCTCTTGCTCCTTCAACTATGCAAAGTCCACGGGTTTTCCTCTCCTTGGATTTAGTGAGTAATTGGACAATGTCCTTTACTTTTGGATTGGTAGTACTTGTAATGACTAAGCTCATAATAATGGCAAAAAAGAATAAACCAAAGAAAATCAATTTAGAGGACTTGGGAGGCTTTGTATTTAGCACAAATCCTGAATTTAATTATGACCGTTCAGAAGATAAGGAGTTGATTGACGCAGAAGATCAACTATTAGAACTTCATTTTGAAAAAAAAGGTCGCGGCGGAAAACAAGTTGTAATTATTAAAGGTTTTCAAGGGACTAATAAAGAACTTTTGGAACTTAGCAAACGTCTGAAGCAAACATGCGGTGTTGGCGGCAGTGCAAAGAATAGCGAAATAATACTTCAAGGAAATGTTAGAGATAAAGCCCGAAACTTTTTAGAAAAAGAAGGGTTCAAGACAAAAAGGGTTGGCGGATAAAAATGCTCAACTTGAAAAACCAATGGACTTATACCGGATTGTTCTCTTTTCCCTTTTTAATACTTGCTAAAGCGCGTTGATAAACTTCCTCATACTTAGGCACTATGATATCAATTGAAAAGTCCTTCGCACGTGCATAGGCATTTTTCCTAAACTGCTCGTGCAGCTCCGGATTCTGAAGCAACGTTAGACTGTAATTCGCCATGGTTTCTACATCACCAATGGTTGATAAGTAGCCCGTTACCCCATGCACATTTACCTCGCGAATTCCGCCTGCATTTGAGCTAATAACAGGAACTTTTGCGGCCATAGCTTCCAAAGCCACTAAACCAAAACTCTCAGTAGCAGACGTCAGTAGAAACAAATCAGACATGCAGAGCAACTTTTTTATTTCAGTAGTTTTCCCTAAAAACTTCACTTTAGAATAGATTCCTAAATCTTTAGCCTGCTGCTCAGCCTTTTCTCGTTCAGGACCATCACCAATCATTAAAAGGATAGATTCTTCGGCCTTTTGAATTCTATGAAAAATATTTATAATATCTGGAATGCGTTTAACGCTTCGCATATTAGAAATGTGGGTAATAATCTTTTCGCCATTTGGTGCTATTTGTGAACGTTTGCAGGGAACATCCTGCTGGTATAAGCTCAAATCCACAAAATTTGGAATCACTTCAATTTGATTTTTTACCACAAAAGAACGCAGTGTATTTTCTTTCAAGCTTTGACTCACTGAAGTAACGATATCACTTTTATTTATTGAAAACGTAACCGCAGGCTTGTAGGAAGGGTTTTTTCCGACCAACGTGATGTCTGTTCCGTGTAATGTGGTCACTACAGGAATATAGATGCCTTTTTCCAGCAAGATTTTCTTTGCCATATACGCTGCATAAGCATGGGGAATGGCATAATGTACGTGCAGGATGTCTATTCCTTCAGTGAGCACCGTATCCACCATTTTTGAACTCAACGCTAACTCATACGGTTGGTATTCAAATAACGGATAGTCTTGAACATTAACCTCATGGTAATAAATATTTGGCTCAAAAATATCTAACCGAACGGGTTGACTGTACGTAATGAAATGAACCTCATGACCTTTTTTAGCCATTTGGATTCCTAATTCGGTTGCGACCACCCCAGAGCCGCCGAATGTGGGGTAACATACGACACCTATCTTCATCTTTCAAAAATACTTGTTAATTCAGCGCGCTATAAATAACCTCTTGAATATTTGTTCGAATATCAAATTTGTTCAATTTCCAGTTCTCCATATCTGGATAGGTCCTGTTACTAAGGAATACATAGAGCAATTCCTCATTGGGATCCATCCACACCATGGTTCCGGTGAATCCAGTATGGCCAAAACTATCATTTGAAGCACAGCTGCAACTTGGTCCGGGACCGTCATCAATCTGTGGTCTATCAAAACCTAAACCCCGCCTATTTTTTAACTCGCAAAAGGCACAAGAAGTGAACTTTTTTATCGTTGACGACTGAAAGAATTTGATACCTCCATAGGTCCCTCCCCACAAGTACATTTGCATCATTTTAGCTAATGAATTAGCATTGGNAAACAGTCCTGCATGTCCGGCCACCCCATCCATCATGGCTGCTCCCATATCATGAACTCTTCCATGAACAGTGGTGTTTCGCCAATACAAATCTTGCTCAGTTGGCACAATTTCATCTAAGCTATAGCCATGATACAAGGGGTTATATGTTAATCTNGACGCGCCCAACGGATTGTAAAAGGTAGATTGTGCCCAAGAGTCTAAATTTTCATTGTTATGCTTTTCAAGCATTCTTTGGAATAAATAATAGCCCAGATCAGAGTAGCGGTATTCTTTAGTTTTCAAATCACTTAATTCAAGCATAGCGTACATAGTGTCTTTCACTGAACTGCGCAGGTGCATATCCTTTGTAATAGAAATTGTTTCTGCATTGGGAGCCGTATACCAAAATGCTTTGGCAGAATCCGTCTTAATGGTTCTAAGGTAATATGGAATCCATGCAGCCAGCCCACTTTGATGGGCTAATACATCCGATAGAACAAGGGAACCTTTATTAGAAAATNCCAATTCCGGCAGCTGTTGACCTACAGTTGATTCCAATAAGAGAGGCTGTTTCTCATACCACCTCATCATCCCAGGCAGTGTGGCAGTTATTTTGGTAATAGATGCGATATCGTATAAATGATCCCATTCAACACTATTAGATTCATGATACGTATGATGCCCGAATTCTTTGGAATAAATAACGTTACCTCTTCTGGCAATTAACACCTGCCCGCCAGGAGTAGCCTCTTGAGCAATAGCAAAGTGCATGATTGAATCAATTTCCAACAGTTTATCGGCCTCTACACCAACCTCTGAAGGGAATCCATAACTCAATCTTTTAATAATCTTGGTCTCTTGTCCGCTGCCTTCTAGCCCCCAATTATTTAAATCTACAGGAAGTTTACCCTTGGTGCTGCGTGCTCCAAATAGAAATTGTGGAGCCAATTTTTGTGCAATTCCATTGTTTTCATACATCACCAATACTCGAGCGTTTTCGCCCAAATCCGGGTAAGTCAATAGGCCATATGGATTGGCAAAATGAAGAATATAAATTGGCTTGCCCGTTGCTATAATTCCAGCNATTAAAGCTTTTTCCGAAGAACTTAATGTATAGCGCTTCCAAGGATTTTTTGGGTCTTGGTGAAAGGAAACGACTATAGCCTCATGACGAAGCATTCCCTTTGGGGATACGTTAACAAAGTGATCAAATGTGGCATATCGATCAAGGTATTNATTCAATACCTTGGTTTCTGGAGTGCTTCCAACAGAAATATGTGCAAACCTTCCTTCTACACTCTTAATGGGGAATGATAGCGTCCCCAGCTCTAATAGGGTAGCTGCTCCTTCAATAAGGTTAAAGCTTAGTTCTTCATGAGAAGCTGTCTTATCCGGATATTGAACTTCCAATGTGTCTTTCAGCTTCCCTTGCTTGGCCATTGCCCAATGCTTCCGAGCATTTGAATTTTCTTTGGCCCTCAAGATTCGAGCAACACGANTATCTAATTCGGCTTTGGAAAGTTCTTCACTCTCAAAAGCCGCAACTAACTTTGCAGAAGCTTTTGGAACATCCATAGCAAATAACAAGATATCATTTCCTGCCTTAAATGCCTCAATTTCTAACTCACCCACAGGCGCAAATTCGCTCACTCCTTTCATATTTAGCGCATCCGTGAGAATTAGCCCATTGTAGCCCCATTCTTTTCTTAGTACATCATCTATCACACTGGATGATAAACTAGTAGGCTTGCCAGAAGGTTCCAGTGAAGGAATATTTAAATGTGCAATCATCAATGAACTGACTCCGTGCTGAAGGGCATCTTTGAAGGGAATCCACTCCACTGATTTTAACTCATCTAAGGTTCGATCNACAATCGGTAATGTTTTATGACTATCCGATTGGGTATCACCATGTCCAGGAAAATGCTTACCGCATGCAAGTACCCCAGCACTTTCCATACCTTTAATAAGTGCCCGCCCCCTCCTACTTACTTCTTTTGCGTTCGAACCAAAAGACCGAGCACCAATGATTGGATTTCTAGGNTTCGTGTTCACATCAAGAACGGGAGAAAAACTCATATGAACCCCAGTTCTATGACTTTCATGGGCCAGTGCTTCTCCTAATCTTTCTACTAGTTTAAGATCTTGAACTGCTCCAACAGTAAGAGAAGTAGGGAACTTATAGGTACTATCTAAACGCATAGCTTGGCCCCATTCCGCATCTTGACCCACTAGNAGTGGTAGCTCAGATGACTGATGCAACCGGCTTATGAGTTCCCTTTGGCGTGCAGGTCCTCCTTGCATGACTATTATACCTCCTACACCATAATCTCGTACTAAAGTTTCTAAATAGACACGATAATTTTCGTCTTTATTGCTGTAGGCAGCAATCATAAAGAGCTGTCCAACTTTTTCCTTTAATGACATTGTAGTCAATAAACTATCCACTTTAAGACTCAATGAATCTACCTGCCCTTTGGCAGTTAGAGAGCTTAAAATAACTATGGAAAAAATGATCGTTAGTTGACGTTTCATGGGGTCGCAAAAGTGAATTTAGGTTATTACCTTTGGGAATCGAGAAGTTAAGACAATATGGGATTTTTCGCACGTAATCAACCTCGCGGTTTTCAACACCAAGCACGCTTTCATGACGAGAGAAAGGAGCGCTTAAAATTATTGGAAAGACCAGAGGGCGAAGATGAGATTCCTTTTGACAACAAAGAGAAGTATAGGCAACGTATCCGCGATAACTGGGATTTGCGAAGAGCGCAAAGTGCAGGAAAGAGCGACGGCTATGCGAAAAGACTTTTGTATTCTCTTCTCTTTTTAATTCTCGTAGTTTTTTTTGCTGCTAAATTCCTTTTATGAATGCCCTAATTTCTGTTTTACCCGACCACGTTGCCAATCAAATTGCTGCGGGAGAAGTTGTACAGCGGCCTTCATCTGTGGTGAAGGAATTGCTTGAGAACAGCATTGATGCTGGTGCAACTAAAGTCACACTTAGCCTAAAAGGTGCTGGGAAAACAGCAATAGTCGTCATTGATAACGGCAGTGGAATGAGCAGCGTAGATGCAGAGCTCTGCTTCAGACGTCATGCAACCTCAAAAATTTCTTCAGCGGAAGATTTGTTCAATTTAAATACACGCGGTTTTAGAGGCGAGGCAATGGCTTCTATTGCTGCAGTCGCTCATGTACAATTAAAGACGAACACAGAGGGAGGCAGTATGGGCACAAATCTCAAATTGGAAGANGGAAANATCACAGCAAATTTGCCNTATCCTGGACCCACAGGNAGCATTGTAGAAGTACGAAATCTCTTCTATAACGTGCCTGCACGAAGAAAATTCTTAAAAAACGATCGAATAGAACTAAGGCACTGCATTGACGAATTCCATAGAGTAGCTCTTGTGCATCATGATGTAGAGTGGATTCTTAAACACGATGAGAAATTACTTTTTCATCTACCACAAGAGAATCGCAGAAAAAGAATAAGTGCCATCTTCGGACGAAAATTTGACGAAAAATTAGTTCCTATAAAAGAAAGTACAGATGTTGTGCAGGTTGAAGGTTTTGTGCTAAAGCCAGAGTTCGCTAAAAAAAGACGCGGAGAGCAATTTTTCTTTGTGAACAATAGATTTGTAAAATCACCTTATTTGCACAACGCAATACGAGAAGCGTTTGAAGAAGTATTAAGCGCGGAACATCACCCAGGGTATTTTCTATTTTTAAGGGTAAACCCCAACAGTCTAGACGTAAATATCCATCCAACAAAAACTGAAGTTAAATTTGAGGATGAACGAACTATCTACGCCGTATTAAGAAGTGCTGCAAGACACGCTATTGGCCAATTCAATGTAGTGCCCGCAATTGATTTTAATTCTGAAGTAAGTTTCTCTCTTCCACCCTTGCCAAAGGGTCGTATTCCCGAGGAACCTAAAATCCGTGTCAACCCTAATTTTAACCCGTTTGAGCCCGATAGCAATATTGGCCGTCCACAACTTAGAACGCCTGATGAGCAATACGAGCGGATCAAAAACGAAAAAATTCTAAATTCTAACCCTGAATTAGAAATAGGTGCACTTGAAGAATCATTGGAAGATTTCTGGACAGATGAAATTGATAGTNGAAAACACAAGACTAAAATCTTAGTGTGGGGGAATTTTATGATTACCATATTANGTAGNAAACTGCTTCTTATTCATGTGAAGCAAGCACAGATAAGAGTTCAATTTGACCGTATTTGGAGCAAATTGAAGGATGCGAGTGTGGCCTCTCAGCAATTACTATTTCCTTTACAACTCAATATTACACCCTCAGAAGCCCTTTTATTGGAAGAATATGCAGGTCAATTTGCAATCGCAGGGTTTGACTGGAATGTGAATAAAGATAAAAGTAGTTTGGAAATTATTGGAGCTCCTGTGGTTTTAGCACCCGAAAGAGCCAAAGGAGCGTTGGAACGATTAATGGAAGCATTAAGCTCTATGCAGGAAATGACAGAGTCTAAGATTCTCAAAACGTTTGCCCTAGAATTAGCGGTGAAAGCCGCGTCTAATTCTTTGAATACCGAGGCGCATGAAGTTTTATGTGAACAACTCTTTAGTAGCTCAAATCCAAGTTACGCTCCTAATGGTAAAAGAATTATTATCGAACTAGAACAAGAAGACCTTGTTAAAGACCTATGATTGCACAGCAAAGATTTAGCTTAATGCCCACAGTAGTAAAGAATTTACTCATCATAAATGGCTTGTTCTTTATGGGAATGATCAGTATCCGCTCCACTTTTGGTGTAGATATCACTGATTGGCTTGGATTGTATTTTCCAGCTAGTGACAGCTTCATACCGTCTCAACTAGTTACCCACATGTTTATGCACGGAAACCTCGGACACATTGCATCAAATATGATCATGCTCTGGTTTTTAGGCAGTGCCATGGAAAACTATTGGGGTTCACAGAGGTTTCTCATCTACTATATACTTACCGGCCTTGGAGCCAGCGCGCTTCAAATTGCAGTCAACAGTTACGAATACTATTCACTGGCAGCAAGTATCCCTTCGGATAACCTAGAAACCGTGATTTCAGAGGGCGCTGCACTCATTGAACAAGGATACAATTATACCGACAGCACTATGGGCGCCTTAAATAGGCTTCTAAACACCCCTATGGTAGGTGCTTCGGGTGCCGTGTTTGGCGTTCTTTTGGCTTTTGGTATGACCTTCCCAAATCAAGTGATTTACTTGAATTTCTTTTTTCCAATCAAAGCAAAATATTTTGTCATTGGTTACGGTTTACTGGAACTCTACAACGGTTTTTCAACAAGCAACAGTGGCATAGCACATTTTGCGCATTTAGGAGGAATGCTATTTGGCTTCTTATTAATACGTAGATGGCGAAAAACAAGATACCTTTAGTGATGAACGGCTATACGCGATGAGCGAATTATTCAACAAAGCAAAACATGATGCCTTCAAAGGAGACTACCTAACTAGGTTACTTTATTTGAATGTTGCTGTATTCATTCTATTTACGCTAACAAACGCTTTTACAACCCTCTTTACTGGGAGTTTTGAATTAATACCCCATCTTGCCGATGATCTTTTGGCACTTCCTTCAGACCCGTGGAAATTACTCTTACGTCCATGGACCGTGCTAACATACATGTTTACTCATTTTGGCTTCAGACATATTCTTTTTAACATGATTGTGCTCTATTTCTCAGGTAAAATCCTCTTGGAATATTTGGGAGAAAAACGATTATTAGCACTTTACATTTATGGAGGAGTTGGAGGCGGACTTCTTTATATCCTTCTTTACAATCTTAGTCCTATTTTGGGCGAAAGCTCTATGGTTGGCGCGAGCGCAGGGTGCATAGCAATTCTTGTTGCCGGAGCCCTATATATGCCTAACATGCCTGTACGTTTGTGGGGGATTTTTGAAATTAAGTACTGGATGCTTGCTGCGGGTATTGTGACGCTAGATATTCTAAATTCGACAGGACCCAATGCTGGTGGACATATTGCACATCTTGGCGGTGCTATAGTTGCCTTCTTCTTCATAAGAAGTATGAGGCAGGGGCACGAATGGAACGTGTATTTATTTCAAGTCATAGACGGAGTCCGTAACATGCTGTTCCAATCAAAATCCAAGAAGAAACGTAGAGGATTTAGTTTTGGAGAAAGTAGTTATGTAAAATATAAAGATGTAAAAAAGTCCAAATCGAACGACCAAGAAGATACAGCTCGCATGGATGAAATTTTAGATAAAATCAAAGAGAAAGGATACGATAGCCTTAGTCAAGAGGAAAAAGCGTATCTATTTAAGATTTCCAATAGAGAGTGAAAAAGCGAAGGTTTCTCCTAAGGTGGTTCAATAGGTTGTTATTACTCGCAACTATTATATGTGGATTAGCCTCCTTAATACCTTCCGACTTATTTTCAGGATCCGGCCTTTTTGCGCTCATTTTCCCTACTCTANTTGTTCCGCATATTTTGTTTTTCATACTTAACCTCAGAGTTTCATTAAGAAACGTTATACCCCATCTAATTGGAATAGGTTTAACATTCTTACCCGCTATGGCTCAGCTGCCAATTGCCAAAACCATAGATGCTCCTGAAAAATCTATCCGCATTGCCTCATACAATGTTCGCGCTTTTTATCAATCTGAAAACGCTTCTAGTAAAATTGCTGCATGGGCGCAGCGGCAGGAGATTGACGTTCTCTGTATGCAGGAGATTCGCAAACCTGAAGAACGACCTGNACGTCAACTGTATTCGAACGTCTTTTTTGCACCCAAATGGAGTGGTTATTGTGTGGGNATTTTCTCAAAATACCCCATTGTTTATGAGGAATTACTAGAGTTTAAGGAACTGCCAGGTGACGGGTATCCAAAATACAGCGCAGGATTCGCAGATATTGTTCTTCCTTGGGATACGGTTAGATTCATAAATGTTCATTTGAGCTCAACAGGTGTGAGCGACGGCGACATGAGCGTTGAACCTAATGCAGATGACTTCTTAGCCAGGACAAAAGACATTGTAGGGAAGATCATACAATCAGAACGCGCTCGAGGTTTACAAGCAAAATCCATTCTGAAATGGGTAGACCAAAGTCCCCATCCTACAATACTTTGTGGTGACTTTAACGGTGTNCCTTCAGGCAATCTCTACGCGCGTTTATTACAAAAAATGAAGGACCCCTATATATGNAATGGAACAGGGNAAATGGGCAGTTTTGAGCCGTTAAAAAGACGATTTTTACCCATCCGAATAGACTGGACCTTACTCTCTAAGGGCATCAAATGCACTGATCAACATCTAGAACACATTGACTTTAGCGACCACTATCCGTTGGTCACTACAATCAATGCTCCTATTCTAGAGTAACCTCTTTTATCAAGAGAGCATTCAAGGCATTTGTCTTTAAGCCTTTAAGGTTTTTAGAATGAACACGAATGACCTCATCATAGTAGAGTGGCACACAAGCAGCATTTTTCATCAAAAACGCATCTGCCTCTTCAATTAATTTTATTCTTAAAGAATCATTTTTTTCATTCAATAACTCTTCATAAAGACTATCATAAAAGGCCACTGAATATCTAGAGTAATTGGGCCCTAAGGGTGCACGCATCTTTGAATAAAAAAGCAACAAATAATTCTCGGCATCCGGATAATCCGCTATCCAAGAAGCTCGGAAAAATGATAAACTACCAGAGCTCTTTGCGCTTCTGAGAGCTGCTGAGGGAATAATATCCACTGCTATGGACCAACCCAACCGTCCCAAACTACCTTGAACAAATTCACAGATATCACGATAATTTGAAGTTGTAGTCAGGGTAAGTGCTGGTAATTCATCAAAAGAAGCTAATACCTTTTTAACACTATCCGGACTATAGCTAATTCCAATATCCTCTTTGTATCCGGGTAGACCAAAAGGAATAATTCCTCCCGTAGCTTCACGACCTATACCGCTACGAAGCAATTCCATCATCTGGGTCCTGTCAATAGCAGCATTGATGGCCCATCGCAATTCATACGGCAACTCATATTCTGTATTAAAAAGTAAAAATTCCGTGTTCAAAAATGGAGTTCGATTTAAAATATGACTTTCGCTGTAACGATTCTGGAGTTCTCCATTTTCCGTGAGAAGATCATCTTTGAAACTAGGATCAATATTCGGAAGTAAATCAAATGTGCCGGTTAAGTATTCAAGAAAGGCACTTTGTTGATCAGGTAAAAAGGAAATGCTCACACCATCTAAATAAGGNAAAGAATTGCCAGAGTCATCCACTTGCCAATAGTTCTCATTTTTGTGGAAAATCATTTTTTCTCCATAGTGCCATCTATGAAACTTAAATGGACCACTTCCACCTCCAATGGTAGCTAATAATTCTTGTTGTGCAACAATGGAATCCACCACGGAACAATAAGGCATTGTGAGCATGGAAGGAAATGCTGCAAATGGTTTATCTAATTCAATAACGAGTGTGCTATCGTTTATGACCTTCATATCACTAACTCGCTCTAGCACCCAAGCACCAGGTGATGCAATTTTAGGATTTATGAGTCGCTGTAAAGAATACCGCACATCTTGTGCTTTGATTCTGCGACCTGAATGAAAGTGAGCCTTTCTCAAGGAAAACGTATAGGTACTTCCATCCAAAACATAACGGGTTGCTAAGGCCGGTTGTACTTCATTATTTTCATCAAGGAAGAAAAGGCCATCATACAATTGTCCTACTGCCCACATGGTACTTTTATCCCTTGCAAAGGCCGGATCTAAAGTTGGTATACCGGAGGGTTCATTGTAACTAAAAACCATCTTATCTGAATGATCCACTCTGTTACAAGCCGAAAACAAGAACCAAGTAGCTATAAAAAAGCCCCCAATTAAGGAGGCTTTAAATATGCTATAAATCCTATTAGGCATCAATATTAGCGTATTTCGCATTGCGCTCAATAAAATCTCTACGAGGCGGAACCTCATCTCCCATAAGCATGGAGAAAACACGGTCTGCTTCTGCACTATCATCAATAGTTACCTGCTTTAGGATTCGCTCATCAGGATTCATTGTAGTTTCCCACAACTGATCCGCGTTCATTTCACCAAGACCTTTATAACGCTGTATTCCTACTCCTTGGCCTGTATCTCCCCCAAATTCCAATTGCAATGCATCACGTTGGTCGTCATTCCAAGCATAGGAACTCTTTCCGCCCTTCTTAACTAAATATAGCGGCGGATTTGCTATGTAGACATAACCCAATTCAACCAATTCGCGCATGTAACGGAAAAAGAACGTGAGAATCAATGTGGAGATGTGGCTTCCATCCACATCTGCATCGGTCATAATTACAATTTTATGATACCTTAATTTTGAAATATTCAAAGCTCTTTCATCCTCTTCAGTACCAACACTCACGCCCAATGCTGTGTACATATTCTTGATCTCTTCATTCTCAAACACCTTGTGAGAAATCGCTTTTTCAACATTCAATATTTTACCCCGTAGTGGCAATATTGCTTGGAAATTACGATCACGACCTTGCTTGGCAGTACCTCCNGCTGAATCACCCTCAACCAAGAAAATTTCGCATACTTCAGGATCAGTTTCCGAACAATCACTGAGCTTTCCGGGAAGCCCCATAGATGACATGGTACCTTTGCGCTGAACCATCTCTCTTGCCTTCTTCGCAGCAACACGAGCTCGTGCAGCAAGCAACACTTTTTGGACAATAATTTTAGCCTCATTCGGATGCTCTTCCAAGAAATTGGTCAACATCTCACCTACTAGTTTATCTACTGCACCGCTTACATCCTTGTTTCCCAATTTAGTTTTGGTCTGGCCTTCAAACTGGGGTTCCATAACTTTCACAGAAATTACTGCAGTCAAACCTTCGCGGAAATCATCGCCACTCACTTCTACTTTCTCTTTNGCCAAGAGTCCGCTTTCATCCGCATATTTCTTCAGCGTGCGGGTTAATGCTCTTCTAAACCCGGCGAGGTGCGTCCCGCCTTCATGNGTATTAATGTTATTTACATACGAATGAATATTNTCTGTGTATGAGGTGTTATAGTGCATAGCAACCTCCACAGGAATACCGTCGCGCTCTCCATCTAAGCACATAACCTGAGGCATTATTGCCTCACGATTCGCATCTATATATTTTACAAACCCAGCAAGACCGTCTTGAGAGTGAAAAAGCTCTGAAATAAATTCACCTTTCTCGTCTTTTTCACGCAAGTCTTTGAGCGTGATAGAAATTCCCTTATTTAAGAACGCTAGCTCGCGCATGCGCTTGGCAAGGATTTCGTATTGATAGATTAATTCTTCGAAAATTTCGTCATCCGGTTTGAAAGTGACGATGGTTCCCCTATAATCCGTTGGACCAACCTCGCGAGTTGCATATTGGGCTGCACCCTTCGAAAATTCAACTTCGTGCTTTTTACCATCGCGGTGAACCTCCGCATGGAGCATGATGGATAGTGCATTCACACAACTCACACCAACACCGTGCAAACCTCCCGAAACTTTATAGGAATCTTTATCAAACTTACCTCCAGCATGAAGAACAGTCATGACCACCTCTAATGTTGATCTACCGTCTTTTGGATGCATATCAGTTGGAATACCACGACCATCGTCCTTAACCGTGATACTATTATCCTCATTTATAGTAACATAAATATCACTTGCATAACCTGCTAAGGCTTCATCTATAGAATTATCTACAACTTCATAAACAAGGTGGTGAAGACCCTTAACACCTACATCGCCAATATACATGGCGGGACGTTTTCTTACTGCTTCTAGACCTTCAAGTATCTGAATGGACCCACCATCATAGTTGTTCTGCTCTTCGCTCATAACGGTTACGTTTTCTTGCATTTTTGCTAACCTAACAAAGATAACTTTCTGGGGTCCATTTCTACCCTTTTATACCCTTTTTCAGGTGCGCACTTACCAACATTTTTATTAACAAGTTCGGGGGGTACAGCGCAAAAACAGGTTGAGTGAATAGATTAAAATTGATAGTTCAGTAAAAACAGNCCTCGTGTACCCCGAACACCGTAACCTTGCCACATCATGTATGATTGATTAAGTAGATTGTAACCGCGTAAACTGACACTCAAATTTTCATTGATTTTATATTCAATAGTAGCGCTCAAATCCACATAGGATTCCAAGGGAAAGGCTGAATAATTCATGTGATTGTAACGACCGCTTACATAACGAATATTTGAGCCGATTGACAATTCGTTTATGGAGTAATCTAACATTGCACCGAATATCCGACCTTCTTGACCAAGAAAATCCTCACCGCTGAATGCGTTCAGTTCAGCATAGGTGGAGGCAACGAAATACTTTAAGGGAAGATTTAATTCTCCACGGACTCCAGATTTTACAACGTATTCTGCATAAACGGCTTTGAGCGCAGGAACATCTGCCCCATGAACATTGGAAAAAATATTTAATGAATCCCTTTCATACATGAGTGCATCATTCATGGTCGTTAAAGACCCCTCCACCCGGTATTGCAGTTTTCCAATTAATGCTCCTTGCATCCCAACATATCCCTTATTTGTTCCGGAAAGTCTATATTCTTGGTCCATTGTTAGGAAGGGTACCTCAACAATCATGCTTTGTAATGAGTTTTGTTTTGAAGTACCGTCCCAACCTCCAAACACGGCGAGAGTGCGCTCTAACAACTCTGCCTGTAGGTTTATTTTTGGATATATATAGAATTCAAATCTGTCATTAGCCAAACCACTCGTCTGCGTTCCAGAAAAATTAAGGCCGAACTCATAGGTTAGAATTCCCTCTTTACCTCTTGTGTATGGGGCAATTGAAAAATTGTGATAATTAGACGAAGCCGAATCCGCCCATGAATTTACTGAAGCAAGCTGGTATCCTAACTCGATCAAAACGTCTTGTTTGTTCGTATAAATCTCAAACAAATGGTGGGTTTTAGATAGATGTTCACTGGTTGCATAGCCGCCATTCGTATAGCGGTAGGCTATTCCACCACTTCTATATGCAGCAATCACTTTACTTGTTGGATTGGATGTCCTCAACCATTGTTGTGAAATCCCAAGTTGCTGTTGCCAATTACCCGGTGTACTATCTTGAAATACTGGATTAGAGGCTCCATAATAACTCANGTAATCCGCCTTGAGCAAAGCTTGAGTTTTAAAATTGTAATTTTTTGTGGCGCGCTGAAAATCGGCTAAAATTTCGTTTTCGTATTCCGACTGTCTAAGGTAACTATTTGGTACTCCACTCAATGAGCCTTGATGCAGCGCTCGCACACCCCACACATTTTTCTTACTTCTAGGAGAACTAAGGATAAAGCTCGCATAGGAACTAGAGAGATTCCCTCCACCCAAACTCACTTGCTGGGTAGGAAGTTTAGGAAGTTTCACCCGGCCTAGTCGAATAGAAGGTATGGCGGCAGGTGCAAAATCCAGTGCCATTGCCTTGGGACTAATTCGAACATTGACAGGTAATTTCCGGGAGGTAGTATCAGAAAACGAAGGTTGTTCAGATATTTTTTGGGCACTTCTAACCTGAGCTTGGTATTCCTCAACCACTCTAATTTCAACGCTCTTTACCTCATCACCCGTTTCTACCTGAGCATAAGACACAGTATTTGCGCCAACTAGTAGCGCCAAAACAGTAATTAGTCTTGTAGGAAAATTCATACAACTCATTGCTTTATTCATCTAAATCTTCAATCAATTCCTCCTGAAAGTCGTCCATAATTAAGCTATCAACTCCCATGGTATTGCTTTCCTCTCTTTCACGCTGTAGTGCCAATTCTGCCTTAAACACACTTGCTTGTTCAGCATACTCCCCAAAATCTGCATTTTCAATGATAAAGTCTAAGGTATAGTTTGCTTGAAAATCATCTCTTACACCTGCGTAATTCCTAGCCATTAAGAGCAAAGAGTTCCATCGCCATTTTGGATAAGTAGGCAGGTTTTCTATCATCCAAAACAGTTGTTCATTAGAGGCTTCGTATTGCGCTATCACGTAATCAAATTCTGCTAAATAATACAACGCTTCAGCTTGAGCTTCACCCTTAATTGCCGTTTGAATTTGAGTATAGTATAATTTGGCGTTTGCGCTGTCTTTCAGTTCATATGAACTCCGCGCAGCATTCAGCAGGGCTTCTGTTTGCCAATCAGTTGGGAGCGCTTCATCCTGCAATAAGCTCTCTGCATATTGCATTACTACTGCCGTATTGCCTAAAGATTTGGCACATCGCATTAAACCTAAACGCGCTCTTCTCCCTTCATCCGCATTACCAACTAAACCCAGTACTTGCTCATAATAGTAAAGAGCTTTCTCAAAATTTTGCTCCGCGTAATACAGTGAGGCTAAACGTTCAACCGTTTGTTTTCTGAAACTCAATTCCCCGGAAGCAGCCACGAATTCATATGCTAATTTGGCAACATCATCTTGTTCCTGATTAAAAGCACATTCTGCTAAATAATAATTTGCCGGTACTCTGAATATTCCATCAGGAAACTTTTCTAAATACTCTTTCATGCCTTTAAGCGTTCCCAAACAATCCCCAAAACTGTAGCGGTCATAGGCGCCATTGTATAATGTTGAATCTAATTGACCTTGGCCAATGTCTGTTCCTGTTAGAGTTTGTATCCAATCTACGTAGCTTGTCAGTCGATCCAATTCCGAAAATTGAATCTTTGCCAGTCCCAACGCTTCGCGACTTTCAGGGGTGTTGGGAAAGTCCTCTACAACTCTCTTAAATTGCGCCAAAGCTCTTTCACTCTTTTCCTGTGTCCTAAATATTAATCCAAGAGCTATGTGTGCGTTTTTAATAAATCTAGACTTTGGGTAATCATTGATAAAAGAAGTGAAAATGGATTCCGCGTTGTTTATCTGACCCATCTTCATAAATGTTTCACCCAGTTCAAAGTACGCATCAGTGGCGTACACAGAATTCGGGAATCGCTTCACCAATCTTTCTAAACTTGATGCTTTACGTTGGTTATCCTCTACCAAACCAAAGCACAAACTCTGCTGAAAGGTAGCATAATCAGCATCGGGTACATCGCGCCCCAAATAAGTCTCGTAGTAGATAATTGCGTTGTTGTATTGGCTCGTCATGAAATAGGCATCCGCTAATCGTAATTCGGCATCATTGGCCAACTTATTTCCCGGACGTTGTTTATTTAGAAATAACCTGAAAGTAGTTGCCGCCGCTTCAAAGTTTCCCTGTGAAAAATAGGCATAAGCCTTATTGTATAGACTCCGCTTGTATTGACTTAAAGTAGCAGATCCAGGAATCGATTCAAACTTCGATAATTCTCTCAATGCCCCTTCAAAATCTTTGCCTCTGTAAGCAATTTCTGCCAACCAGTAGTGGGCAAGTGCAGTATGCACATTGTTTAAAGGGTATTGTAAGGAGCGCTCAAACATTCGCTTTGCGGCAGGGTATTGTATAGCATTAAAATGTTGGACTCCCCTGAAATAGGCCACTTTCTGATAAGCCCCCTGCATGGTAGGCTGATCTAAACCTGCGGCAGATATAGACTTCATGGCGCGCTCGTAGTCCTTTGAATTCAAATAGAGATTCGCTAAATACTCATTGGCTTCAGCACGATATTTACTGTTGGGGTATTTCTTCAAAAATTCCTTGAAAATATCCAAAGGCTGCTCAAAAGGAGTAGCGCTTGCATAGGCTAGTTTGGCATAATTGAAATATGCATCCTCTCTCAAGCGTAAATCAGAACCGCTTTGACTGGCTCTAAAAAAAGCACCTTGAGCTTCAGTTTTTTTACCCGTTTTTAGATAACAGTCCGCAAGGTGGTAATAGGCACTCTGGCCAAGATCATCACCCCTTTCGTGAATTTTATTGAATGCCTTAATAGCCTCCTCATGCCTGTTTGTTTTATACAAAACGAAGCCCAATTTATACTGATCTTGTATCTTAAGTTTGCCGCCCAATTCTTGGTGTTTTTCCAGATATAAGGCAGCTTGTTTCCAGTTTGATTTTTGGTAGTACCCTTCACCAATTAACTTGGCTACTTCTGCCGCTCTAGAAGCTACTGCTTGTGCAAGCAACGATTCCCCTACAGCAAGGAGCTTGTCAATTTCTCCAGTCTTGTAATAAATTTGACTGAGGTAATAAGGAACTACGCCACCAAACTTCTCATCATTCATGAGCAATTTAAATTGGCTCAAGGCCGTACTATATTGTTCAGCATCATATGCGATATGTCCATAGTAGTACTGATGGTAATTCTTGTATTCGCCATCATAACTTAAACCTTGAAAAAATAGATTTCTGGCCTTGTTTATATCCTTAGTCATCATATGACTGTAGGCAAGTTTAAAATAATATTCGCTTTTATACCCTTTGGATACGTCTGAAGCATCTATTGCGCCAAGCCACTGAACAACCTTCTTATATCTCCGATTATTGAAATAATAATTAGCCGCAGTTATGTGTGCTTCCTGCCACCTTGGACTTAACGGATACGTTTGAGAAAAATAGGTAAGAAAGTTTTCGCTATTTTCATTCATCAAGTACAACGCACAAAGAGCTCTGTAAAAGCTACTTTCTTCCTTGATAAAGCTTTGAGTGGGTAAATCCGATTCCAATAGCTGATCAAAACCTACCCTCGCAGCAGCATAAAGCCCGTCATCAAATAATGACCTACTGGAGTTAAATACAGCTTCAAAGCCTTTCTCAGCAACAGTTTTTTGAGCAACTAAATTGAAGCCCATGAACAAAAAAACAAGCAGAAAAAATCGGGTACGCATATTATTCTCGTTTATGCTTAAAAATAACCTTTGCATATGGGCCACTTGGAGCGCAATTCCGTGAATTCATCAGAGTTATTCACATCTAAAAACGTCAGAGCTCATTGGTTTGGTATTTCTTATACCTTTGATTCCTCAGAATCTTTTTCTTCAAACATGGCAACAATTGAGTTAAAAAACACCACCATTTTTCAAGGCAAGCACATGATTTTAAACGATGTAAGCTTCAAAATCAATACAGGTGAATTTGTCTATTTAATTGGCCAGACAGGATCTGGGAAAAGTTCTCTATTGAAAACGCTCTATGGCGATTTACCGTTAAATCAAGGCACTGGATCCGTAGCAGGACATCAATTAAATGGCTTAAAGACTAAAAGCATCCCGGCTCTTCGCCGCGATATTGGCATTGTATTTCAGGATTTTCAACTACTGAGTGATCGCAGTGTAGAAGCCAATCTTGATTTTGTACTGCGGGCCACGGGATGGAAGGATAAAACAAAACGTTCGGAACGTATACTAGAAGTACTTTCTTTAGTAGGTATGCAAAATAAAAGACATAAAAGTACTTTTGAGATCTCTGGGGGAGAGCAGCAGCGTGTTGCTATTGCAAGGGCCTTACTGAACTCTCCGATTGTCATCTTAGCGGACGAACCTACGGGAAATTTAGACCCGCGTACCTCGGAAGAAATAATTTCACTCCTTTTATCGCTTGCAGATCAAAATACAGCTATTCTAATGGCCACTCATGATTATCAGATGATTCACAAGTATTCCAATAGAACACTTAAAGTAAGTGGCGGCAAACTAGAAGATTCTGTGGTTTCTAACGTGTAAGTTTTGAGCCTGCAAAAGCACATACTTAGTATATGTATCGCCTCATACGGAGATGATATTCAACCCCTATTACATGCGCTCTGTGAATCAAAAAATACAGGGCTCCCTAACTATTGGTCTATTGAAATCCTAATCTCTGACCAATACCACACGTCACACTCACAGGCCCCAAAATGGCAGGTTGAATTTGAATGCACCTATGTTCACAATCCTATAAAAAGTGGTCGAAGCATCAATAGAAATCATTTAGGTNAGTTGGCTAANGGGGATTTTCTTCTCTTTTTAGATGCTGATGCTGAACCCAAAAACAATACTTTTCTTCAAGACTATTGTGAACGGGCAAAATTAGCTAGTGTAATCGTTGGAGGCACTGCCTATAAGCCGAATTACAAAAGCAATAAACTTCGAGTAAAAGTTGGGAAAATAAAAGAAGAGAATTCGGCAAGAGCAAGAGGCAACTACCCATACAGCAGTTTTTCAGCCTTCAACTTTTTAATCCGTAAAGATATTTTCCTTGAACTCTTATTTGATGAAGAACTCACAGAGTACGGACATGAAGACACGTTGTTTGGATTAGAACTCAAATACAGAAACATTGATATCATGCATATTGATAATCCAGCCTATCACATGGGCATAGATGATAACGATGTTTTTATGGATAAAACAACGTCTGCTATAGACGGTCTAGCAAGGTTAATTATTGAAGGTAAAATTGATGAGGACATCAAATTATTCCGAGTATACAGAACTGCGCAGCGGTTTGGAGCGCATTACCTATTGAAAATCTTGAATGGCCTGCTTGGGGAAGCCCTGAAAAAGGCTGTTATTACCCGTAATCTACCTCTTATATTTTATGACTTTTACAAACTCATGCGCCTTTGCAGTCACCCTATAAAAATTGGGCGTAGAATGCCTTAAGGACCTTTTGTTCCTGCTCCCAATTTAATTCCTTTTGCGCTTTTTGCAGGTTAGACTCAAACGATTTGGAAGACACCTCGCGTAGCGCTTGTCGCAATGCAGGGATATCTTCGGGCTCCACAGTTTGGCCAATTTTATAGTCTTCTACTATACTCTTTACTTCTACTACTTTTGAGGTCACAACCGGAAGATTGCAATGGATATAATCAAAAATCTTATTTGGTAGAGAAAACCTGTAGTTGATATTCGTGTCCTTGTCTAAACTCAGCCCAACATCTGCTACTTGAGTATACTGCAAAAGCTTTGAATACGGCACGCGGTCAATAAAANGAACCTTTTCGCTTAAACCTTGATTTCTAACCATAGATTTTAACTTTGGAATCGCATCTCCCCCGCCCACTAACAATAACATCCAGCCTTCCATTCCAGATATAGCCTCCACAGCTTCTTCCAAGCCGCGATCGATATTCATTCCGGAGCCTTGATTAATTGCAATCTTGAGCCCCGCTGGCAAGCCTAGTTCTTCTCTGCGTATAGACTTAATATTTGGCTTAGGGCTTATGTTTCTAAATACGTTTGGTCGTTTGCCGTAATCCTTGAAATAAAGTTCAGCAATGCTATGATTCACTGTCCATATATGATCTAATCGTGGGAATATGAACCTTTCAACTGCAAGCCAGATGCGCTGAACCCATCGGCCTTGAATTTCGGGTACACCACAAAAATATTCGTGGCTATCATAAACTAAGGGAATCCCAAAGAACCTACTTATCAAAAAGTTGGGAAGTAGAGTATCCAGATCATTTGAGAGTAATATTGACGTACGATTACAGCGAAACAACAATTCAAAAAACAATCGAATCTGAAATTCAGCATAAAAAAGCCCGCCCTTACTATTCCATAATTTCATTCGACGTGTACCGTAGGAACGATTCAACGAAACAGAACCTTTCAACTCGCGTCCTATCCACTCTACATTATAGCCCAAATTTTCAAGCAGCACAGCAACCTTATTGACTCTGTTGTCTGTAGAGATATCATTAGAGGTTGAAATAAAAATGTTGCGCTTCATTTACGTGCCTTTCCTAAAGAATGATTGAAGTTTATGACTGACTATTCCTTCTAACGCCACTAAGGTAGGGAACCTTATTTTTGTGCTATTGAAAAAAGAACAAATGCAAAAATCAGATTTCATATACCATCTTCCCGAACATCGTATTGCTACACATCCATTAACACGGCGTGATCAAAGCAAATTATTAGTTTTTGACGGCGGCATTTCTGATCAAGAATTCGCTGACTTACCGCAACAACTCCCTACCAATAGCCAGCTCATTTTCAACAATACAAGGGTGATTAAGGCTAGATTACGCTTCACAAAAACAGCTGGTGCAAAGCCCATTGAAGTATTCTGTTTAAATCCTTACGAACAGAGTATTGAGGACGCCATGGAAGCGCATCAGAGTGTTAGATTTGAATGTTTAGTAGGAAATTTAAAGCGATGGAAAAACCACTCATTGGAATTAGAATTGAGAAATGACTTGGTTTTAAAGGCTCTTAAAGGTGAACGCTCAGGTCAAGGTTTTATCATTGACTTTACTTGGACAGGGGATTATACATTTTCGGAAGTATTAAATATTGCAGGGCAAATACCCCTTCCACCCTACATGAACAGAGACGCAGAAGATTCAGATATTCAACGTTACCAAACTGTATACGCAGCCAACAACGGATCAGTAGCTGCACCAACCGCAGGACTTCATTTCACTCCGGAGGTACTTCACAATTTGGAGCTAAAAGGGCATAAACGCATTGAATTAACCTTGCACGTTGGTGCAGGAACTTTCAAACCATTAGGCGATGGCAACATCAATAATCACGAAATGCATGCGGAAGAAATTATATTGAGTTCATCTTGGCTTAAGAGCTATTTAAATCATGAAGGTCCCAAATTCGCTGTGGGCACAACAAGTCTCCGTACACTTGAAAGTTGCCATTGGATAGGAGTAAACTACTTACAAACTGGAAACATAGCAAACTTGGGACAGTTTGAAGCATATCAATTAACTTCAGAATACAAGACTATAGACGCCTTTAAGGCGCTGCTTGACTATTTTGAAAAAAATGCCATTTCTACCCTAGCCTTGCAAACTAAACTCATGATTAAACCCGGCTATATCATCAAAAGTGTAGACGGAATAATCACCAATTTCCATCAACCAGGTTCCACATTATTGATGCTAATTAGTTCAGGAATAGGTAAGAGATGGAAGGAGGTTTACGAGCATGCACTGGCCAAAGACTACCGGTTTTTAAGCTACGGAGACTCCTCTCTATTGTATTTTCAAAACAATAACATTTAATTATCCACAATACTTGATAATCCATGCTCCAAAATCTCAATTTATAGGGCATGAAATATATCTTATTGTTCGTTTTTTTGAGTCTCCAATGCAACTGCCAGCCATGGCTGTTTTACAACGTAGAAAATCTCTTTGACACCATTTTAGACAAAGGGTTTCACAACGAAGAATTCACACCTTTTGGTGCTAAAAAATACAATAGTATCAAATACAGAATGTGCATAAGGCAAAGTTCACGAGCCATACATGCACTTTCAAAAAGCGGCTTTATTTCTCCCATAATCGCACTCTGTGAAATAGAAAACCGTTCGGTGCTTGAAGACCTCATTCAACACACGGCCATGAAGAAATTAGGCCCTTGGGGAATCGTTCATTACGATAGCCCTGATTACCGGGGTATAGATTGTGCTGTTCTTTATAAATCTAACGAAATCGAAATTGTTGATAGTGACCGCATCCGTTATTCAAGTGATTCCTTATTAACGCGTGACGCATTATTTGTAAGATATGAGATAGACTCTAATTTCTACAATTTAATTGTAGTCCATTTACCTTCAAAAAGAGGTGGNGCTACCTCTAGTGCNTGGAAGCGCGAATACGCTTGGAATTTTATTTCCTCTGCATTAGACACCTGCAAGGATCCAACCATACTAATGGGTGATTTTAACGACTTAGTTAGAAATAAGCTNTTAAAATACTTTCAAGATCATTGGACCATTGCACTGCCAAGAGAAGATGNCCAAGGGAGTTATAAATACCACGGAAGGTGGAGTATTATAGACGGTGCAGTGGCCAATTTTAACGTTTGTTCGGAAATTTGCGACCTACCCCTCCTACAAGAAATAGATACTAAATGGGGAAATCTAAAGCCAAAGAGAAGGTGGCTTGGTAGTTTTTTTAAGTACGGTTACTCGGACCACTTACCCGTTTACTTTTCGGCNGCCTTATGTAAGANAAAATAAGTTATTTTTGATNGAAATTAAATAGGTTCATCTNAATTATGAAAAAGTTAATTGCCCTTAGTGCTCTTGTAAGCACTGTATTTTTAAGCTCTTGTGAAACAGGAGGCTCAGAACCAACTCCAATGACTTACCCTGGAGATTCACTTTCTGTATCTAGTTTAGCACGTCCTTTGGTTATTGAAACAACCGGTGCGTGGTGTCAATACTGTCCTAATGGCGCTGAAATTATGGCCATGGTAGACGGTATTATGGGAGACAGTGTAGTTCTTGTAGCCAACCATGTAGGTGATTGGTTTGCGAATGGAAACGCCGCATCAGCAGCTTTTGACGGAAACTTCCCTACTTCAGGTGTTCCCAATTTTTATGTGAATAACACAGATGTTGGTCAAAGCCCAACCGCTGCAGCAGGTGCTGCCCTTATGAATGATGTTGCCTTTGGTGTTGAAGCTGAAGTAGCGGATAGCTCAGGCAAGATTATTGTCTATCCTCGAATTAAGTGTCTTGAAACTAAACTCAATGAAGTTTATATGGTTCAGTCATACTTACTTATCAATGGAGTTATCGCTAAAGATTATGGCGGCGGCGTAGATCTTAATCAAGTGAGTTCACTGCCTAAGGTTACCACAGGATCTGGCTCAACGCCTTCTATGTGGTCACAGGATGCAGCAGAAATCACTTCAGGGGTATATATGATCAAATCCGGTACGGTATATACGCATGATGAAGCTCTATTTGGACATGCAACAACAGCAGTTAAAGGTTGGATCAATAGTCCTGATGCAACTATTNCGGACACCACAGGCGTTAGTCTAGGTGTTTGGGGAATGAACTTAGCTGACCTAAACGCTCTTGGATCTTCTTATGCTGCAGGAGATATTTTTGGTACTCGCTATTCTCCGGTTCAGTTAGAGATTAATAAACCAACACTTCCAGCAGGTATGGAAGCTGATTACAGCGTGGCAACCATAATTTGGCAGTTACGTCAAGACGGTTCTGGTGCGTATGACTACATCAACGGTTCCGTTACGCACGTGGACTAAACAAGTATCTAGATAACATAAAAAAAGCCCTGCGGAAACGCGGGGCTTTTTTTATGTTAAGAAGAACGCTTACTTATTTCTGCGTTGTGATCTATTCTTGTTTTGTTGACGCTGCATCTCTGCCATGCGCTGCTGAAACTTACTTTCTTTCTTTGGCTGGGCACGCTTGGCATCAATTTTAGCAAGAATTACTTCATCATTCACAGTCTTGCGAATACCCCATTGCATGGCAAAAGTGATAATGTTAGATAGGAAATAATAATAGGTGAGGCCTGAAGGAAAGCTATTCAGTACAAACATGAACATAAGTGGCATTAAATACATGATTACACGGAGTTGCTTCATCTGATCCGAAGATCCAGTCTGTGGTGTCATTTGTTGATTCATCCACGTATACAGAATTGTTGAGGCAGTCATTAATAGTGTAAATAATGACAAATGATTGCCAAAGAACGTTGAGATCAATGGAATCTGCGTAGACCACGAAATGATGCTGTCATAGGTACTTAAATCTTTGGCCCATAAAAAACTTTCACCTCTCAACTCTATTGAAGCTGGAAAGAAGCGGAACATTGCAAATAGAATCGGCATTTGAACAATCACCGGCACACATCCACCTAGTGGGCTCGCTCCAGCTTCTTTGTAAAGACTCATTATGGCCTGTTGCTTTTGTACGTTTTCTTTCTCGGAACTGAACTTCTCATTAATTATGTCAATTTCCGGTTTTAATACACGCATTTTCGCCATGGAGCGGTACGATGCAAAGGTCAAAGGACTCAAAGTTAGCTTGATAATAAGCACCATGATTAATATGATCAAACCATAGCCAAAACCATAACCTTCTAACCAATTAAAAATTGGTACAACCACGCCGCGACCAATGGCGCCAAAAATACCCCAACCAAAATTGATGGCCTTCTCATAACCTTCATCATATGTTTTCAGAAGCTGATACTGATTTGGACCAACGTACATAGTAAAAGGCAACGAGTAAGCTCCACTGACCGTCTGATTCAATTGAGCAGTTGCACTGAATTCCTTAACTAAGTTCTCATTCTCATCATCACCATTTAAAGTAGCAATATCTGCGGAGGCAAATCCTTGCTCAGGATGAATAATAAGTGAGAAGAAACGTTGTTTTTGTGCCAACCAATTGATTGGTTCCGTAGTTTCACTTTTATCAGACCCACGCCCCGCTAAATGTTCTACATCCCCATCCTCGTTCAGTTGATACACGAAGCTAGAATACTGACGCTCGGTAGTGATTCCTTTTTCTGTGCGCTGCGCGCTGCGCTCCCAATAAATTTCTGGCTTACCACTTGATTCGGCAGTTCCGTTAACAATAAAAGTAAAATCATAACCAACCTCTGCGAGCTCAATAGTAACTCTAGTGTTGCCGTCAGAAAGCACAAGAGATCTAGACGAACTTCCAATAACTTCAAATTCCTTAGTACTAAGTGCCTCACCACCTGGAAGACGGACATCAAAGACTTGGCTATTTCCCTTAATCAGATCAAGTGCTTCTATTTTTGCGGTATCATCATAGGTATGATAATCCGCTAATGCAGCACTTGTCATTGTTGCGCCTGCCGTTGAAAAAGTCAAACTTAATTCGGCATTACTAAGCGTTACTTCTTCTGGAGAAAAAGAGTCAGGTACTGAAGTAACTACATCAACAGTCTGATTTGCTGTCACTAACTCATCTTCTATACCTTGTTCAACATCCTGAGTTGCTTCCATAGCAGGCTCAACAGGCGGAGCATTTTTAGTTTGCCACCAGCCGAATCCTAGCATTATAGCTCCAATTAGCAGTATCCCTGCTATTTGATTTTTATCAATTCCTTTATTTTGCTCCATGTTATTTAGTTTGGCGGTATAGGTCCGCTGCTTTTACGAATGAGACGAAAAGTGGATGAGGATTTAGTACGGTACTTTTATATTCAGGGTGGTATTGTACCCCAACAAAGAATGGATGATTTTGTACCTCAATGACTTCTACTAATCCGCTGTCAGGATTAATTCCAGAGGCATGCAATCCTGCAGCAACCAATTCTTCTTTGTATTCATTATTAAACTCATAGCGGTGACGATGCCGCTCAGAAATAGATGTTTCCCCATAGGCCTCGTAGGCTATAGAACCTTCGGCTAGGTCACACTTCTGGGCACCAAGACGCATTGTACCGCCCATATCTGTAATGTGCATCTGTTCGTCCATTAAGGCGATTACCGGTTTTGTTGTTTTAGGATCAACTTCTGTAGTACTTGCATCGCTCCAGCCCAGAACATTTCGCGCATATTCAATGACTGCCGCTTGCATACCGTAGCAAATGCCGAAATAAGGAATATTTTGCTCTCGAGCATATTGCACTGTTGCTACTTTGCCTTCAAATCCTCTCTCACCAAAACCAGGAGCAACTAGAATACCGTCGAGACCTTTACAAAGGTCAGTCGTATTATTGGGGGTGAGATGCTCAGAATGTATCCAACGAACTTTTACCTCCACCTCATTAGCTGCTCCAGCATGGATAAAAGATTCAGTTATGGATTTGTAGCTGTCTTTTAATTCAACATACTTACCAATTAATCCAATCTCAACCGTTCGCTTTGGATACTGCAAACGAGATAAGAAGTCTTTCCAACGATACAAATCAGGTTGCGTTTTACTTTCCATTGAAAAATGATCAAGCACTACTTCATCTAACTTTTCTTTATACATCATGATAGGCACCTCGTATATGGTAGTGGCATCACGTGATTCTATGACATTCCGTGGACGTACATTGGTAAATAAAGCTAGTTTTCTACGGATGTCTTCGTCTACTGCATATTCAGAACGACACACTAAAACATCTGGCTGAACCCCACTCTCAAGCATAGTCTTAACACTATGTTGAGTTGGTTTGGTTTTTAATTCGCCTGTGACGCGTAAAAAAGGAAGCAGCGTAAGGTGGACTACCATACAATCTTTCTCCAATTCCCACTTCAGTTGGCGAACACTTTCAATGTAAGGCAGCGCCTCAATATCTCCTACAGTACCGCCTATTTCAGTAATAACAATATCAAAATCACCTGTATCGCCCAGAATTCTAATTCGATTTTTAATTTCATCCGTGATATGCGGAATAACTTGAACTGTTTTCCCTAAGAAGTCCCCCCGTCTCTCCTTATCAATAACACTTTGATAAATCCGACCCGTAGTCACATTATTACCTTGTGAAGTTGGTCGATTAAGAAATCGCTCATAATGACCTAGATCTAAATCGGTTTCTGCACCGTCTTCAGTGACGTAACATTCGCCATGTTCGTAGGGATTGAGCGTACCTGGATCAATATTAATATAAGGGTCAAGTTTCTGGATAGTAACCCTGTAGCCGCGCGCTTGAAGCAATGTAGCCAGTGATGCAGAAATGATTCCTTTTCCTAGTGAAGACGTTACCCCACCGGTAACGAAGATGTATTTAGTACTGGCCATAAATTTGAAACAAAACAGAGCAAAAGTACCTCTTTTCTAGGCGAATTAAAAGGCAAAACTTGTACTTATAGTGGGCATTATCGGTAATTGATTAACACGCTCTGCAGAGACCCTGTCATAAAAGAAAATATTTTCACGATTATAAATATTCGTTGCACCAAAAGTCAATTCAAATTTGCCGGATTTTAGCTGTGCAGCATATTTTAAGGATGCATCCAACCTGTGGTAGGTAGGCAATCTTTTACTATTCAAGTCACCATACAAAACACTAGGGTCGCCATTGGCAGTTGTATAATCAAAGTCTATATCAGGATTTCCAAGGTCATCCAAGAAGTCTATACCAGGATAATAGCCTTGTGTTGGGGTAAAGGGAAATCCAGTTCCAAGATTCCAACGAACCGATAAGAACCATTTTTCATCTTTGCCTAGTTTGGCATTTCCAACCAAATTTATGTTGTGTCTGCGATCGAAATTAGGATTATACACTTGAACTCCATCGTCTCGAGTAACCTTACTCCATGCATAAACGGCCCATAAGTAGTAGCGTCCCCGCTCGTATTTTGCAACTGCATCATACCCATAGGCTAGCCCTCTCTCAACAATGAAATCCTTCCTTAATATTTCCGGTCGATCACTGTATACCGGGATATCGTTGTATAATTTATTTCTGTTGATATTGGTGATTTGCGAGAAGTCTTTCACGTAAGACTCCAGGTTGATATCCCAATATTTACCAATATCGTATTCAAACCCTGCCACGCCGTGAGCCGCCTTTTGCAGCTTTGAGGTTATTGGTCTATCACGAAATGATTTAGGTAAATCTGTAGCGCCACTCAAAAAACCATAGAATAAATTAACCACATCTCTGTCCGAATTAGCCGCAACTAGATTCTGACTGTAACGGCCTCCGGAAGCTTTAAACCTAAAATCTTCAGTAATGTTATACTTAATACCAAGTCTAGGTTCTATGCTTAATTCTGACAGTGAACCGTAATAATGCAGTCTTAAACCAGGCTCTAATACAAGTAAAGGAGTTACTTTTCTGTAATTAAAGTACCCCCCTAATTCCGTTGTATTTTCCTCTTGATTGAGCTTAAGCCCTAAAGAATTCGTGTAATCAAACCTAGTATTGTAGCCAATTAAATCAATGCCGTACTTGATCTCATCTGCCTTTCCTAGAAAGTAGGTAAAGTTTAATCCACCATTAAACCCATTGATGGATGAACTTCTGGGTTGATCGGCATTTTCCGTACTTTCAATATAATAAGAACTCTGGGCGAAGTCCCCTTCTATTAGTGTAGCAGAAGCAGGGGGTATTACCAAGAAATTAACCCCGTAACCAGAACTATTCCATTGAATACCTTGAGCGCTGTCTAACATAACTGCATCGCTAAAATTGAATGCTTTCGCACTCATTTTTGAACCGGACGAATTCTGGGTGGTGAATTTTCCATAGATATCACTAAACGTAAAAGGCAACCCGCCAAAACGCGTTTGAACATAAGGATAAAAAATCGGCGCAGCTTGACGTAAATAGGAGGTTTTACCGCTAATAAATAAACTATTGTTGGCAATACCGTTGGCGTCTTTTTTACCAATTGGAGCCTCAAGCAATAACTTACTCATGTAGGTTGAAGCGTATGTCTTTGCTTTGAGTTTGGAGCGATTACCGTCGCGCGTGGTGATGTCCATTACGGAAGAGTTACGAGAACCATATTGAGCGCCAAAACCCGCAGTATAGACTTTTGCTTCTTGCAATACATCCGTATCAAAAACGGAGAAAAAACCAATACTGTGAAAGGGATTATAAATAATCATTCCATCAAGTAACACTAAGTTTTGTATGGGTGCTCCCCCTCTTATATACAATTGGCCTCCCTGATCTCCTGTAGTAACCACCCCAGGCAATACTGCTAGGGCTTTCATCAAATCGGGATCACCACCTGCTGAAAATGTTTCAATATTTTTTGGATTCAGGCTAACTACTGCCGTATTGACTTTGATTTTGCGTTGTAATCTAGCAACATTGATGTCCACTGTATTGAGCATCTCTACGCTCTCCTCTAAGTAAACTTTTATGGATGCTGGTTTATTTTTAAAAACTCTAGCTTCCACCTTAATAATCTCATACCCTAAATAACTTACCGTTACTTCTTTTAAGCCCACGGTTACATCAGAAATTTGAAAATATCCGTTAAAATCAGTAGTTGCACCTAGCCGATCCCCTTCAATAACAATATTGGCATAAGGAATTGGTGCACCACCATCTTTCTCATACACAAAACCTCTTAAGATTTTCCCTTGACCAGTAGCTGTATGAGCAAATAGTAAGAATGGTAAGAATAGGATTAGGTTTCTCATTGTAATCAAGGTTAGGCAAATGTAAGGTCTACAGAGCACACTTAATAAGCCATTCTCTCAAGTGCTCATATTCGTTGGAACTCGAAGGAATTACTCCCTTGCATTTCCGGTCAAAGTCTAACAATTCTTCAAGCATAAAGTGCGCATGTGTAGAATTATAATGACGTGATGCAACGGCAAATTGTTTTAAAAAATACGGATGGATTTTCAGCGCTGTGGCAATTTGTTTTTCCGCTACCCCCTTCATGCTGTGGTATTGAATGAGATTATTCACAAAATTAAACAAGACCCCAGTGATCATCTGAACAGGATGCTCTTTAGGATTCTTTGAGAAATAATGTGCGATTTTAAAAGCCTTTGCTACATCTCTCCTTGCAATGGCTGCTACCAATTCAAAATTATTATAGTCCTTGGATATACCAATGTGCCGTTCTATATCTTGAGCTGTCAATTGACGATTATCACCCATCGCAACGTCAAGTTTCTCCACTTCTTTGCACAACCGACTTAAATCGGTTCCTACCTGCTCTGCCATTGCAGCGACCACATCTTTTCCCGCCTGAAATCCTTTGGATTTAAGATGGTCTTCAAGCCATGGAATTACTTGGTAATCCCTTAAAGGATCACTCTCCAAAAAGACGGTTTTACTTTTAATTGCCTTACCTGCCTTAGATCGTTTATCCAATTTCTTGTGCATGTGACCAAAGGCAAGAACAGTAGACGGCTGGGGCTGTTCCAAATAACCAATGAGTAATTCCCAATCTGTAGCTTTCAAGTGTTGCGCTTCTCTCACTATAACCAACATTCTCTCGCTCAACATGGGAAATCGTTTAGCTTCTTCTAATACCTGAAGCATATTGGTCTCTTTACCATATAGAACCGTCTGATTAAAACTTCTTTCAGATTCGTCTAAAACATGATGCTCTAGATAATCAAGTAATTGCTGCGTGTAAAACGACTCTTCACCCGAAAAGAAATAGACAGGCTGGTAATCCCCTTTCTTTAATGCGCTTAATATGCTCCCAAAGGAATTTGCTGCCATTTTTAAGATTAATCGTTGTGATACTGTTCGCCCTGCAATATCGTCATTGCACGGTAAAGTTGTTCTAAGAATACAATTCGAATCAGCTCATGGGAAGTAGTCATTGTGCTCATGCTTAAAACGGCATTTGCACGTGAATGCATTGATGATGCAAAACCAAAAGCTCCACCTACAACAAACACCAGCCTTTTAGGCCCGGAATTGCGCCATTTTTGAAGTTGCTTTGCAAACCCTCTACTGCCGTATTGACGACCTTTCTCATCCAACAATACAACAAGGTCCGAAGACGTGATGAATTTGTGGTAGACTTTGGCTTCGGCTTCTTTTAGAAGTTCAGAAGACATATTCCCGCCACCTTTTACATCAGGAAGTTCACAAAACGTTGTATCCTGATAATGCTTGAGTCGTTTTAAATAAACCTCTATTCCCTCTTTAATCCAAAGTTTAGAAGTTTTACCAATAACAAGAAATACAATCTTCATAGATAGGGCAAAGATGCTAACTTGCAATGAGAAGCACCAATTTAGGCGGCAATTATATGAGTTCAGACAAGTGGACCCCGGATTTTAGCGCTCTTAATCCATCTTTTAATTTGGCTATTGCTGAAGATCTTGGAGATGGAGACCATAGCGCACTTAGCTGTTTAAACAGAGATGAACGCGGTAAGGCTAAGCTGCTCGCAAAAGAAAAAGGGATTATTGCGGGAGTATCCTTAGCTGAATACCTCTTTACCTACATTGATTCGAGTGCAATAGTTACAATCTTTATTGAGGACGGCGCGTTAATAAATGCAGGTGATATTGTTCTAGAGGTAGAGAGTAATACCATAAAATTATTGCAAGCTGAACGGCTCGTTTTAAATTACATCCAACGTCTTTCTGGGATAGCAACAAACACCTCAAAATACACTTCAATGGTCGCTCATACCTCCTGTACCATTTTAGATACCCGAAAGACGACACCAGGTTTACGGATGCTCGAAAAATGGGCAGTAAGCTTAGGCGGCGGAGGTAATCACCGAATGGGGCTTTACGATATGATCATGTTAAAAGACAATCATATCGATTTTTCAGGAGGAATTATCCCTGCGGTTAACAAGGTTCAGAACTATTTGAATAATAAGAATAAATCACTCAAGATAGAAGTTGAAACCAGGAATATAAGCGAGGTTGTGCAGGCCTTAGAGGCTCGGGCAGATAGAATTATGCTCGACAATTTCACCATTGAACAAACGAAAGAAGCAGTAGCTTTAATAGCAAGAAATGCAGAAATTGAAAGCAGCGGTGGTATTACTAAAGAAACAATCGTGAGCTATGCCGAATGTGGAGTAGATTTTATAAGCGTTGGCGCACTCACACATCAAATTGCTAGTTTAGATATGAGCTTGAAGGCTTCAGAATAATTATGAGCAACATTTTTAATACACTTTACAACACTGTAAGGAAAAACTTAGGTAGAATTAAGCCTCCCTTTTTTGACGGATTGTCCCTCTGGGATGTTCTCTATTTTTTCTTTAGAGGAATTCATGAAGGTGCTATTGCTACTCGAGCTGGTTCAGTGAGCTTCAGCTTCTTTTTAGCCCTATTTCCAGGAATCATATTCATATTTACCTTGATTGCTTACCTGCCAATAGACGCCTTTCAAACTGAATTATACTCCATTTTAGGAGACGTTCTACCCTCTTCTACTCACGAGATGGCATTTGACACTATTGAGAATGTCTTAACCATTAAACGCGGCGGACTTTTGTCTGTAACATTTGCGGCAGCGGCACTTTTCGCAACAAACGGCACACTTTCGTTAGTCTCCAATTTAGGAATCAGCTCAAACATCAACGACGCCAAAAATTTTTGGTGGCAATACTTGAGTGCTTTTTTACTGACTATTGGCCTCACTCTTCTTGTCCTTATAGCCATAGTAGCCCTCATTTTCTCCCAAGGATTTACGGGCTGGCTTGCGGATCAAGGGTATATCTTAGAATACAGTACGAGCATCATTTACTGGGTTCGATTATTCGTTCTTTTACTGACTATATTAGTCGCAATTTCACTTGTCTATAATTACGGCCCCGTGCGCAGAAGAGATTGGCGTTTCATTAGCCCTGGAAGTATACTAGCCACGGCACTCATTATTTTTTCCTCAAATGGCTTTAGTTATTATGTAGAAAATTTCTCTACTTACAACAAATTCTACGGATCCATAGGAACGCTACTCATTATGCTCCTTTGGATTTACATAAATGCCTTTGGACTCATCATTGGTTTTGAATTAAACGCAAGTGTAAGCGGTGCTAAACAAGTAAAAGAAGTCAAGAATTAAGGCATTGACTCCATCTCAAAATTGAATTAAAACAGTCGGTAAGAATTACCTCATCAATGAAAATTGCTGGTACTTAATGAACTCCATACCTTCTAGGTCTCGGTAAATAATTTTAGCTATGTAAACCCCTTCATAACAAGTCTTGTCATCAAAGGTACCGTCCCAACCCGTATTAATGTCTTTGCTGTAAAAGAGAATATTACCTAAGCGGTTATAAACCTGCATCTCAAAGTAGCTAATTGCATTCGCCTTTACGATGTAGTAATCATTTTTTGTATCACCATTTGGCGTAAACGCTGTGGGCATAAATACGGCAGCAACGTCTCTTGGATCAGGCAGGGTATCGCAGTCAAGGGCAGTTACAAAAACTGAATCCGATGTTTCATATTTACAATATCCTGTGCTGACTACAATAATCTCGTTTACATCAAAAGTTTCCTGAAAATTTGGACCGCTCTGAGTTAAACCTGTATTAACAGTACTCCATGTGAACGCAAAATTGAAAGTCATTGTTGGTCCTCCAGCAACATTTATGGCGGGCGAAGTTCCGACTAATGGGGCTACTAAGCCCGCTGAACAATCTAGCCAACCACTGGTAGAAGTCAATTCGTTAAAATCAAAATTTTGTGCTAAAGTTGGGAATGAACCTGGATTCAAATGCGTGGACATGACTAATTGAACATCTCCAATACTTCTTGCTTCCGACCACAATCTAAATTCATCAAATTCTGCATTGGTGAATAGCGCGGTGCCGTTCACTGGATTGATTCCATAGCCTAGAATAGTAGAGGCATTTGAAGTAACATCACCTAATGGAAAAGACTGAGATATCTCAAAGCCTCCGTCTATAAACATAGTTGCATCTGTTGTTCCCCGGTTCCAAGAAACGGCAACATGATGCCAATTGCCGTCATTCACAGAAGAAAGCGCACCACTCATGGAGTTAGCACTTCCCGTAGCATCCAAGGCGGCAAATGTCACAAAGCCGTTTAGGTCCATTAATACAGCCCAACCCACACCAAGTATACTCTGACTTGAGGCCAGTACTGTTAAGGGAGCCGATTGATTTGACTTCACCCAAAATTCCACCGTAAAATTGGAATTACCGAAAGAGGTATTCGCAGAGAATGGGATTTCTAAATACGTAGAACTTCCGTTTAATGAGATCGAATTATTTGTGGGTGATGTTCTTGTGACATTAACATCTACTAAGTCTGNTGGACAAACTGCCCACGTGTCTTCGTCAACATTAATAGTCATAATCTGCGCATAGGCGGACACAGTAAATACAACCATTAAGAGTGAAAATAATTTCTTCATTTATTTTGACTTGTTCTTCAAAAGTAAGATTAATAATTGATTGTTTGGCGTTGGCTCCAAATACGTAATTTATCTCCATCCCAGCATAGGTATTTCGGGATATTCCTGGAGCAATGTCGGGACCATAAACCATAGGTATTTGCACCAGTTCCTGAAATACTCAACCAGTTTCCTTCCCTTGTAGCACTAGGCAATGACACTCCATGAGCTAAATAATCTCCTGCAAAACAAAGAGGGCCTGCAATATCATAGGTTTGCTTCTCTCCTNTTACTTCATTACCGTTTACATTCCAAACGTGCAATGGGAAAGGCCGTGAATGACCGTAAGCATCGCGCATAAAAAAATCTGCACCAAGATGAATAAACACCTTACTCTCGTTTAAAACATATTCTATTTGGGAACATGCCAGACCAGCCTCCGCATGAACCCATTGACCAAATTCAGTCAATAGTTGGTAGGGAGATCCTGTGAAAATATCAGTAATCATGGCACCATAGATACTCATGTTGCTCGAACTATGAATGGACTCCGAAGGAAGCCCTCCTCCTATGTCAAGAGTATGAATCTTTCCTGGCTCTTTGGTATTTATTTCATCCGCGAGCAATTTCAAACTCTCCAGCGCCTGACGCTGCACCTCTAAATTTTTCATTTGAGAACCGCTATGCATGTGCAAAGCATGCACAGGATATTTCAATGCAGCTCGAATAATTTCTTGTTTGTTCTCTATAGCAATACCAAACTTGCTTTCGTTTCTACTAACATCAAACATCTCTGGACCCCCAGTATGAACTTGCGGATTGATTCGAATTCCAATAAGACAAGTTGAATCTTCTGGAAACCTGTTTAATTCTTCTATAGAATTCACATTGATCAGCATTCCATTTAATCCTGCAACCTGATCAATCTCATCTCTAGTTTTTACTGGAGAATCAAATACCACTTTATCCGCTGGACAACCGGCCTTTAGCGCTAACTGAACTTCCTCCATAGAGGCAGCTTCTAGCCCGTATCCTGCCTCTACAATTGTTTTTAATAGTTGTAAATGCGGATTAGTCTTGATAGCAATTGTGTGGATACACTTTGCAGAAAAACTTGACGTTAAGTGATCCAATCGTTCAAGCAAAATGGGCAAGTGCGAAATGATTACACTTGTATCCTTTTCATCAATTACAGAATCAAGGTCTGCAATGATTTTTGATATTTCTCCAGTTGAAATCAACCAAACATTTTTTGTGCGAATTCTTCAATAATCTCTATGGTACGATAATCATTATGCAAGTCTATGGCGTCCTCTTCAAGAAAAGCACGAACTGCGTAGGCACCTATGGCTAGACGTATAAAGCTTCTTTCTCCATACTGCACAGGCTGGCCAAAGAATACTTTTTTGATTCCATTTTTAAATCCAGCATGAGTGGACGTTGTAATTGCCTTAAAGAGTTCTTTGAGTTGAGTATTATTCAAAGCGCTACCATTTACCCATACCTGTAAACTAATAATGGACATGTTCGTCTTGAGCTGATCTGGCATGAGCCTGAAGTAAGCTGAATCTTCTACGCGTGCCATTACACCCATCGCCCATCTAGTGATGATATCATCTGTCTGTTCAACTGACCAATAACTGTATGCCTCCATTTCGTCTAAGGCTATCTCCCACCGCAAACGAAGCGCTTTATTTTCTCTTTCAGGCAGATACTCCCGCATATTTTGCATAAACCATGGCACATCATATGCAGAGAATAGCTTCCCGTAGGGCTCTATGATGGAAGCCTCAACTTGCTTAAGTTCTTCACTCCATTTCCTTGGAACCAACATAGCCGCACAGAAAGGAGGGGCTTGAAAAAATTTGGAACCGGTCAACATAATCATTACTCCTTTTTCAAGTAGTTCATGAATAAGCTTTGGATCAACCCGGAATTGACATAAATCAACAACCCACATGGTGCCGTCATCTGGATCAATAATATCTAGATCATCTTTAATTCCTGATTTAGAACCAAAAACAAGAGAACCCACTACAGCCGCGTCTGTGTTGGCATTGATGATTTCCTTTACTGATCTGCTTCGATCAAGAATATTCCCTTCTTTGTCCCGAGCATCTAAATAATGAACCTCACTGATGTGTTTAGGGTCAACAAATTCGCCTTTAGTGATTTTCTCACCAAATTGATTATAATTTGCATAGAAGCGTGACTCGGAGGCATAACCTGAACCGGAGCCTAACTCTTCGGGACAACTCACAATGTTGATCAACTTTTTATTCGGGTTGAGCATTCCCTGAAACATCAACGGATAATAAACTAAATCCGAACCNGAGGGGCCAAAGTAGATATCAAATGGATCATTGAACTCACTTCCTACTAGATCCCTNAGCCTATTACTTTGCTTCTCTAATAAATTTTCATAATTGAGTTCATTATACTTACCTAAAAACGCTTTAGCAACACCATGAGATCTACGAGTTAATAAATTTGCTGTACACGATCCACGCTGCAATAAAGTCTCATATTGTACTGGATTCAGATGGTACTTGTTTCGATTTGTACCTTCAATAAGGTGTACTCGCTCGTCACAACCTTGTTCTAAAATTTCACTTATTTCTGCCTTGCTAATTCCGCGGGCCATACTTATGTATTCAAATGAGCACGAAAAATACCACCTTATCAAGGGATTATCAAGGTTAGGTCACCTTATTATTCCACAAGTTTTGGTAGCTTGAGGGTCTAAATAAGAGTATCATTGACATGAAAAAATGGTTGCCCATATTACAAACATGGATTCTACCCATCGCAATTCTTTTAGGATTGAATGTAGCTTTCCTTAGCCCTGCATACTTTAATGGGGATATTCTTGACCAAGACGATATCAAATTAGGTTGGGCAAAAAGCAAAGAAATCAGAGATTATCGGGATACAAAGAGCGAAGAGCCGCTTTGGACTAACTCTATGTTCAGCGGGATGCCTGCTGCGCAAATCTCTACCAAATACGGGGGAAATATTTTCGAATACATCACCTCCACCGTTCGCACAATAGGCGGTAAAACCTCTTCTACATACATCATTTTCTACCTCATGATAGGAGGATTTATTGGACTACGCGGCTTAGGTGTAAACCATTGGCTCAGTACCATAGGTGGTTTTGCCTACGGCTATAGCGGCTTCTTTATTATTGGGTATGCTGCTGGTCATAATGCAAAAGTCAATACTGCGGCATTCATTCCCATGATGATTATGGCGATGCTTCTTATTTTTGAGAAGAAAAATTGGAAAGCAATGATACTATTGGCCATTTTCGCAGGGCTAAGTATTCATCGCAATCACTTCCAAATCACCTACTATGCCGGAATCTTCATGGCTGTAATTTGGGCCAATTATTTTATAAAGTATACTAAAGAAAAGACTTTGCCTGAATTTGCAAAGCTCACGGGAATCATGCTTTTGGCGGGTGCGCTGAGCATTGGGCCGAATCTTGCAAATATGTGGGGTACCAAAGTTTATTCTAACGAAAGTATGAGAGGCGGCATCTCTGAATTAACAGAACGAAACCAAAATCAAGGAGAGGGTGGACTTTCTTTTGATTATGCGATGTCTTGGTCTAGCGGAATATATGAAACGGTTGCCATGGTCATACCCAATGCCGCCGGTGGTGGTATGATGGTAGATTACGCCAAAATGGGAACCGAAACGTACGATCAGTTATTCAGGGCGTTTAGACAACAGGGGATGAACACAAGCCAAGCAGAAAGCCAAGCGAACCAATACATGGGAGCAGCCTTCATGAAATGGACGGGTGAAAGCATGGGCAATGGAGCATATTATATGGGTGCAGGTGTGTTTATGCTCTTCTGTTTAGCCTTCTTTTCAGTAGGCGGAACCATTAGAAACTGGGTGATTTCCTCGAGCGTAGTGTTNCTTTTTATGAGCTGGGGTTCTAATTTTGAGACTTTCAATTCATTCTTATTTGATTATCTCCCGCTTTATAACAAGTTTAGAGTGCCGTCTATGGCCATGGTGATTCTTTTCTTTTTAGTTCCTTTTTATGGACTTTATGGATTGAATACTTGGATGCAGTTTGATAAGAAAAAACGATTCGAAGCTTTCAAAAAGGGCACAGGACTCTTTGGTACATTTATTCTCCTTTTCGGGTTCGTTGCACCTTTTGTCATGGATTTAGAAGGAGCCAGAGATGCTGGATTTGCGCAACAAGGATTTTCTTTAGACCAGCTCATTAGCGATCGAAGAGGAATCATTATGAATTCGGCAATGCGATCTTTATTCTTTGGTGGACTAACGGCACTTACCCTGTATGTATGGCATATTGGCAAACTTAAAGAAGTTGGGGCTATTGCAGTTTTAGGATCGATTACTCTAGGTGATCTATTTTTATTTAATCGCGATCAATTAGAATTAGACGACTTCCAAACGAAGCGCCAATGGGAAGCTCAGTATGCCCCAAATGCGGCTAACCAAACAATTTTGAGAGACACGGATCCGCACTTCCGTGTATGGAATTCTTTAGCAGGCCTTACTAACGATAGTTACACGAGTTACCACCATAAGAGTATTGGTGGTTACCACGGTGCCAAATTACAACGGTATCAAGACCTCATTGACAACCAACTCAATAAGCAGAACATGGCATGCTTTAATATGCTTAATGCTAAATACATCATAACCCAAGGAAACAATGGACAACCGCAAGCCCAGCGCAATCCAAATGCTTGCGGAAACGCATGGTCCGTGAATACAGTAAATGTGGTTGCAAATGCAGATGCTGAAATGGCAGCTTTGAGCGACTTTAATCCAAAAACAACTGCTATTGTAGACGCACGATATAGTGATTATGTTGAGGGTAAAAATTTCTTTGCTCCGGCAAAAATTCACCTCAAGGATTATGACCCTAAATACATGGAGTACAGTTTTGAAGGTGGAGATGCATTTGTAGTTTTCTCTGAAATTTTCTACGAAGGCTCAGGGAATGATTGGCAAGCTTACATAGATGGAAAGCCCATAGATCACATTCGCGTGAATTATACACTCCGGGGAATCAAGGTTCCTGCAGGTAGACATGAAATTGTATTTGAGTTCAAACCGGATTCATACTATAGCGGAAAAAAAGTAAACATGGCTGGCTCTGCTATTCTACTGCTCCTTCTAGCTTACTTTGGGTGGACAACTTATAACGAGAATAAACTGAAGGCTTAGCGAGTCACTGAATAAAATATAAAAGCCGGCTTTTATATTTTCTATGGATTTCTAGTTATTCAAAAACAGCTTTGACAACGGCTTTAGCTTGAAGACTGCGCTCGTAATTTTGGGTTAATGTTGGATCCAAGTGCGGACAATTTTCTTTGTGAGATTTGATAAAGTCCACAATTCCTTGGGTGTTTTCATAGCTAAATACTTCGCCCGCTTTCACAGAACGGATAATTTCAGAAGCATCGCCGCTAATTGGACCTAAACCCAGAATTGGATTGCCTGCGCCCATGTAGTCGAATAATTTACCAGGCACGTGACCTTTCGCACTTTCAACCTCAGGTAACAAAAACAGCGAAATATGACTCGACATCATAATAGAGTTCAGTTTTTTCTTAGGCACGTATTCAATACATTCTAATTGAATGTGTGCATTACACTTTTCCAACCGTTCCTTGCTCAAGCCATCCCAGGACCCAATGACCTTAAGGTTAATTCTAAATTCCAGTTGATTTAAGGCTTTGATAAAATCTTCTACTGGATATTGGGCAGCAAGCGTTCCAGCATAGGTTATCGTAAACTCCTGTGGCCGAACCGAATCGTGACCAACGAAATCTTCTTGATCAAATCCATTAGTGATAGTATGTATTTTAGTTGCTGGTTGAGCTCCTTTAGTTGCATATAACTGACTCCACGCCGGACTTACACTTATTAATTGGTCGCAGGACGCAAACACCTTTCGTTCTAAAGCGCGTTCATAAATTCGAGTTAATGCCGTTGGATAAAATTTTCGGTAATAATAAATATCGGTCCAAGGATCTCGAAAATCAGCCGTCCAATTGACCCCAAAATTCTTTTTAATTCGTAGACCTATTAATTGTGTGCTATGCGGAGGAGAAGTTGTAATCCAATGCTGAACGTCATGCTCTTTTATGACCTTGGCAACAGCCCTATAAGCATGAATATTCCAGCCTTTGCGGGCGTCCGGAACAAAAAAATTACCTCGTATAAATCGGGCTATTTTTTGGACCAATCCCACTTGTGCATCCTCTCCAGAAAACCCACTAAATGGTACCTGCTTTTTGCCCGTAACCTTCTTATAAGCGCCAAACTTTTCGTTTGTTCCTGTTCTTATTACAGTAATTCCTTCGGCAACATCAGCATATAGTCCTTTATCTCGTAAAGGGTAAGTTGCCTTATCCGCATCAATAGTCACAATAAATATCTCTACGCCTTCGCGCTCAAGATATTTACTCAACTTAAGCCAGCGTTGAACACCAGGCCCCCCTGCAGGTGGCCAATAATATGTTATTATTCCTAGTTTCAATGCTCTTTATCCCCCTTCACTTCTTCATAGTTAATGTACTCACCTGCGTTCTTATTCATTTTACTACGCTTTTCAGGATTCCTTGAAGCAGATGGTTTTTTTCTACGTTTCACTGGCCTCGCACTGAAAAGTCTATCTAAAGATTTAAAGATGAAATAAGCCATTATAGTGAATGCGATAAATCTAAACACTGCATTAATTTTTTTTCAAGATAAAAAAGAATCCCGGGGTGATAAACTCCGGGATTTCAATTATTAGGTTTACCGCTAGCGGCTCAAATACAAGCTGCGTTCGCTGTATAGTTTTTTAAAGATTGGATCTTTTAAGTCTTTGATAAATCTAATCTCCTCGCCAGTAGATTTCATTTCAGGACCTAGCTTTTTATTTACGTTGGGGAACTTACTGAAAGAAAATACCGGGACTTTTATAGCAAAACCATCCATCTGAGGATTAAAATCAAAATCTTTTACCTTTTTAGCTCCTAGCATCACTTTAGTGGCATAATTCACATAAGGCTCACCATATGCTTTACAAATAAAGGGCACTGTTCTAGATGCGCGAGGGTTGGCTTCTATGATATATACAACATCATCTTTGATAGCAAATTGAATATTTATTAGTCCTCGGGTATCTAGCGCCTTGGCAATTTTAATTGTATGCTCTTTNATTTGTTGCATCACAAGCGGCCCTAAATTAAATGGAGGCAGAACTGCAGAGCTATCACCGGAGTGAATTCCNCATGGCTCAATATGCTCCATTATGCCAATGATATAGGCGTCTTCTCCATCACATATAGCATCTGCCTCAGCTTCAATAGCACCATCCAGATAATGATCCAGAAGTACACGATTGCCTTCAAACTCTTTAAATAGATTTATAACATGACGTTCTAATTCTTCCTTATTAATAACGATTTTCATCCCTTGCCCGCCCAAGACATAAGAAGGACGAACAAGGATTGGAAAGCCAAGTTCATCTGCTATATCCAAAGCTCTATCAGCATCAGTAGCAACATCAAACTGGGGATAAGGAATATTAATTTCTTTTAATAGAGTTGAAAATGAGCCTCGGTCCTCCGCTAAATCAAGGGCTTCGTATGAGGTACCGATGATTTCTATACCATATCTACTCATTTTTTCTGCCAATTTAAGCGCTGTCTGACCACCCAGTTGGACAATCACCCCTTTGGGCTTTTCATGAAGTATGATATCGTAAATATGCTCCCAAAAAACAGGCTCAAAATATAGCTTGTCAGCAGTATCAAAGTCTGTACTAACCGTTTCAGGATTACAATTGATCATAATGGTCTCGTATCCTTCTTCCTTTGCACTTAAAACACCGTGCACACAGGAGTAGTCAAATTCAATTCCTTGACCAATACGATTTGGACCTGAGCCCAAGACTATAATTTTATCTCTATCACTAACCTCACTTTCGTTTTCAATAATTTCAACCCCGTCTGAATTCACATATGGCATCTCAAAGGTTGAATAGTAATAAGGCGTTTGCGCTGGAAATTCTGCTGCACAGGTATCCACCAATTTCCAAACGCGTTTAATACCTAAGTCAGTTCTCTTCTGGTGAACCTCGCTTTCTAGGGCACGAATCATATGTGCAATTTGGCGATCTGCAAACCCTTTCATCTTTGCCTCTTGAATCAAACTCTTAGGAAGAGTTTTTAGGGAATGCTTTTCAATACGGCTTTGGACTTTGGATAAATCTTCAATTTCTTTCAAGAACCACATATCAATTCGAGTAATATCATATATGGTGCGCAATGGAATACCCATTTGAATCGCATCATAAATAACAAACAATCGATCTGAGGAAGCATATTCCAGCTTGTGTAATATTTCATCTTGATTGCGTAAACCTTTGCCGTCGGCACCCAATCCATTTCTTTTAATTTCTAGAGATTGTGCAGCTTTGTGCAGCGCTTCTTGGAAACTTCTACCAATGCCCATAACCTCTCCAACTGCCTTCATTTGGATACCTAAACGTGTATCAGCTCCTTCAAATTTCTCAAAGTTCCAGCGTGGAATTTTAACAATCACATAATCTAGGGTAGGCTCAAAGTAAGCCGTAGTTGTCTTAGTGATTTGGTTCATGAGTTCATCAAGGGTGTAACCAATAGCCATCTTAGCAGCAATCTTGGCAATAGGATATCCAGTAGCTTTGGAAGCTAAGGCGGAGGACCTACTGACTCTAGGGTTTATCTCGATTGCTACAATATCTTCTTTTTCATCAGGACTCACGGCAAACTGAACATTACAACCGCCAGCAAAAGTCCCAATGCTACGCATCATCTTAATCGCCATATCTCGCATTTTCTGATACGTGGTATCACTCAGCGTCATGGCAGGAGCTACGGTTATAGAGTCACCAGTATGAATGCCCATTGGATCCATGTTCTCAATAGAACAAATGATGATGATATTATCATTCTCATCACGAAGTATTTCCAATTCATATTCCTTCCAACCTAATAAGGCTTTATCAATCATTACTTCGTGAATTGGACTGATTTCCAATCCTCTACTCAAAGCAGTATCAAATTCTTCTTCCGTGTGCACAAACGTAGCCCCTGCTCCACCGAGCGTAAAGGAAGCACGAACACACAACGGAAAGCCAAATTCTTGAGCGGTTTCTTTACCTCGTAAAAAACTCTTCGCGATTCGCGAAGGCGCCATTGGAATATCAATTTGTTCCATCAACTTGCGGAATTCATCTCTATCCTCAGTGATATTAATCGCGTCAATATCTACACCTATGATTTGTACAGCATATTCTTCCCAAATACCTTGTTTATCCGCATCTATACAGAGATTCAAGGCAGTCTGTCCACCCATGGTTGGAAGGACAGCATCAATATCAGGATGTATACTTAAAATTTCCTCTATGCTCTCAGAAGTTAGTGGCTTCAAATAAATATTATCTGCAACCACTTCATCTGTCATTATGGTTGCCGGATTTGAATTGATAAGAGTAACAATGATTCCTTCCTCTCGAAGAGATCGTGAAGCTTGAGATCCTGAGTAATCAAATTCGCATGCTTGGCCAATTACAATTGGTCCAGATCCGATAATTAAAACGTGCTTAATGGATGAACTCTTCGGCATGAACTTAAGATTTATACAAATTTAGTTGGCATAAGGCCAAAAAAAAGGTGTTGCGATTAGCAACACCTTACATATTATTAAAAGGTTTTTAACATCTTAACCCTTGTAATTTCCTTTATCACTTACAGTTAATCTCTTACGTCCCTTTGAACGACGAGAAGCCAGCACCTTGCGGCCGTCAGCGCTCTCCATTCTCAAGCGGAAACCATGCTTGTTTCTGCGCTTTCTATTACTAGGTTGAAATGTACGTTTCATAACTCTTGTTCTTTTCCTTCTTATTCGGGGGTGCAAATATAACTCTATGAATCTTTTTTGCAACTACTAGAGAAAAAATATCGTTGAAAACCTATCAAAAAAACTGAACGGTTTAATCTCAACCGGATAATAAATAATTCTATCTTCATTATACTTACGAAGTATACCAACCAANTCTAAGGCTACCAATGGATTCAATGAACTCAAACTCACAGGAAATGTGGGATTCAAGATTTAGTAAGAGGATATATGCATACGGAAAACAACCCAATGCATTCTTTGCTAAAGAGTTAGATAAAATCAAATCTGCTGGAATTCTTCTTCCCGGCGAAGGAGAGGGACGTAATGCTGTATACGCTCTGAAAAAGGGCTGGAACGTTATTGCATTTGACCAGAGTAAAAAAGGACGCGAAAAAGCTTTAGCCTTGGCGGAAGAAAATGGAGTAACGCTCGATTTTAATATTGCCGACGCAAATTTGTTCCAATGTCCCGTCTTGGTGGATGTCGTGGCCTACTCTTATTTTCACCTTCCTTCTCCTATGGCAGAATCGGTTTATACTCGCTTAAATACCTTCTTGACTCCGGGGGGACATCTAATTTTTGAAGCGTTTTCTACAAAAAACATAGGAATGGGAAGCGGGGGTCCTCANACTGAAAGCATGTGCTTCACCGTGAACCAAGTAAAGTCTCTTTTGGATGGTTTTAAACATGCTGAGGTATGGGAAGAAAAAGTAAAACTTCAAGAAGGCCTTTATCACTCAGGAGAATCATATGTCATCCGCGCAAGGGCAATAAAATAATTGCCCTCATTATTATTTGTATGTTTGCACCCGATTTAAGGGTGTCCATCTTCCATGTAGGCTAAAAATTGTAAGGAAGCGCTGACACTCAAGTAGGCGCACCCAGCGGAACTGGGCAATTTTAATGGTCACATTGACCCCTTTATGGAAACGTATAAAGACAGCGGTCTGCACCCGGATATCATTCGTGGTGTAGAAGCCTTAGGATTCGTTGAACCGACTCCAATTCAAAAAATGAGCATCGAACATTTGCTCGAAGAATCAACAGATTTAATTGCATTTGCTCAAACGGGTACTGGTAAAACTGCAGCATTCTCCCTGCCAATCTTACATCAACTCGAAGAAGATGTACCACATGTTCAGGCCATTGTTTTGGCACCAACAAGAGAACTGTGTCTTCAAATTGCTAAAGACATAGAGTCTTATGCTAAATTCATGGATGTTAGAGTAACCGCTGTATATGGCGGTTCACCAATATCGAGTCAAATCAAATCCCTTCAGGCCAAACCACAAGTAGTTGTGGGTACTCCTGGTAGAACCCTTGATTTAATTGAAAGACGAAAACTTCGTATACAGGACGTGCAGTTCTTGGTTCTTGATGAAGCAGATGAGATGTTAAGCATGGGGTTCCAAGATGAATTGGATGCTATTCTAGCAAACACACCTGAACACAAACAGACTCTTTGTTTCTCAGCTACTATGCCAGAGGGCATGAAACATTTGACTAAAAAGTACTTAAGCGACCCTAAAGAAATATCAGCAGGTAAGCGTAATATCAGTGCTTCAAATGTAGAACATGAACTATATGTTGTTAGTTCCAAAAACACATATGAAGCCATGCGACGTATTTTGGATTTCAATCCGGATATGTACGGCATAGTTTTCTGTAGAACTAGAAGAGAGACTCAGAGCATTGCCGAACAATTAGTAAACGACGGGTATCGAGCTGAGGCTATACACGGAGATCTAAGCCAAGCGCAGAGGGACGATGTCATGAAGCGATTTAGAAATAGAGGGATTAACGTGATGGTAGCTACAGATGTAGCTGCAAGAGGGATAGATGTAAATGACCTTACCCATGTTATCAACGTTAATATACCTGACGATCCAGAGGTTTATGTGCACAGATCGGGCCGGACGGGTCGCGCTGGTTCCAGTGGAATTTCTATCGTGATTACGCATGGTCGCAACATGCGTAAAGTCAAAGGTCTTGAACGATTAATCGGGAAAACATTTGAAACCAAAACTGTTCCATCGGGTGAAGACATCTGCGAGATAAAAATGCGACAAGCCATAAATGAATTAGAACAAATAGATCATGCCTATGAACTTGATCCTGCGCTTGTAGAAGAAGCCATGGATAAATTAGCGCATTTAAGCAAGGCAGATCTAATAGAAAGATTCTTAGGCCATGAAGTGAGTGCCATATTGAGCCGGTATAGAGGCGCACGAAACATCAACGAATCAGCAAAAAAGGTTAAAGAACGCGGTCAGCGTGATTCAAAATCTGGAGCAGAAGCAGGTTTTAAGACTATTGTGGTTGACCTAGGTTATCGACAGAAAGTAAATCCATCAAGATTAATGGGCGTTATCAACGACGTGATGGAAGGAACTAAAATACGTATCGGTAAAATTGATATGGACAAAACTTTCTCTCGAATTGATGTTGAGGAGCGGTTTGCTGCTGAAATTGCTAGTCGTCTATCTGGTGCTAAAACTGGGTCATATACCATTAACGCATACTTTGAAGAAGGTGAAAACGCAAAACCACCTAGAAGCTCACAAAGCAATTATGGAGGTGGACGCCGTGAAGATCGGAATAGACGAGGCGGCCGGGACAATAGAAGAGGATTCGATAGCAGAAATAACAGGGATTTTGACAAGCGTTCAACAGGACGTCGCAATTCTGAAGAAACACCCCGCAGTAGAAAAGAAAATGGGGATTCAAACAGATTTGGCAGTGATTTTGGAGACCGACTTGAAGCTAGGGGGGATCGTCCTAGAAGAAAAAGAATCGGAGAAGATCAAGACAACCGGGGCAAACGCAAATCATCACATGTAAAATCAAAAGGAAGTTCTAAATTTAAGGGCGCACCAAGAAGGCGCAAATAATGAATCAAATGAACGGCAAAGTAGTCTGGATAACTGGAGCAAGCAGCGGGATAGGTCTTGCGCTTGCGAAGGCCTATTCACAGAAAGGTGCCTACCTTATTGTTTCTGCTCGTCGTTTAGAACTTTTAGAAGAATTACAAAGTCAACTTTCCGAGCCAAAAGATTGTTTGGTTCTTCCATTTGATTTACAACATCATGAACAAGCCGCTCAATGGGTGGAACAAGCACTTCATTTTAAAGGACGTATAGACGTTCTTGTCAATAACGGGGGTATTGGTCATCTTGGATCTGTAGATGAAATGGAATTCGAGATAGAACGCAAGGTGATGGACGTGAATTTTTGGGCGGCAGTGGCACTAACAAAAGCTGTTTTACCACATATGTTATCAAATGATTCTGGACAAATTTGGACTATTTCAAGTATTTTAGGATTCTTTGGCAGTCCGAAACTAGCTGCATATGCCGCTAGCAAATTTGCAGTCATTGGATACTTTGAAAGTCTTCAATACGAACTACAACATTCACAAGTTCACGCAGGTATCTTAAGTCCTGGATTTATCAACACCGCAGTGAGTTTGAATAGTTTAGGCCCCAATGGCGAACCTGTAGGCGTAAATAGTAGTGCGCAAGAGAGAGGAATGCTACCGGAGGTACTTGCTCAAAAGTTTTTACAGAAGACCTCAAAAGGTAGGTTACCAAAGCATATTGTTATTGGAGGTTACGAAAGATTTTCTATTCCCTTCAAAAGATATTTACCTCGTTTATTTTCATTAGTTTATGTAAAAATGACCAATTTCACTCGCAAGAATAATGCGTAAACTTATCTTTGAATTCAGATTGAGAATACCATGGCAAACGGAATCATTAATGACATATATCTAAACACGGAGTACTCAGATAAGTTGAGCGAACAGTATTCAAAGGCTGAACCGTGTAAATATTTGGTGATGGAGAATTTCTTTACCAAGGAAATTGCCAATGACCTATTTGAAAATTTCCCGTCTATAAAAGACCTCAATGTAAAGCGCAAGAGTTTAAACGAGGAGAAGAGTGAAGATTATCATTTTGAGAGGTGGCATACTTCTTTTGCCAAAATACGTGAAGCAGTAAGCTCAAGCCAATGGTACGAGCAGTTATCTAGAATTACTGGAATTGAAGGCCTACATACAACTACAGATGCCCTTGGATCGGGAGTTCACCAGGGAAAGAACGGTTCTTATGTTGACATTCACATAGATGTAAATATGAACCCGAAATTGGGATTATGGCGCCGTATCAACTTACTTGTTTATCTCAACAAAAATTGGAAACCTGAATACGGGGGTGATTTAGAGTTATGGAACAAAGAGATGACGGAATGTATAGTTAAAGTACCTCCTACTTTCAATACTGCTGTGATATTTTATACGGACGACAACAGTCCGCATGGCTACAGAAAAATCAATATTCCCGAGGACGAAAGCAGAAAGAGTTTCTATACATATTTCTATACTAAACCAGATGATGGCGTTTCTTACCGGGATTCAAAGTTTGTCTCACGACCAGATGATGCCACCACCAAAAAATTAGCAACTAGCGTCAAAGAATCTCTGAAGATTAATGGAAAAAAATTATTAAAGTTTATTGGTTTGAAAAACCTAGACTTTCAAGATAAAAATTGACACCAGCAATACCTCGTTATCCCACGTGCAAATAGCCTTTAGGATAAGAGAAAGAGTTAGATTCCGGACGAGTGCCGCTTAAGGCGAATGCAAGGGTCAGCGTTCCTACCCTCCCAATTAACATGCTCAGCATGATCACCGTTTGACTACCTAAGCTCAGTTCGGATGTAATACCTGTGCTTAAACCCACTGTGCAAAAAGCACTAACCTGCTCAAAGGCCAAATCTAGCAGCGCTATATCAGGTTCTAATATGGTCAAAACGAATATTCCCAAGAAAATAAATACNATAGCGAATAAGAATACGGCAAACGCTCTATTAATCAACTCCCAAGGAATTTTGTTTTTATAAATATTGATATCTTTTTTACCCCTGATCGTGGCGTAAGCACTTAAAAATACTAAAGCGAAAGTGCTCGTCTTTATCCCTCCAGCCGTAGACCCTGATCCTCCGCCAACAAACATCAAGAACATCATAAAAAGTAATGCAGGCATAGCCATTGTTCCAAAGTCAATGGTATTAAAACCGGCTGTCCGAGCAGTGATGCTCTGGAATAAACTTGCGAATAAATGGGATCCCAAATCGCCGTTATATCCGAGTGTTAGCGAAAGAACCAACCCACCACTTATCAATAAAATGATAGCAACGGTCAAGCCAACTTTAGTTCCTAATCGCAAACCTCTCCAACTCCTTGTTAAAGGCTGGTTTCGCCATGGTTGTGACAAGATATCTGAGAGTGTACCAAACCCAATACCACCTAAAATGATCAATAATGCAATCACCCCATGTACCGCTGGTAAAAAAGCACTTCCCTCAGTAGCCAGTGAATTTGAAAATAAAGAGAATCCTGCATTATTAAAAGCACTAATACTATGGAATACACTGTAAAACAGGGTGTTTCCCAAAGAATCAAATTCAGGAAACCAAATGATGCCTAATAAAATTGCACCTATTAATTCTATNGTAAATGTTAGACGGAATATTGAACCCACTAGCCTTCCACTTTGTAACATGCTCTCGCCAAGATTTTCACTCATGAAATTCTGTTGACGCATTCCAAAACCACCCCTAAGTATGGCGAATAAAGCCGCAAATGAAATGATATTCAATCCACCCAACTGCATGAGAATCATTACAATCATTTGACCTTTAAAGCTCAGAACAGTAGAAATATCTATTAAACTCAATCCCGTTACGCAGCTAGCGCTAATACTTGTAAATAACGCAGAAATAAAATCTAAAGACCCACTTCCTGCCATCATCTCTGGAAGCATTAACAAACCGGTACCCAAAGCAATTAATAGAATAAAACTGATTAACAAAAGTGCTGGTGGACTCAGATTGAAATCAGGAAGTCGTTCACCAACTTTACCAAACTCNAAAAACACTATGACAATCACATAAAACTGTAGCAAAAGCACGAAACCGCTTTGAAAACTACCAACCCCTATTGCGTCTCCAAGAAAGCTCAGTAGCTCAATTCCTCGAATATTAATCACTAGTATATCCAAGACAAGAAACCCCATTAAAATAGCTTCCCACTTTCTAGATTTTACGAAAGCCCAAGGATGAAAATCATAAATAACCTCAATAAGAAACTTCATTAAGTAATAGCCGATTGAAACTCTTACAATTAAACCTACGATATANTTTTGTGCGTCGGTGAGCTCATAACCGTGAAAAATNACGAGCGATATTATTGTACTAAGAGCGATGAGAACTGAGATTCTTGATAAAGCACCAAGTACTAAATCACGACTATCATACAGGAGAATATTCACCCGTTCTCTGAAGGCATTAAAACGTTGTTTAAAACTCAAATTGTGACGTTTCTATTATCGAATTTACACTATTCTTGGGAATCGAGTTTACTAGATGGGTAATCTGCATAGGATTTAGCTTCCACAATCACACTGCCCGTCATGCTATTCAACTTTTTTTTCAATTCAGCTCGCGAATCATTCAAAAAATATACACTTCTCGCTTTACGTATAAAGTCTTTACCAAAGTCTTGCTTGGACTCCAGGATTCTCAATTCATCCTCAACTTCCCAAAGCTGCTCATTGACTTTTTTCAGCTTTTCAACCAAATCATGGAGTATTGACGGGTTCTCCGCACAACTATAAACGTACTTCACTCCTTGGGAAAGCGCATCCAACTCAAGCNGCACATTTTCTAGCTTTGCCTGATCTGTGATGCGCTCACTCTTGATAATAAGGATAGTATGCNTNTCAATAATTTCTCCGTTAGAAACTTCTATTTTCATGACTAACTCTTTAATCTTCCAGTTTTGAAACAGCAGCTCTCACCCTTCGAACAGCTTCTTCAAGATCAGTTTCTGCAGCAGCATAAGAAAAGCGAATATAACCTGCGAGACCAAAAGCATCTCCCGGAACGGTGCTTACCAAAGCTTCTTCTAATAGAAAAAGACTCAGTTCTATGGAGTTTTCAAGACGCTTACCGTTATACTTTTTTCCTAAGAGTCCTGTAATTCTTGGGAACACATAAAATGCCCCTGGGGGACTTTCTAATTCAAATCCCGGTATTGCATTCATCCAGCTTACCATTTTCTCTCTGCGTTCAGCAAAAGTATCCACCATGTATTTTACTGATGATGGATTTGCCTCCAAAGCAGCCTTGCATGCCCGTTGAGCAATCGAATTCGCTCCTGAAGTAAAATTGGATTGAAATTTCGCACAAGCTTTAGCTATCCATTCTGGCGCTCCAATATATCCTATTCGCCATCCTGTCATTGCGAATCCTTTAGACAATCCGTTTACTGTTATTGTTTGATTATAAACCTCTGGGAAACTCGCAATACTCACATGCTCAATCTCTCCATAATTCAATAGCTCATAAATTTCATCAGAAATTATGTACAAATGAGGATGCTTGGCAACTACTTCAGCAATTGCAGCAAGCTCTGATTTACTGTAAATAGCGCCACATGGATTGTTCGGAGATGAAAAAATCAAAACTTTAGATTTATCCGTAATGGCCGATTCTAATTGTGACGCCGTAATCTTAAAGCCACTCTCCATTGATGTGGGAAGAGTTTTCACAACACCCTCACAATACTTGGCTTGATCCATGTAACTCACCCAATAAGGTGCTGGTATAATGATTTCCTCTCCAGGATTAACCAAGGTCAAGAATATATTGAGTAAACTCTGCTTAGCCCCAGTACTAACTACTATTTGATCAGGCGAATATTCTAGATTATTATCTCTTTTGAACTTTGCCGCAATAGAGGCCCGGACATCTGCAAATCCCGGAATAGGCATATAGTGCGTATAGTTTTGTTCCATAGCATCATTTGCTGCCTCTTTGATAAAATCTGGCGTATCAAAATCTGGTTCTCCTAAGGATAAACTTATCACGTGTTTTCCTGTAGCACTCAGTTCCCTTGCTTTTTTTGCCATTTCAATAGTCATGGGAAGCCCCATTTCCTTAGCACGTGTTGAAAGTCCTTTCATGGTAATTTGCTGTTGTAGGAAGGCAAAAATAACGATATTTGTAGGCCTTAACATATTTTCATGGAAGCATTTATTGAAATACTTAAATACACATTTCCAGCAGCATTAATGTTGCTCCTCACCTATTTATTATTATCAAACTTTGTAGACAACGAGGAGAAGCGTCGTGCCTTTTATTTGAGAAAAGATCTTCAGAAAAAATCGCTTCCCATGCGTATGCAAGCGTATGAAAGGGTAATCATGCTTCTTGAACGCATTACGCCAAATCATCTTGTCATTCGCGTAATGCCTGGCAAATTAACTATTGGTCAATACCGAAAAACACTCGTAGAAGCAGTTAGACAAGAGTTCGATTATAACATCACACAACAAGTTTATCTAAGCGACGAAGCATGGAATCATGCAGTCAGTGCTAAAAGTCAAGTTATTAGCTTAATAAATAAAATCGCCGGTACGCTCGGCTCCGAAGCTTCTGCTTCCGACTTAGCCAAAGAGTTAATTAATGCTGAAATTGCAGGGGATATATTTCCCACAAAAGCGGCAATATTACTTATTAAACACGAAGCAGCACGTTCGTTTTAATCTAGAATCTCTTCTATAAATTGATCGCTAGCCTCGAATGGGGTGAGCGCATTGTTTCGCACTTTTTCAAGAAAATCGGCTTTCTTTTGATTCCAATCTTTTTTCTCTCCTAATTTCTCAAACAGCAATTCACCCAAAGATTGCTCAAACCAGTATTCACTTTGCTTTATACGGTTCAATTTAAATCGACCTTTCAGATTTGAATGTCGGTAGTATTTGTCCAGTTCTTCCTTAATCAGCTCCATACCCGTTCTTTCTATTGAACTTATCTGAATCACGGGAGTTTGCCAATCGTCCTTTATTCGAGTAACCAGTTGAAGCGCACTTTGCAATTCCATTGCGTTTTGACGGGCAGCAGCTTCCCTACCTGAATCACATTTATTTAAGGCAATAATATCTGCCATTTCCATGATTCCTTTTTTAATTCCTTGAAGTTCATCCCCAGTACCGGGCATAGCTAGAAGCAAGAACGTATCCACAAGCTTACTTACGACCGTTTCACTCTGGCCTACGCCAACAGTTTCAATAAAGACATAGTGATATCCTGCAGCCTCACACAATGCTACAGCCTCATACGTACTTTTAGCCACACCGCCTAAATGACCGTTTGACGCTGTTGGACGTATAAAAACACGAGTGTCTTTTCCTATAGACTCCATCCGCGTTTTATCTCCAAGAATGCTGCCTTTGGTCAATTCACTCGAAGGATCAACTGCTAAAATTGCAATTTTCACATTAGCATCTTTTGCCAACAAATATGCGCAGTAAGACTCTAAAAAAGTGCTTTTACCTACCCCTGGAACTCCGCTTATACCAACTCTATGAGCGCCACCAGACTTAGGCAGAATCATGGACATCAATTTCCTTGCATGAACTTTGTCTTTTGGTGCCAAACTTTCTATTAATGTAATGGCCTTGGAAAGTCCTGTGGAATCGCCCTTCAATAACAAACTACAGAGAGATTCAATATCTAGCTCAGGACGCGAACCGCCTTTCCATTTTGGATTGATGTAGGGTGCGTCAGAAGTACCCTTGTTAATATGTAAAGCGCTCTTTTTTGACATTTATGCCTGATCAATATAGTCTTGAAGATAGGAAAAGTCCGCAGTCAATGAACCACCGGAGCACTCCGTTGCCCCTTTTAGTACCCCATCTTCATCTCCATTGAAGAGCGCGGGAATGACATGCTTGAGCATATCCTTCCCGAAACTTTCAGAGGCATCTCTAGGTAATTCGCAAGGCAGATTATCAACGGCCATAACTCCTATGGACGACTCTTGGTCATGCGTTACTTCTTTTTCTTCAGCCGCCATATAACCATAAAATGGATGTTCAATAGTTGAAGGCCTCAAAGTTGAAGCCACTGGACCATCAATATCACAACTTATATCTGCTACATATCTTATTGCAAATTCCTTCTGCTTGGCATCCTCTCTAGTAAATATGAAAGGTGCTCTACTATCATAATAATGTCCTGCTATGTATAGATGTGCATGTTTTGCATAAGCCATGAAATTAGATTCAAAATTGGTTGGGTCTTGAAACAATTCAGAACGATTCACCGATCCACCGCCAATAGGCCTATAATATTCTTCTACGTCCAGCTGGGCCCAAAATGGGCCAACCGTAGTTGCCACTTGATCTGCAGTAACTTTAGGTATACCGGATGCTACAAGGGTTTCAACCGCACCTTGAGCTACGCGACCAGATCCTGTTAAAATAATTCGCAGCTGTTTTGACCAACCTTTATTATTTAATTGTGAGAACATTTCAGCTAGATCAAAACAATCATACGCTGGCTTTAATGAAAAATCACCGGTCTTCTCTCCCCAACCTCTAAGCGCATTGTATGCACCTACCAATCCTGCAAAACGACCAAAAGCAACAACTCGATTTCCATTTCTCTTTAGTAATTCATAATCAATCAATCGAATCCCCTTATGAACGCAAGCCTTTAAAAGTTGGGCGTTATAAGGCTGTTTTTTGAACGTATGAGAAAAAAAGAAATAGGTCTTATTAGGAATGAGCTCATGTATTGGCACCTCTTTCACACCAAGCAGAACATCGCAATCTTCTACATTCTCTTGCAGCTTTATATTGTTCTCTTCATATTCTTGGTTGGAATACGCCCGAATATCACTCGGTTGAACCACAACCTCTACGTTGTATAAATTAGATAACTGACTAGATTGCTTTGGAGTTAGTGGAACTCTTCTGTCTATGGGGATTTTCCCTTCTCTTAATAGGCCGATTTTCATACCCCCAAGTTACTTAAGTATGCTATAAAATCGCAGAGAATTCGCGTATCTTTGGCCTCTACATTGGGGTCGACTGGTTTTGACAGCAGGCCGAAGGTTGATGTAAGCATGTCGAGCGCTGAAGGGGCAGCTCGTTAATACACCGCTTCATTTTTTATAACTGGCGAAGATTCTTACGCTTTAGCCGCTTAATCTGACAGGATGTCGATTATGCTAATCCTACACTAGGTGTAGGAGCTGAACATCTCGCAAGAGCCCCTGTCCTGAGGCGCTTGATCACGAGGTGTGGAAAATTCAGGAATGCAATTAGTCTTCGCCTTGCGGACTAGTTCAAGTTTAGAGGCTAAGCCATGATTAGGGTGCTTGTGCTCAGAGATTGGTCAAAAATTTAATCACAAGCTAAACATGTAGAAAGCCTCAGGCTTCCTTGTTTGGACGCGGGTTCGATTCCCGCCGACTCCACTTGGTATGGCGCCTATGATGTCCTTGGTATTTGGTTACCAAGGACATTTATTTTAATCGCTCAATGCTGATAGCTCACGGCCTCTATAAAAGAAATCCATAGTTGATCATTTAGTATACTTGAAGGTTGTTTGATTATCTTGAAAANCAAAATCGCCATTACTCATGAAAAAACTTTGGAATTGGTCATTAACCGTGGCTTTGGCTGGATTTCTATTTGGCTTTGACACAGTTGTAATCTCTGGTGCAAATGCACCAATCAAGGAACTTTGGCATACCTCAGCGTGGTTTCATGGAGTATTCATTATGTCCATGGCACTATGGGGTACGGTCTTGGGTTCGCTAGCAGGTGGAATTCCCACAAAGCGAATTGGTCGAAAAAACACACTCATTTGGGTTGGTNTACTTTACCTAGTAAGTGCTCTTGGTTCAGGATTGGCTTCGGACCCATATATGTTCTCATTTTTTCGCTTTCTTGGTGGAGTGGGTGTTGGTGCTTCCACCGTTGCTGCTCCAACCTATATTAGTGAAATCAGCACGGCAAAATCGCGAGGACAATTGGTTGCATTATATCAATTCAATATTGTCTTTGGGATATTAGTGGCCTTCATATCTAATTACTTGCTAAGCGGCGTGGGTGGTGCTAATGATTGGCGGTGGATGCTTGGTGTAGAGGCGTTACCAGCTGCACTCTATTGCCTTCTTATTCTTGGAGTACCTAAATCTCCTCGTTGGCTATTAGTGCAGAAAAGGGACGAACTAAATGCATTAAAAACTTTGAACCTCTTGCATGAGAACGAAAGTTCAGCAATAACTGAATTGGAAATGATTAAAGCACATAGAGAAGATACTTCAAAAGGTAGTAATGTGTTTAGCGGAAAATATAATAAAAGTTTATTATTGGCTTTTCTCTTGGCATTTTTCAATCAACTGAGCGGAATCAATTTCATTCTTTATTACGCTCCTGTCATCCTTGAAAATGCAGGATTTGCATCTTCAGACTCCTTACTGTCGTCCATTTCAATTGGTGGTACCAATCTACTTTTCACCTTTGTTGGTCTTTATCTTATTGATAAAATGGGGCGCAAGTCATTGATGTACATTGGATCAATAGGTTATATAGTTTCCTTAGCTATGGTTGCCTATGGATTTAAAACAGGGGCTAGCGCCTCATTCAATTTATTTTTTATACTCACATTTATAGCATCCCATGCAGTTGGTCAGGGAGCTGTAATATGGGTATTCATATCAGAGATTTTTCCCAATACAGTACGTGCGGCGGGTCAAGCTTGGGGCACAGGAACGCATTGGGTGTTTGCTGCTCTAATTACCATGTTAGGGGAAGTAGTAATTGAAGAATTCCCGAGCTGGATGATATTCACTGTTTTTGCCGCCTTCATGATGCTGCAGTTACTCTTTACGCATTTCATGATGCCAGAAACCAAAGGCATTAGCTTGGAAGAATTACAAGACGAATTACAATCTAATTGAGCAACTTACCTCATCATACTCATTTGGAGCTACTACGCGCCACGGGAAGTCTTTATGACCCAACCCGGTTATAGGCTCTATTGCTATAAAAGGAGCATTTTTAGGTCTAAAAATCTGAGTAATTTCCGAGCAGGAAGAAACATGTATCTGGTAATTTTGATTTTCCATGCAGATGTCTTGTGCAAAAAAAGCTCCATCAATCTCATCATTCCAATCAAATTCAATGAATGAAACTTTTTTCCCTGGTAAAGAATCCTCATCCTTAGCAAGCCTGAATTTTGGAGATGGTGTTATTACACAACCAGAATCCACTTTAAAATATGGGTGCCATCCCAAATGATATGGCATACTTTGAGAACCCCTATTTTTAATTCTTGCACTGAGCAANAACCCCTTAGCCTGAAGAGTGTATGAAATTATAAGGCGGCAAGGGAATGGGTAATAATCAAAAGAACCGTCATATTCATACGTGCAAGATATACCTTGATCATGTTGAGAAAGTTCAAAATCAACCCAAGGAGTAAACCCGTGCAATGCAGCATTATGATCCAAATCATTGATGGGCCATTTATAGTCAGTATTGCCAAACTGCATGATTGATCCTGTTGACATACGCACAGGAAAAGGAAACATCAAAGCTCCAGAGGCCCAATTGTATTTATCAATACCAAAATCATGTATTAGATCCCGCTCACCTATGCGCAACATCAACAATGAAGCACCCTTTTCAGCAATTGTAAAAGCACCGTATTCATTTTCAAACGTCATTTACATCAAACTTGAATAATCAAAAATAAGTAAAGAAGCAAACTCACTAGGGAATACGGGCAGATTGATAGAGGCTATGTACTCTTCTGCGGATAAACCTCCATCTCACCTCGGTTTTCGGGGTTTTAATACCGTTGATAATCATGATTGCTGCCAAATTCATCATACAAACGGAAATAAGTACGGGCAAGCTATCCGCTTCAACCATAATTCGATAACAAATAACATAAATCAATACGCCTATCCCTAACTTCCAAATTCGAACTTTGGTTGTAAGGTTAAAAACCTTGGTAACCTCTGAAGTCTGATATTCAGGTCCCTTGAATAAAAGCAAAAGACCTCTCTGCCATCCGAACTCTTTAAAGTTCTTCAAAAGTTTCTTGAAAAAGAATAGCTGAAGATTGATGAAGTCTTTGTGTGGTATTGGAGTAGTTAAGCCATATTTTGGATTTGCAACAAGGGGCGCAAAGGTTCCAAAGAGTTTATCCCATATGATGAATACACCACCGTAGTTTTTATCTAAGTATTCTTTGTTCGAAGCATGATGCACTTTGTGGTGAGCAGGCATTACCAAAAACCTATCAAGAAAAGGAATGGCATGAATAAACTCTGTGTGAAGATAATACTGATAAAAGGCATTGAGGTAACTACTCATTACTACGTATTCAAGTGGAAATCCAATGACTACTAAGAATGAATACATGAAACTACGAATCATAAAACCCAATGGACTCAGCGCAAAATTCACGCTCAAATTATATTCGTCACTTTGATGATGAACTAAATGAATACCCCACATAAGGCTAACCCTATGGCCTAAAACATGAAATAAATACCAAATTAAATCTACTGCTAAAAAGCTAATTATAAAGGTCAATGCATGAAGTGGCATCTCTGGAATGACAGCGTAATTTAAGGCTTCGTGAACTAAGACCAATGAACGTTCAGTAAGATACAGACCTATAAATCGGTCAAAAAAACCTAAAGAAATATTCAATGCAGTTTGATCTAAGGTAATCTTATGACCACGCTTAAAAAGGAAGTAAAATTCTAATGCAAACAGTCCCAATCCGATTGGAACAATGATGAACATAAAACCAAAACTCATTTGAAGAATATTAGGTAAATCGGCATCTGTAATTTACCGATTTTTAAGCCAATTCACCATGATAAATGAGATAAACAATTAAATTTAATCTAGCTGGAAAGGAGACCTAAGAATATATTCCTTTGGCTTGTAACGCTTTTTTGCAATACTTAAAGCCAACTTCATAAGAGGGTTCTTGGTATGGAAAGAAAAATAGTTATCCCGTGGGACTGCTCCATAAGTACTTTTAATTTCCGTAGCCGTTCTTCCTAAGTTAATTTCTTTAACCCCCAATAGTATTCCATTGTGAATAACCTCATACATCAACGCACTGTATAATCCATCTGGTGCATCTTCAATTGCACCGTAATGCATTGCCCTTAGTGCGTTATNAGTCTTTATAAATGCTATGAAGCCTATGATTTCTCCCTTTGATAAAGCACCAATAACCTGATAGTCATCTCCAAACCACTCTTTAAACCCCGTAAGTAAAGCAGATAAATCCGCAGGTAGCGCAACTACCTTTGACTCAAGCGTATCCGCGAGTAATTCACAGCACTTCTGTAAATCTGCGTGACTTGTGATTCCCTTAAATTCTAACTCTTTCTTGAGCAATCTGGCTTTTTTAAAACGCGCCCTATATTTCTTCTTCATAGATGCTGCGTACTCCTCCAAGGTTTCCCATTTATTTTCAACAATCATAAATGGATCTCCTTTTAAACTGTACCAGTTGTCCAATTCTATATTCTCATGAGTAGTGGCTACTAACATTTTCTTTTGGCTTAAACCCGTAAATGAAGACATGGACTTTAATGATGAAGCAGAATATATATGCAGACCAGGCAACCAAAAACTTCCAAGCACTTGCACTTTCATTTTGACCATTGCATTTATAAAACCTAGACCTCTCCGTTTTAGAAGGCTCGCATTTGCCTTTCGAATCGTGGGTGATGTCAAAAGAAGGAGCTCTTTCGTATCCGGATGAGTTAAAAACTCACCAAATTTTAATGATTTTGACGAACTTTCTAGGTGGGATGCTTTCATTAAAAACAAATTTAAATACTTTTAGGACTCCAAGCTGAATTTTAATGTTTCAACCCAACGCATTTCAAAAACAATTGTTTGAGCAAATCTTTGGCTCGACTAAAGGAAAATCAAAAATTACCTCTGACCTGATGGCAGTTCTAGGATGCTCTAGAGCTTCTTTGTATAGAAAAAGAACCGGTAATACACCTTTGACCGCTGATGAAATGATAAAATTAGCGAATCACTTTTCAATAAGTATAGATGCATTAAGATCACAGCCTGAAGAAAATAGTCAAGTCGTAGTTTGTACCACACTTCCACCCATTAAGGACTACGGTGACATTGACTATTACTTAGACAATACCAGCAATAATTTGGAGCTAGCCCTCCAACAAACTGGAGCACAATTATATTTCACGGCTAAGGAAGTTCCCCTTTACAGATACATGGATCAACCCGGATTAAGTGCCTTCCGTTATTATTTATGGATTATGGAAAATATGCGAAGGCACGAACGTTTTGATCCCTCTGCAATTCCACAAACCCTCATTGATAAAGGACAAAAACTCACTCACATGAGTGAAGGCATAAAATGCACGGAATTTTGGGTGTCCGGTGCTTTTGATAATCTAATTGGACAGATCAAATTCATTAGCGAAGCTTCACGTATGTCAACTAGGGTGAAAGAGCAGCTAAAGGAGGAATTACATGCCGTTTTAGATAAGTTATTTCAAAACATCATTACTGAACAGACAAGGGAAGGTAAGTCGTATCAAATGGTATTGTGCAATTACCTTACTTTAAGCGACGGTGCCCTTTTAGAAATTGGGCCAAACCATAGTGAGGTGATGTTTTCTTATGGATCAATAAACTACATGAAAAGTTCTAACCCTTCCATTGTTGATGCTTTTAGAAGAGGTCTGCGCTACCATAAATTAGAAGGTCATACGTTAGGTGCGCTGGAAAAAGGCTCTGCTCAAGTATTTATANATTCTATCCGAGAGAAAGTCAATGTACTTTAATTTCACTAGCAATTTTTGCTGCTCTAGCTCGTAATTCATCCATACGCTCTGTGTTGGTTTTATCGTATGCTAACGCAATGGCCATCCTACGATAAGGTCTTGTGGTGGGCTTTCCAAAAATCTTAAAATCAGACTGAGAATAAGTGGCAGCCTCTTTCAAGCCATGATATTCAGGTATACCGTCTTTTTCTGCTAAAACCACGGCGCTAACCGCTGGATAGCGAAATTCAATTTCCGGAATCTCTAACCCTAACAAAGCACGAGCATGTAATTCAAACTCGTTAAAATTTTGAGTTCCCGCCAAAGTAACCATACCAGTATCATGTGGACGGGGACTAAGTTCAGAAAAATATACGCCGTCAGAGGTCAAGAAAAACTCAATTCCCCAAATTCCTGAACCACCTAGGGCAGATGTAACTTTTCGCGACATTTCTTCTGCTTCTTTTAGTTGACCTGGTTTCATTGGACATGGCTGCCAACTCTCTTGATAATCACCGCGTTCTTGACGGTGTCCTATTGGAGCACAAAAAAGAGTTTCACCCGTATCCTGGGTGACGGTTAACAAGGTTATTTCAGTATGAAAATCTATAAATCCTTCAATGATTATTTCTTTTAAATCACCTCGACTACCCTCCATGGCATAGGAAAAAGCGGCAGTTAATTCGGAAACCTCTTTTACTACACTTTGACCTTTTCCTGAACTAGACATTAATGGCTTAATGACACATGGAAGGCCTATGGTTTCCACCGCATTCTTAAATTCCTTCAAATTGGTAGCGTAGGCATATGGTGCCGTTCGAAGGCCTAAATCTTGAGCTGCTAGATCACGGATGAGTTTCCGATTCATTGTATAATTTGCAGCTTTGGCAGAAGGAGTCACCTGAATGCCTTGACTCTCGAATTCATAGAGTTTATCTGTTCGAATACTCTCTACCTCAGGGACAATGATGTCTGGTGTGTGCTTTTCAACCGCAATTTGAAGTGCATCAGCATCAAGCATCGAAAAAACCTCATAATAATCCGCTACCTGCATAGCAGGAGCACCGTTGTAAGAATCGCACGCTATTACAGTGCAGCCCAAGCGTTTTAAAGCAATTACTACTTCCTTTCCGAGTTCACCAGAACCCAACATCATTACTTTTCTCATAAGAAGAATATTGTTTTCAAAGGTATTAGTTAAATTTGTCTCATGCGTCGTGCTATTGTATTCATATATGCTCTTTTTTACTCTTTTATTAGTTCCGGAGCACCCGCTCTGTTGCATTATTGCGGGCATGAAAAAAATATACATCTAAGTTTTTCGCATCAGCAGGCTCAGAATAAAGCGGACTGTTGCCATTCCCATTTATTGAATTGTGAAGTAAAGTCTTATGACACTGCTGCTGAACTAAACAGTGAAGATTGTTGTGTACATTCAGAAGCAGACTTAGATAGATGTTTTTTTAATCAAGCTAAATACCATTTGCTTGGTTCTAGCTATTTGCTAAAGACTAAGAAGACATTTGTTTCGTCAAAAAAAAACGAATCTATTTTAACCAATGGTCTTGTTTTTAATAATGGACCACCGCTTTTTCTTCAATTCCATAAAATCATTGTGTATAGTTAAAGCCTGAATTGGCTCAGCGTTTAAGTTCTAACTAAAAAATTAATACAATGAATAAAAATATATCTGCTCTACTCCTATTTTTAGCTTTCACTTTTAGCAGTCATGGACAATCCAAATTAACTTCAACCTCCATTGAGGTTGACGGTCTCTGCGGGATGTGCAAGAAACGTATCGAAAATGCAGCTTACCTCCCAGGCGTAAAAAAAGTGAATTGGAATAAAGAATCGCATCAATTAGAATTGGTTTTCTTGAACAAAAAAGTGAGTCAAGAAGAAATCATAGCCTCAATTAATTCAATTGGCCATGATGTTGAAGGCTCTCTAGCTTCAGAAGAGCAATACGCAAAAGTTCATGGATGCTGCAAATATCGGGATCCTGAACAACGAGCAAATCATGGACTTGGTGACGCGCTCTGCACCCAGACAGGTGACCAGTAGGATGAAATCTTACTTAAAGGTAATAATCGTTTTTGGTTTGTTTACTCAAGCCTTACATGGTCAGTCCGACACCACAAATATTCAGCTTTTTGAAACGTTAAATGAAGTTGATGTTAAGACAGATCCAGGGATAAGTCTTTCCAAAAAATCTATACTGGACAAACAGCTGATTTCCGAAGTTGAACTTAGAAAAGCGGCTTGCTGCGATCTTAGTGAAAGTTTTGAAACCAATGCTTCTATTTCTGCATCATTTACTGATGCCGTAACAGGGACAAGACAAATTAAACTTCTAGGGTTAGAGGGACCATATGCCTTGTACACTAGGGGCAACCTTAGAACTATGGGAGGGTTATCCAGCGTTTTAGGGTTATCCTTGATTCCAGGCGCTTGGATACAAAGCATCCAACTGTCCAAAGGGCCGGGGAGTGTAGTCAACGGCGCAGGAGCCATGAGCGGCCAGATTAATTATCAATTACGTCCGAGTTTCACCGAAAATAAATCTCACTTCAATTTATTTGCTGGACCGGGAAGATTTGAGCAAAATGCCGTTCATACGTGGCACCAAGGCCAAACGTGGTCGTCTAATTTAATGGTGCACGGGCGTCAGCAATTATTCCGCTGGGACGGAAATGAAGACGGATACTTAGATGCTCCCCTATCCAAACACTTCTTTATTCAAAACGCCTGGAAACAAATTGGAAAAAAGAGTGAAGCTCAATATGGGGTCAAGGCAAGTTGGATTCGTAATATTGGCGGGAGCAGTTTATATGGGTATGAAACTTTGGTTCCAATCTGGACGCATGAACTTGCAACCGATAGATATGAATTGTGGGCCAAACGAGGTTACTTTTTAGATAAGGGCATTAATAGAAGTATTGGAACCCAATTATCAGCCAATTATCAAACTTTAGATAGTTATTTTGGCAATAGGATATTTAACGCCCAAGAGCAAAATGTGTATGGNAATCTAATTGTTCAAGACAATATCTATGATACTAGGCACACACTTAAAGCCGGAATAGATGCGAATTGGCGCAATCTTAGCCAAAATATTTGGGGATTAGATGGTGATTACAACATACTTACTACCGGTGCTTACGCCGAATACAGTTTTGTTTCTTCTCCTGATGGTCANGGNCTAAGNGCNATTTTTGGTCANCGNATAGATTNNCTCCAAGATTTTGANAGCGGGNAAAANNGATTTTATCCAGTTCCAAGAGTACACATCAAATACGCTANNGGNCCATGGTCATTTAGNTCACAATTNAGCTACTCNTACCGCGTTGCCACCNTNGGGGCAGAGTATATGGGCTACATGGCCAATAATCGGGACTTTAATTTTATTGGTTCAACTCAAAATCGAATTCCATTACCCATTGAAGATGCCATTACAATTGGACAAAGCGTAGTGTTTACTAAAGATGTGTTTTACAAAGAACTTCAATTGTATTTTGATGCTTATCAAACTCAATTTTTGAATAAAGTAGTCTTTGATTTTGACGAACANACGGATTTGGCCACNTACTATTATGGNTATGCNAANGGNGCTATTCCCTGANTCNACNAGTATGCANCTTGGTGGTCAGTATGAATTAATCCATAGAACGATATTTAAAATCGCCTACCGCTACCAAAATGTGCAGCAGGTTGATGTGTCAACCATAAATGATTATAGCCCTAGGCTGGAGGAAGCCATTCTATTTGTACCACACCTCATCTATTTAGGAACAAGCTACTCAAGCCGCAAAGGCTTGGGATTTGAATTAAATGGGACGTATAATAGTTCGCAAAGGTTACCTTCCATTGGCTATGAAAAGCGTAGTCAAGCTTTCACTATGCTGAACCTTCAGATTAGTAAAGAAAGTAGGAAAAATGGTCAGTTTTATATAGGCATTCAAAACCTATTAAATGTGAGGCAATTAAATCCAATTGTTGGAGGCGATTTGCCTTTTGACGGCGTTTTTGACGCATCAATAGTTTGGGGCCCAATTATGGGAAGACAGCTTTACGCCGGATGGCGTTATGATATTAGAAAAAGAACAGAAAATTAACTGAAAGAGGCCCCGAATGGGGCCTCTTAATTTTAATGAATCGAATTCTTCAATTAAGCACTATTTCTAGAAGCATTTATATTTCCATATAATGATCTAATCACGAGCTTTTCAAGAATTGTTTTCTGCTTTTCACTTAGGTCTTCTTCACGTAAAGAGATTAGCGCATATTGCTGGATCACAAGTAAAGAAAGGACAATATTTTCACGCAGGGCTATTGACGCTTTAATACCAGGATTATTACTCAATAATTCTGGCTGACCACTGATTTTCAGTACCCACTCTTGCGTGCGTTCAAATTCTTCATTCATAGATGACCAAAAAGAACCAAATTTCGGGTCAACCGCCATATAGGAGGTTAGAGGAAAGAAGGTCTTACACATGCTCTGCATGGAGTTTTCTATGAGCGTTCTAAAAAATTTCGACTTCTTATACAACGATTGCAATTCGTGAAGTTTACCCTCTGAAGTAATTTGTTCTAATGCTCTGCCCAACCCATAAAATCCAGGAATATTCATTTTTAATTGTGACCATGCGCCAACAAAAGGTATTGCCCTTAAATCATCCAATTCTAGCTTCTTTGTTTTCCCACGCTTTGATGGGCGAGAACCAATATTAGCCATCCCGTAGTACTTGAGCGGACTCATTTCTTCTAGAAATTCTGTGAATAATGGATTCTCTTTTAATTCCACGTAGCACTTTAAACTAATTTCACTCAATTGTTCTAAAAGCTTGCGCTCATTTGGTTGCAACACCTTCCCGTCATCTTCTAAAAGTAGATTCTCCAATCCTGCAGTAATGAGTTGTTCCATGTTGAATTGTGCACTTTCAGGTGTCCCAAAATTACTTGATATGGTTTGACCTTGAACGGTCAATTGAATCTCTGATGACGCAATATTCTTTCCTAAAGAAGCATAGAAGTTATGTGTATTTCCTCCGCCTCGTGCAGGAGGTCCACCGCGACCGTCAAAGAATAATACATCTATATCATTCTGCTTTGAGATTCGTGTCAAATTTTCTTTGGCCCTATAAATATTCCAGTTGGCAGACATGTATCCTCCATCTTTTGTACCGTCAGAAAACCCGAGCATGATAGTTTGTTTATTCCCACGTTGAAGAAGATGCGCACGATAATTGCTGTCAGAATACAAGGTATTCATAGATGCTCCAGCTCCCACGAGGTCGTCAATAGTTTCAAATAAAGGTATAACGTCAACGCTGACTTTTTCATTGCCAAACGCAGTCCAACGAGCTATTGCGAACACTCTTGCCACATCCATAGCACCTCTACAATTTGAAATGATGTATCGATGAGCGCCCTTTGGACCGTTAGACGCTTGAATTGATCTTATGGTTTTAAAACTTTGAAGTGTATCGTCTACTCGGTCATCACCAGTAAGAGCACCGTCCCAATGGGCATCTGTATTGAATAATTCATCGGGAGTAGTTGGCTCCTTTAGCCCCATTTGTTGTATCAATGCATCAAAAGCCCGTTTGATTTCGCGACTATCTTGTCGAACATCAATACTAGCAAAGTGGGAACCAAAAAGTGCGACTCTATCAAGGAGTTCTTCAACTAATTCCACAAAAATTCCGTCATGCTTTTCAATTAAATCTTTTCTAACCCCTCTCAGGGCTTCACGAAATGAAATAAAGCCCCATTCCTCCTGATGACGAATGCACCGCAATATATTTTTTTCAATAGCTATTAAGTCCTCATATACTCCCTCAAATGAAATTCTACGCTTTAAGCTTCTTAGATCCTGGTAGTAGCACTGAAGAAGAACTCCTCGCAAACGATCAGCAACATTTTTCGTGATTTCAACACTTACGTAGGGGTTACCATCTCGATCACCGCCTGGCCAAAACCCAAGATTTATTAGATTTAACGTACCATCCCAATCAGGAAGACTTCTTCGCATTTCAGCAGTAATATCTCCCGCACTCTTATAAAATACATTTTGTAGATACCATATTAAGTTAATGGCCTCATCATAGGGTGAAGGTTTCTTCTTTTGGAAAAATGGTGTTTTACCAAGTTGCTTGAGATACATCCGAATCGAAGTGAGATTATTTTCTTTAATCGCCTCTGTCAAATCAGTTATAATGGCAAGAACACGCCCCGGATAAAATTGAGTCGGGTGTGCAGTCAACACTGGACGAATAGAAAACTCTTGTAAACGATTCTTTAGTTCATCAAGGTTTCCCGTACGCTCAGTACGCATCATCAACTCGCTCAATGAACCCCTACCGCTGAGATTGTTGAGAGCACTATAGGCTGCGTCCTCTAGAGCATCAACCAAAACAACCTGTCGCTCAACATATTGGAGCACCTTGAATAAAAAGTCATTTCGCTCTTCTTCACTTTCGCCTTCCTTAAATTCATCAAAGAATTGTTCAATGATATTCTTAGGACTATGACCTTCAGCTAATCTATTAAGACAATATTCATTTAAAATAGGAATGAACATTCCCGTATTTCTAATCCCATCCAGGGGCAGCGTTAGAAAAAGACTGTTGTAAAGCTGAAATTTTAGGCCAACATAATTCTCATAATTCGCTGCGCTCAGTGCTAAATTTTCTTGTACGTACATAATTAGGGTATTCTTGAACCAGTGGAAGCTTGGTAAATACTATACCACTGTTGTCTATCCAATTGTATGCGAAGCGCATCCTTGGCTTTTACTAAATTCTTTTCTTTTGTTGTTCCAATGATAGGTAATATACCCGCAGGGTGTTGCATGAGCCAAGCTAAAGCAATGACCTGTGGAGTAGTCGAAAAAATTTCTGACCACTTTGTAAGTTCTTTATTTAATGATAGGGTAAAATCCCCACCCCCAAGTGGAGACCAAGCCATTGGAACAATACCTTCCTTAATGCACTGATCCAAGGTCCCGTCTGAGAAGGCTTTTAGCGCATTTACAGATATTTCTAATTGATGTACGCCTATTGGAACAGCACTGCTCAATAGCTCTATCTGACTTGATGTGAAATTACTCACACCAAAACTGCGTACTTTACCGCTTCTGTAGAGCAATTCAAAAGCCTCACCTACTTCATCTGGATTCATCAAAAAATCTGGACGATGTATAAGTAGTACATCTATATAATCCGTGTTTAAATTCATTAAACTGTTCTCAGCACTCCTTAGGATATGTTCTTTTGAACTATCGTAAGACTTTATATAGTGACTGGGCTTTTGATCACAAACGCGAAGTATTCCGCACTTAGTTACAATTTCTAATTGCTCTCTTAAACTCGGCTGAATTTTTAAAACCTCACCAAACCCAGATTCTGTGGTATAGTCTCCGTAGATATCAGCATGATCAAAAGTAGTGAAGCCCAATTCAAGGCTTTTTTCAATCATACGTTGATAATTTGAGGTGTTGTAATTAGCATCCCATACGCCCCAACGCATGGTTCCAACAACAATATCACTCATCCAAGGGGTGCTATACATGAACCATATAAATTAGGCGTGCAACATAGTAAAAACGCATTACTTGACCTTAATAACTTTACGCCATTTTCGTCCTTCTTTACGAAGTTCTATGGATTGCTTTCCTATTGACGGACGTCCCAATAAGTCAAAATAAGTATTAAACGCTGCAGTATCTTGTTTAGGATTCCTCTCTGGAATTCTTAATAATTCCGTCTCATTAAAGTTATTTTGACCATCTGAAATATCCGGATGATCTGCGCCAAGCCAATATACCTTATGAGGACCCTCTCCGGAAACACATAACGGTTGATCCCCTGGGTAGATATTGGGTGCTAAAAAAAACCAACCAGGTGCACCATAGGATTTCAAAATCCCCTCGCCTACCAGATATATAGGGTAATAAGCACTCTTTGGAGTATGAGATATCAACAATGGCGTTTTGCCCTTAATAAGAGAAATTTGCGGAACCAATGAACCGCCCAAAAACAATTGATCGCAACACGGCATAAAAGTGTTCTTGTATGCACTGTCTATATATAGGGATGCCGTATAAGCCGCTCCATACGCACCAGAGGTAATCCACTCAAAATGAACCGTATCGGCTTGTACTGAAGCCTTAGAAATAATGGGCTTCCAATTTTTATATGCTCCTGAACTTCGACTCAATTTTAATGATTTGGTGGTCTGCGGTTTAGTTTCGTTCGATAGACGAATCCAAAAGCTCTCATATGGCTCAATAAAGGCATCTCCACCTGTACTCCCTGAAAACGGATTAAATCCAACATACTTGTTTTTTTCCCAAGTATAAACGGTATAATCCATGGAATCTATCAGCTGTGCTTCTACTAGTTGATTCCAGTTTAGCTTTCTTCCTGTTGGATTCGAAACTAAATTCCAACCTCCAAAAGGCGTATTACCGTCTAAACAGGTATCTGCCCATGATAAAGTTATACTTTTACGAGCAGAGGTAAGAGAGCCAATCAGCTTCATAGGAACCTGATTAGCATCCAAATAGATTACCCGTCCCAAAGAATATGCCGAATCCAACCTGGAATAATGACGCTGCGGCGAATCCCAATATCCTACTTCAGCATCATAAATCCAGCAATGTTCTAAGGTATCTATGGAAGAAAAGAAACCGGGGAATCCTATGAAATGGTACCCAGTATCCGTTAGAGTCATGATTTTCTTCTGTATACCAGCAAATTCATTCCCATGAATAGTACCTGCTGCAATATTTGATTGAATATCACCCATAAGCACTCCCGATGCTATTTGAATGGTTTCTTCTAACCAAGGATTTCCGTCTAAAATGACGGTATCTTCTCCTGCATTTATAAAAAGACCTTTGATAGTATCGGAACAGATATAGGTTCCTGGGGTACATATTTCATAAGATGTATCCTGATTTATCCTAAATCCTTGTGGACTATACATTTGAGAGGAAATAGAGAGGTTATCAATGCTATACGCTTCTCCAACCTTTGTGGACGATTTTAGCTCAATTTTAATCATCAACTGCGATGTTTCTGGAATATCCAATATGGATATAGCGCTTATACCTTGCACAGTATCTTTGGACGATGGATCTACATGACCATATATACTTGAGCTCCGAGTTGCCCATCTAAAATCTTTGAGATAATGGATGCCTTCGCCATGCATCCATCCTTTCATATTGGTACCGCTCTTGGAGCCCCGAAGTTTAAGTTGAGGATAATAATCCTTTCCCCCATTAAGAGAAATATAGATTCCAACAAAATCAGAGTATTCAAGTGTACCATGAGCTGCTATGTGCATGGCGAATGCTATAGAATCCATACCGCGCGTATCATATGGACCTAGAAATAGTTTTGAACTCGGTTCATTTGCTCCAGCGGTATGATAAAAACCAGCACTATTTTGAAATCCACGATTGGAAAAAATACCATCATTACCTCCTACGGTATCCCGAACTAAGAGAAATTCATCGTGAACTCCTCCAATCGAATCGAAATCAAAGGCCCACTGGAATCGGATTGTAGAAAATGGAAAGTTACTAACAGAATCAATGCTAACCATCTGATTCATAGCGTTTAACTGAGTTTTAATAGCCAAAAAACAGGCTATAAAAAGTACTAGGCGCCACAAGCGTGGCCCCAAAAATGGGTGAAGTTTCATAAGTAAGGGGTTTAGATTAGTAAAACTGCTTACTAATAAGTTAGTCTACGGGGAGAAAAGAGCCTACTTTTGCAGCGAAAAATAAATCGCTCATGAATCTGAGAAACATTGCAATTATTGCGCACGTAGATCACGGTAAAACTACACTGGTAGATAATATGCTGCATACGGCTAACTTATTCCGTGATAACCAACAGGTTGACGATCTTCTCTTGGACAACAATGATCTTGAGCGTGAACGCGGGATTACCATACTCTCAAAAAACGTGAGTATTCATTGGAAAGGCACGAAAATCAATATTATTGATACGCCCGGTCACAGTGACTTTGGGGGTGAAGTAGAGCGCGTTTTAAACATGGCAGATGGTGTAATTCTTTTGGTAGATGCATTTGAAGGCCCAATGCCACAAACCCGTTTCGTACTCCAAAAAGCATTGTCGTTAGGAAAGGTACCTATTGTGGTAATTAATAAGGTGGATAAACCTAATTGTACTCCAGACTTGGTGCACGATCAAGTATTTGAGCTGTTCTTTAATCTTGACGCAACAGAAGAACAGTTAGACTTTACGACAGTATACGGTTCTGGTAAGGAAAAGTGGATGGGGCCTAATTGGGAGGACCCTACACAGGATATTACCTACCTGTTAGATACAATTATAGATACGATACCAGCGCCAGAAGTAAAAGAAGGCACGCTGCAAATGCAGATTACTTCACTCGACTTTAGTTCATTTACCGGCCGTATAGCAATTGGACGAGTGACTCGTGGCCGCATAAAAGAAAATATGCCTGTTTCACTTTGTTTGCGAGACGGGAGTGTGCGTAAGGCTCGCATCAAAGAATTAATGGCTTTTGAAGGTCTAGGAAAAACAAAAATATCAGAGGCAAACGCAGGTGAAATAGTTGCTTTAAACGGTATTGAAGGATTTGAAATCGGCAATACCATTGCTGACTTGGAAAACCCAGAAGCATTAGCACATATGGAGATTGACAAGCCGACTATGAGCATGTTATTTTCAATTAATAATTCACCATTTTTTGGGAAGGAAGGAAAGCACGTGACCTCGCAGAAGATACGCGAAAGATTGATGCAAGAAATCGAGAAAAACCTCGCCCTTAGGGTAGAGGAAACCGGTTCCGCTGACCAGTTTATAGTGCACGGACGAGGTATTTTACATTTGGGTATATTGATTGAAACCATGCGCAGAGAAGGCTATGAGATGCAATTGGGTATGCCTCAAGTTATATTTAAGGAAATAGATGGCGTAAAGAATGAGCCCATTGAAGAATTAACGGTAGATGTTCCCGGTGAAACAGCAGGTAAAGTCATAGAATTAGTCACAAAGAGAAAGGGAGAGCTTCTCGTTATGGAGCCAAAAAGTGACCTAACAAGACTTGAGTTTGAAATACCATCTCGCGGTATTATGGGGCTACGAAACAATGTTTTAACTGCTACTTCTGGAGAAGCCATTATGGCGCACAGATTGAAGGAATACCAGCCTTATAAAGGGGATTTAGACCGTCGTATTTCTGGCGTTTTAATCTCTAAGGAAGCAGGAAAAGCTAGTGCCTACTCCTTGGATAAATTGCAGGATCGCGGCAAATTCTTTATTGAACCAGGTGACGAAATATATGGTGGACAAGTTATTGGAGAACAAAACAAGCCAGGTGACCTAGTGGTTAATCCATGTGTAAGTAAACAGCTCAATAACATGCGCGCCTCAGGAAAAGATGATAACACAGCATTAGCTACTCCCGTAAAATTTAGTTTAGAGGAGGCGATGGAGTATATCGGTGCAGACGAATATGTAGAAGTAACTCCTGAAAGTATTAGATTGAGAAAGATTCTATTGAATGAACACGATAGAAAACGCGCTTCCAAATAATAAGAAAACTCCGACTCAAAGTTGTTGTTTCGGCAATTCTAGATAAAAGCGCGAACCCTCATCAGTTTTGCTTTTGACCCAGATACTGCCGCCTAAATCAGTAATGATTGCCTTGCAGTGGGAGAGCCCTATGCCGTATCCTTCCGCACTTTGATCTTCCAAATTGCCCCTAGAACGGTATTCAAAAATATTAGATTGAATTTCTTCGGACATGCCAATTCCATAATCGGTTACTGTTACTTTTAGCTTTGAATGGAAATCAGTTACCGTGATATTAATTCGAGGTATTTTGTCCTTTTTGGTAAACTTAATTGCATTTGAGATAATATTCTGAAAAACTAATCTAAGTTCTGTGGGATTTAATTTTATCCTAGCATCTCCTTTGATATAAATTTCTGCCTGAGTAGAATCAATCAAAAAAGTTAAATCACGCTTCACGTCATCAATAATTTGACCAATATTTACCTCCTTCGGAGATATTGCTTGATTATTCATATTTCTTTCTAACATCAGCTGCACTATCTGTTCTGCACTCTCTAATGAATTAAGGAGGATATCCAAATCTTCTCTACTTTGATTCTTTTCAGGATTTTTGATTTTTATGAGTTGTATTCGGCTCTTCATATTCTGAAGTGGACTTCTCAAATCATGTCCAATCATACCAATTAACCGATTAAGCTCTTCAGTTTTTATTTGCAGTTCTTGGCGTGAAACACGCAACCGCCGCAAGACGGGCAATATAACTAGAAAGACTTCATATCCAATCACCAGAACCGATATTATGGTAATTAAAAGCTCGAAAATACGCACCCTTTTAATAACTAATTGTTGTTCATTTTCAATAATGCTAACGACTTCGTCGGATAGAACCAGCATGTTCTGGAGAACTTTTTGAATCTGAGAACGAGCTGCCCAAAATTCATCTTCTGGCAGTTGAATAAACTTATCAAGTTTATAGATATATGGAGTAATTTGGTTGAGTTGAGAAATTTGATCATTCACCAGAAAATACTCAGTAGTTCTAAAAATCAATTCTTCATGAGAGTCTCGAAAAGAGCCTACGGTTTTTAAAAAGACATCCGTATTCCACTCTTCCTCAAGAATAGCCGCATACATCTTTTGAGAATACAGCCTTTGTTTACCTGCTATGTTTATGATACGTGAATCCTGCTGGGCCCTCAGTAAAGATAATTGGATAAATATCTGATTAGCCAGCAATAATCCCAAGACCAATCCAAGAGTAATAAAATATTGCTTTTTAATTTCCACGCAGTGAATAATACGGTTAAGTTTTAAAAAAAACAATCGTGAATCAAAAATTTCCGCAAAAAAAAAGCCCCGCTAAATAGCGGGGCTTTTGTTTACTCGAAATCTAAATTATAGAGCGCTGACATTAACAGCGTTTAATCCTTTCTTTCCCTCTTGCAGTTCAAACTCAACTTCATCATTTTCAGAAATTGGTGAATTTAAACCAGTTACGTGCACAAAATATTCTTTTTGCGTTTCGTTGTCTACGATAAAACCAAAACCCTTGTCTTGATTAAAAAATTTTACTTTTCCAGTATTCATATAATAATTTAAAGGCGCAATTTACACATATTTTTTTATTCTAAAAGAATTATTTTTCAATCCCATATTCCCGAATGCAATACTGAGGCAAAGTGGACCGTTAGAGGAAGAAAAATCAATTTTTCTTAACCAGCCAACATTAGTTTTAAGATCGCTCCTGCCGCTTTAGCAATCGGTGTACCCGGACCAAAAATACCCGCTACTCCTTGATCGTACATGAACTCATAATCCTGCGCAGGTATTACACCACCAACGATTACTAATATATCTTGTCTACCTAAAGATTTAAGTTCTTCCATAACTGAAGGTACGAGAGTCTTGTGACCTGCTGCCAATGAACTAACCCCTAGAATATGCACATCATTCTCTACAGCTTGCTTTGCAGCTTCCTTTGGTGTCTGAAATAACGGCCCCATATCCACGTCAAAACCTAAATCAGCAAATGAGGTTGCCACAACCTTAGCCCCCCTATCGTGACCATCTTGTCCCATTTTTGCTACCATTATGCGAGGTCTACGCCCCTCTTTCTGAGCAAAAAAATCAGACAATTCACGCACCTTTTGAAAATCTTTATTTTCTGTCATCTCCTTCGAATATACCCCACTTATAGTTTTAGTGGTCGCTTTATACCTGCCCCATTTGTTTTCTAAAGCTAGAGAAATTTCACCAAGTGTTGCTCGTGCTTTTGCAGCCTCTATGGCTAATAACAAGAGGTTTTCTGAACCTTCGGCAGCCTCTTCTAAGGCATCCAATGTAGATTGAACATGCGATTCATCACGAGCAGATTTAAGCATATCCAAGCCAATGAGCTGTTGGTTCCGGACCTCATCACCCTTGACTTCAAGTATATCTAGATTGGCCCGTTCAGCAGTTTGAAAGGCGTTTACTCCAACGATAATATCTGTTCCACCATCTATACGGGCTTGTTTCTTTGCTGCAGCCTCCTCAATGCGCATCTTGGGAATACCCGCCTCTATAGCCTTAGTCATTCCGCCTAATTTATCAACTTCTTCCATTAAAATCTCTGACCTTTCAATCAAGTCGGCGGTAAGTTTCTCTACATAGTAAGACCCACCCCACGGGTCAGCAGTGTAGGTAATATCCGTTTCCAATTGCAAGTGCAATTGGGTATTCCTGGCAATTCGTGCAGAGAAATCAGTAGGTAAGGCAATGGCTTCATCTAAAGAATTTGTATGTAGGCTCTGCGTTCCGCCCATGGTAGCCGCCATTGCTTCTATTGCTGTACGCGTCACATTATTGAATGGGTCTTGCTCCGTTAGCGACCAGCCAGAAGTCTGACTATGAGTTCTAAGTGCCATTGATTTCTGATTCTGTGCACCTAAAGCTTTCATATACTTTGCCCAAAGAAATCTGGCAGCGCGCATCTTCGCGATTTCCATAAACGGGTTCATTCCAATTCCCCAAAAGAAACTCAACCTTGGCGCAAAAACGTCTATATCTAATCCAGCAGAAATACCGGTTTTCACATATTCTAAACCGTCACAAAGTGTGTATGCCATTTCAATATCTGCCGTAGCTCCAGCTTCTTGCATGTGATAACCAGAGATGGATATACTATTGAATCTGGGCATGTGTTGACTGGTATAAGCAAAGATGTCTGAGATAATACGCATACTTTCTTGTGGTGGATAGATATACGTGTTTCGAACCATGAATTCTTTTAAAATATCGTTCTGAATGGTACCGCTTAGCTGATCCAAAGTAACACCTTGCTCTAGAGCCGCAACAATGTAAAAGGCCATCACAGGCAGAACCGCACCATTCATAGTCATGGATACAGACATTTTATCTAAAGGAATACTGTCAAACAGCACTTTCATGTCTTCCACAGAATCAATAGCAACACCAGCTTTACCAACATCCCCCATGACGCGCTCATGATCACTATCATATCCACGATGCGTAGCCAAATCAAAGGCAACAGAAAGTCCCTTTTGACCAGCGGCTAAATTTCTTTTGTAAAACGCATTGCTCTCTGACGCGGTTGAAAATCCTGCGTATTGACGAATAGTCCAAGGCCTTCCTACATACATAGTCGCGTAAGGCCCGCGAACAAATGGCGCTTGACCTGGGAGCGTGTCTAAATGTTTAGCATCTTTCAAATCCTCCTGGGAATAGGAAGGTTTTACTTCTATTTGCTCTGGTGTTTTCCACGTATCCTGCATTACCTAGACTGTACTTGATCACGTTCAAATTCCAATTGTTCGGACCAACGAATGACTCTGAGGGGTTCAATATCTCTATCCATGAATCGTTCCTTATGCTTTACTCTACTTAAAGGTTGAGCGACTGACATCTCTTCCGGCAATTTTTCTCCATCCATAGGGTAAACATTAACACCTAATATTTTCTCTGGCATAGCCTCCCTCACCTCCTTGTCAATTCTATCTTGAATCCAGCCAGACTTTAATGCTTCAATGATACCGCCCATCTGACGAATTTCCTTCAATAGCAGTGTCGCACTTTTTACAAAATCGGACGTCTTGTTCTCTATGAAATAAGATCCTTTAGAAGGATCCAATACTCGATCCATACCACTCTCATATGCCATTATGAAGTGCTGATTGAGTGCCAATCGTTCACCCTCCTGATCAAATCCCTTGACAACAGAATTATACGGTCTTATTTGAACAGCATCTGCACCGCCTGTTATTGCGCCAAAAGCTGCGGAGGTGGCTCGCAATAGATTGGAATGTTTATCAAAACCGCTCTGGTGTGTTGTTGAAGTCTCTGAATAGATTTCTAAATGGACAAAAGGGAATCCGTATTCTTCTAATAAATCTCGCCATAACATGCGGATGGCTCTATGTTTAGCTATTTCTTCAAACATGTAGGTACCCACTGTCAGTGCAAGCCAATATTGAGAAAGTCCAACAGCACCAAAATTGGACAAGTAAAAATCCAAGTGAGCAATAGCAAGCCCTAATTGCGTGGAAGGTGAAGCACCGCAAGACCCGTAGAGATTTGCATTGCAGCACATGTACTTCATTCCAGCTGGCGTCAATCGTGATAATTCGCCCAAGTCATACATCTTATTTTCATGCCATTCACCTGTTCGAGCTGCAATCTCAACAGGATCAATATTGATAAACCCTCTTAGTTTGTGAATGGGTATAATTTCATTATGTGCATGATGTAAAAGAGCTTCCATTACTGCAGGACCACTACCCTCAACCACAAGACCCAGAGAAATGTATTCAAGTTGAATACCCTGGAGCACTCGTGGCAAGTACTGTTCTTCTGTTAGATAGAATAATAGACCAGATGCACCGTGCCGGAGGCGAGTAAGAGCCCATTCGTTGGCCGTAAATTCCTTTTCTACAAGATGCTCTTGAACCATAATCCACCAAGGATGATCTCTAAATCCTACCTCATTGTAGGGTCCAGAAGTGTACAATGGCTCTGCGCTTTCACCGTGCGGATAGGTTCTTTTTTTGACATCATTCATCAGATGAATCCTCAAATTCAATGACTGTTACAGTCTCTCCTTTTTTATGCATACCGAAGTTTTCACGAGCGTACGTTTCAAATGCCTCTGGATTGGTATTTAATTGCTTTAAGAGCTCTCTATCGTGTTCTAGTGTGGTTTCGTAGAACTTAATATCCGCCTCTACAGCCTCTATTTGCTTATCCAATTCCGAATGAATAAAATAATTGTTCGCATCTAAAAAAACCATCCATAGCACAAAGGAGAAACCCGTTAAAATGTATTGATTTAAAAGAAATTTAGCGATTGGGTGCGAAAGCAACTTTTTCATGATTCTAAAGTTACATAAAGACTGCGAAATTTATGCTCACTCATGGGTATTCTATTCGAAATCTTTAGAGGCCTTTGCTACATTTTGTAACTTAACTAGTTCGGCGTAAATTCCTCCTTGATCAATCAATTCGTCGTGAGAACCACGTTCTGTAACCTCCCCCTCATCCAAGACCAGGATTTGATCTGCATTGCGAATGGTGGATAGTCTGTGAGCTATTATAACTGATGTTCTTCCTTTCATCAATCGCTCCAAGGCCTCTTGCACTAGCTGTTCACTTTCACTATCTAATGCACTCGTTGCCTCATCTAAAATGAGTAATTGAGGATCTTTTAAAAGTGCCCTTGCTATGGCAATTCGCTGACGTTGTCCTCCACTAAGTTGAACTCCTCTTTCTCCAACAGTAGTTTCCAAACCCTCCGGAAATCCTTGGATAAACTCCCAAGCATTAGCTTGCTTAGCAGCCTCAATAATTTGATCTTCAACTGCTTCGGTATCACCATAGGCAATATTCTCACGAATGGTACCGCCAAAAAGCAATACATCTTGAGGCACAAATGCCAATGCGTTGCGCCAAGCCTTCAAGTCAATCTCAGAAAGAGACTTATTGTTTGCGGTTATTGTACCGTTATCAATAGTATAAAACCTCATTAAGAGCGAAGCAATAGTACTTTTACCCGAACCACTGCGACCTACCAAGGCCAATGTATTCCCCCAATCCAAATCAAAACTGACTGATTTTAAAACCTGCACATCTGTTCGCGTTGGATAACTAAAATTAACTTGATTAAAGGCTATTCTTGACACATCCACCGATGACTTTTCTTCATTACTTATCTCCATTTCCGGAGTTTCCTCCATCAAATCAAAAATCGTCTCCGTTGCCCCAATAGCCTTTTGTAATTGAGCATAAACTGAAGCTAAACCGCCAATAGACCCTCCTATAAATAAAGCATATAAAATAAACTCATTCAACTTTTCACCTGCTAATTGGCCTTCATGCACCATTCCTGCACCAAACCAAATTATTAAGGCTATAGCTCCGAACAAACCAAAGGTTATGAAACTAGCAAAGGCACCACGGTAATACCCACCCTTAACTGCGAGACCAACTATGGCGCTTACTCTTTTAGCGTATCTATTTCGCTCCCAAGCCTCATTTGCAAAAGACTTAACAGTTTGTATACCGGCAAACGTTTCTTCTACAATGGTATTGGAAGCCGCCACTTCATCTTGAACCTTTTTTGCGTATTTCCGAATAAATCGTCCAAAAATGATGGTTACAAGAATTAACGGAGGGATGACAGCTACAATAAATAGTGTTAGTTTAATTGAAGTAAATGCAAGAATTGTAATCCCACCGACTACCATGGAGATACCACGTAAAAATTCAGCCAAGGTGGTAGTTAACGTCTCCCCTATTTGAGAGGTATCAGAAGCCACGCGCGAATTTAATTCCCCCACTCTTTTGGAGGAAAAAAAAGTCATGGGCAAATGAATCAAACGACTATACAAATCCTCGCGTATAGCGGCAAGAGCCCGCTCTGTAACCATCACAAAAATAACTACTCTGAAAAAACTTGCAATACTCTGAACGAGCAAGAGCCCCATCATCTGCACCATGTTTTCCCTGAGGTTGTCAGGAGAGGACGACATCAGTCCTCCTAAAAGTTTAGGGAACAACAATGAGGTAATCATCGTTATAAAGAGGAACACGAATCCCAGGGCCCAAAGTCCCTTGTGGGGACCAACATAGGCGAAAATTTTGCTTAATTGCTTTAGGTCACTAACCTTTAGCGTTTTACGCTTTTTATCTGCTTTGTTACTGGATTCGGTAGTTGTATTACTCATGGCGGCAAAGTTATGGCATATAGCCTACCTTTGCGACCGAAAATTTAAAGCAATGGCAGGAGCAGAAAATATCAAACCCTACCACAACAGCGAAGCTGAAAAAAAAGTAATTCAAGAACCTGTAAAACTAGAACAAAATTATCGAAATTTTGATTATGAAAGTCCTTGGGAGGGAACCAAATATATTAACGAACTAAATGAACAAAAAAATGACAAAAAAAATTAAAACGTTAA
>PAND01000006.1 GCA_002707525.1 Flavobacteriales bacterium
TGAAAGCTCCAAATGAAGCGGCGTGTTATAATCGTCAAAACCTTCGTTGTATTCAAACGCTAATCCATTCAAGAAAATATTAGCTCCATTTTGACCAAGCCCGTCTATAATTACTCCACCAACATTGTTTGCAAAATAAAGGCCAGTAAGATTAAGTGCTACCGGCTGCTCTAGACGAAGAAACGGCAGTCCAACGCTTATAATTGGGGCATTATGCTTAAACTCTTGGTTATTCTCATAAAACTGAACATTGGACATTGTTGCTCTAGATCTGTACCAAAATGGATCAAATCGAAAAGGTGTTTGAAGATTGTTCACCACCACGTTGTTCAGGTTGATATAGGTGTTGCTTTGACCATTAATCAAGAAACCTAGACCAGTGCCTTCAAAAGGGCTTAAAGAAGTAATGCTTATAGGCATTTCTTCGGTTCCCTGGAAATCTAAACCTCCTAGTACTTCAACGGATGCATTAGGACCAAAGAGCACTGTTGTTCCTGCACTTACTATCCACGTTGAGTCAGAGGCAACTACCTGGTTACCGGAAATCCGAACTTCTTGTGCTGATGCAATACCAGCAAAAAATATCATGAATGCAAAAAATAATTTATTCTTAGTCATAGCCCGAGTTTAAGGTGCAATGGTAATGAGGAATGATTGGTTACTTTCAAAAACTTGGGACCCCGAAGTAGCCACAACTTTTTTAATCCAGAGTGCGCCTTCGTAGTTTGAAACATCTATTGAAGAAGCGTTTGCAGTCACGTCACCTGAGGTGGTGCCCAATTTTTCATATGTTATGGAAGAAATGTTGTATTCCGCGCCGACTGATGGGTGAAAAGCTTCAAGCGCAACTTCATAATCACCAGAAGGTAATTTATCTCCATTCAGCAAGCCCTTGACTTTGAAATATGGCGCAGGGGTTGGTTGAACATACACGGAATCATTTAGCAAGAGAATGCCGTTTGCACCTCGTATCTTGAGCTTACACCACCCTTCTGATGTTGGAGTAAAACTTAGCTTATTGTTTCTAAAGCTCGCCTCTACATCACAGCTACATGACGCTCTTCCTCCGCTAATTACCGTGCCTAATTCTAAAACCGAAGGGGTTGACTCAAAATAAGTGATAAAAGCTCTTTGAGAACGATTAGAAATCTGAGCGGGCAGCACTGTAAATGTGTACTCCTCTTGGACTGTTCTTCCTTGTAGCGTTAATTTGTGATTCCCNGTGGTGGTGGGAATGAAATAGAAGAAGTCTTTTGACTGACTCATCTCTGCGCTGTCTGTATTGTAACTAACTACTGCCCGGATATTTTCCACGGAAGTCTTTACCTTCAGCGTATCACCAAAAACCAAATAGTCCAAGTTTGTAGCATAGTCTACAATGCTCTCTTTGGAATCATTATTTACTCCACCCTTAAATTCGAGATCGCCTGAAATGAGGCGAACGCGAAGGATAAGCTCATTCAATAACGTTTCGGCCATAGAGGCAGGAACATGCTTAAACTTCCACTTAATCCATTCATCGCCGTCATCTAAAAGCCCATTTGTGATATCATCCGCGAATAATTCATTGAATTCACTAAGCTGTTTAGGTCCCAATCTATCTGCATGTTCCGCAACTTGATTTAATGATTGTTGAAGGCCTTTACCGCGCTCTTCGTTGATAAAGAATATGTCCGTTGCCGAATAACCAAAGGGCTCTCTATAGGTTCCGGATTCTACATTGTATCCCAAAGCAGCATAGAAGTCTTTTTTTGTTTGTTCAACGCTTTCATAAACTGCGTTGAGGTCTTGATTGTCTATACTAACCACCGTGGTTTCTGTAAGTAATGGCGCAATGTATTTATTGACATGCAGCCACTCAATAGGAATATTGATGATACTTAAAGCTATAAACAGTAGGTAAAGCACTGAAATCAGTTTGTAACGAAGCTGCTTTGCTTTCTTTATTTTAACCCAATTACTCATTCGTACTCATAATTAAGGGTTCGGCAGAAGTTTTCGTTATGCCGTTGCTCGAAAGCAACGAAATCTCTTTAATTACTAAAGTCCCCTCTTGTGCCGCCCAAACGCCCATTTCAGGGCGGATTAAGCGACTAAGACTGTTNTATGTTTTGGACTCAGAACCGTCTTTTGGATAAAACACAGAGGTATAACTGAGAACTTGGAAGTTTGGATTTATGCTTTGAACTCTGTGCGCTTCGCTAGGCGAGCAACTTTTTCCGCTCGCGTCAGCAAGAGTTACTTTCAGCATTCCCGGAACACGAGAGCCTAAACGTACTGAATCTAGCGGCTGATTATTCACTTTTAGACGAAGGGTAAATTCACCTACAGTAGTTGGCTTTACATTTAAAACACCACTTCTATAATTGACCTCGGCAAAATCACTTTCAAAAGAAAAGCCGCTAGACGGAAGGAGTTTAGCATCTATACTTATGCTCTGGTTTTGACCCAAAGTCAAATCAATTAACTCTTCTTGAGCAACAAATCTAAGCCTCGGACGAACTACTTCGAAAGAAGTATAAAACCGTTGAGAAGAGGTCTGAATCTCAACGAAATATTTACCCCATGATTGCGGACGATAAACTAACCTTGTTTTTCCTCCCTCGACTGCTAATTTTTGAGGTTTACTATTAATAGTAATTGTTTCTACACTATCCTTTAATTCCTCTGAATGAATAGTCAATTTGAAATCTTCTCCAAGAAACAGACGTTTTTTAAATACACTAGCAAATTCTGCTTCTTCTAATAATTCTAAGTTGTATTTCTCAAAAACTAAAGCTTGTTTATTGAGTTCCTCCAATGCCTCAACTAGAAAGGAGGTTTTCGCGTGTTCTATGAGCGAAGGAATCACAGCGTTTGGTGTTTCTTTAAAAAAGAAATCTGTTGCATTTGAACTGCTACCATTGTAGTCAATTAATTCAGTGGGGGTCCAACGGCCATTGCTTTGAGATTGCTGTTGACTCCAAGTAGCGTTAAACACGGTTCCTAATTCCCCCCGGCGAACTTGACGTTCAGCAAATCGGTTTTCACGATACTGATCGAGGCCTGCGATACTCTGGCTTTCATAGACATCAAAACGATCACTAATTTGTTCCAGAGAAGTCAAGCGATTTAAAACGTCATTTCTNTATTGATCATCAGATGCATCTTCTAAGATCAAAGAAGAAAGCCTGCTTTCTAAATAGGTATTAAGAGCCTTCTGCGTTTTCGCCAAAGAAGTNTAATGCATGACATACTCTCCAGCTTGTGAAAAGAACAAGAACAAAATGAAAACCAAATAAAGGAACCCCTGCTTTTGATAAGAGAGGTANTTGGACTTCTTTATTTTGGTAGTATTTGCCATGCGGCTTTATTTGTTGCTTAATTCCTGAAACTTTGCATTCATTTGCTTCAAATGCCCGTTGTAATTGCTTACTTCTTTACTAAGCTCGTCTACTTGGCCGCTCAGACCGCCGACTTTTTCCATCCCTGCTCGCATTTCTTTTAACGCCGANCCCATGTCCGTCATGTCTTTGTTCAATGCNGCTAGTGTCTTTCCAAAGTCATTCATTGCCTTTGCATAACCGCTTGTGTCAGGAGCATTTCCGTTTTCCCCGTCTAATTGAGGAAACACATTCTCCCACTCATACTCTTTATCTTCTGTTGTGCGTTCAAAAGCACTCACAAGNAATACTAAGGCCTCTATACTAAGACCAACAACAAACATTTGGTTGGCGTAATTCCAACCCAAGAACTTAAACATTGCCCCTACAAGCACCACAGAGGCGCCGAATCCATAGAGGAAGGTAATTGGACTAAGTTTTCCTTTATCTTTCATAATATCGTATGTGAGAGTTTATTTAGATTTAAAAATGTGTTCTTGAAAATCGTTCCAATTTGACTGATTGCTCTTTAATGCATTAGCGCTTGCTGAGCGAGCTACTAAAAACATTAACAGAAGAGCTAGAACGATTCCAATCCCAATATACATGAGCATTTGATCCATCTTTGAATCAAGCATTGCCTGAACGCCTTCTATGGTTTTGTTTTGGTCGTCAAATTTCTNCTTAAAGGATTCTAACGTCGCATTTATAGCGCTTTCAGACTGCGCCAAGCGTTCAAGGGTCTCTTTGACTTGGTTACCTAATTCATCTCGCGACAAAGTCAATTCATTTAAATCAGCCTTCATGTTTTTGTGCGTAGATTCAAGAAAAACCAAGCGTTTAAGCTGATTGTATTGGAGAGTCTCTAGCTGTTCTATTTTGGCAGAATCCGAGACAGATTCTTGCGCAAAGGAATAGACCGGTGAGGCAAATGCAATCAAGAGCATAGCCAAAGCGANTAAGGTGCGCTTCATGTTTGATGGTTTTGTGTTGAGGCTAAAATACATTTTTTCATAATACTTCAACATGATTTTCAATTAATTACCATGTGTTTTTTCAGCAAAACAAGGGTTCCAAAAGTTTTATCCAGTTACCGGATTCGGTAAAACATAAATCTTTCGTTTGCTCATTGATGAAAACATCAACGTGGGGATAAAGTATTTNTCTTGCAATAAANGGCTTATATGTTTCAAACGTACTACGCTGATATAGCCACTATTAAAGACTTCAATTTTGATTTAGCGGAACGGTTTATCCCTTTAGTCCTAAACCTCAATTCCCGACCTGGTTCGTATTTAACCTGAAAAACACCGCTTTCAATCCTTGCAGAGGTAATCTTCTGAACCGGGAGAGAGAACTCGGATGACCGGCGCTTTTTCCAGGAAGAAAAAAGATTGAATTTTTGATAATACAGTATGTTCCCCTTTAAGGATAGTCTCCANCCTATTTTCTGAAAACACCTCAGCAAAAAAAACGCTCCTGCTAAAAACNCGAGATTGAACACTATTGCAGTATTCTGCCACNAAGCAACTTTAAACGGNACAAAACCCAACGTTCCAACAATCAAAAGTGATAGACCCAAATAAATGAGCCATACCGGATCTTTTTTAATAGTGATTATTTGAATCAACGGCGGGATTTTTTGGATATACTATTTTCAAAACGACTTTTCAAAAACGAACATACGCCACTATTCTTGGGTGTCAATATTAAACTTATCGTAGCGTAAACCAATTTATCTTAGCGTTAGCTGGAACAGGTATCTATATTTTGATTTTTTGCTTATCCGTTAAGGGATAACATCAGCGCATTAAATGAACGGTCCCTTGTGCTTGACTATCATTGCTATCCCCAACCTCTCTATAGGTAATCACCCAAAAATAAACCCCTGGGCTACAATCTAAACCATTAAGCGCATGGCCATCCCACTTGAAGTCAATTTCATAAGAACGAAATACCATTTCATCCCAACGGTTGTAAATTTCGACCGTCAAATGTTCTAAATCTTGTCCAACAATTAATTCAAAATTATCATTGAAACCGTCATAGTTGGGGGTGAAGAAATTAGGGGCTTCAAATTTAGGGTTTGGTAAAACTTTAATCCGTTTATCATAGCAAAATTCACATCCAAATTCCGGATCTAGAACACATAAGGTAATTAAGTAATCACCGTAGCCACCAAAAACAAAAGTTGTGTCTTCTGCATAACTAACGGTATCTCCATCAATTAACCAATGGTACATAAGCCCTGGAGCCGCCGCCATATTTGTTGTGGTAACGGACAAAGGGCTTACGCCACTATCTTGGCTAGTTAAGAATATAGCACTTGTGAGACCAGCAGCAGGGATTTCATAGTAAACCGTGTCAAAGCAACCGAATATTGAATCTTGTATGTAAATAAATCCATTTGAAACCGGCATAAATATCTGCCCACTATTTATGTAACCCGGATATGCGCTCCAAGAATAGGTGTAAGCGTTATTCGCAAAAGCCGGTATAACCTGAACAGCACCGTTGTTTTCACCGCATATAGCGGTATCAATGTCTACTACATAATTGAAATTGAAGGTGTGTTCCATTTTAAATGTTGTGTCTGTCTTACAGCCGTTGGAGTCCGTAATGGAATAGCTGTAATTTCCATTTGAAATGGCGCTGGGGTTAAAGTTATAGGTATAGGAATAACCTGGCGTGCCTCCTGTTGCTCCTAAAACTGCTGAGCCGGCGTCTCCCTCGCAAAAAGGTTGCGTTATTACAAAGTCCGCCGAAAGGGGCGGGGGGGACACTAAACAAATGGTGTCTTTTCTGTAGCACCCTAAGGTGTCGCTTGATGTAACTACGTAACATCCATCGGTCAATCCGTTTGCAGAAGGTAGTGTTAATGTAGAATTATGCGACCAGCTGTAAGCGTACGGTGCGTGACCGCCAATTATGCTGTTGATGTCAATTTGACCATCTTGAGATTGATGGCAGGAAGGCGAAGCAACGGTAACACTAGAAGCGTCTAAACTAACGCCCTCAATATGAGCTGTATCAGTACAAACAAGGCGATTCCCTACATAGATATCCACGTAAATTATTGTATCCGATTGAAGCGCCAAAGAAATGGAGGCGCCCGTAGATCCTGTTGACCACTGATAATTATACGCGTTATCTCCACCATTTGCCATTAAGGCTATGGTATCGCCAACGCAAGCTTTTGAATCATAAGTAAGAGGCGTTTTGTAATCAAGGTTGACCTGAATCGTATCTAAGACTTTACAAGAAATATAATCCGCTTCCACCCAATATACTCCGCTTTGGTTTACCCATAATTGATCAGTTGTATCTCCCGTGGACCAGAGGAAACCAACAGCATCGTTAAAATTTTGAGTGGTCAGTAAAATACTATCGGTGAATATTGAGTCGTGACAGAATAATTCTGTTGTGTCAGGTGGAAATCCATAAACATAACCGGGTTGGTCAGCCCAAATAAATCCAGTATTATTTCCTTGATCATTGGATTTGGATCCGGTATAAAAAAGACCGTTGCCAGCATAATTGATGTCTCGAATCTCTAAAAAATCCGCACCCACATTGTGATAGGTAAATAAATCTGCTTGACTTCCTATTTGGGTAGATTTTAGACCTATGTAATTACAAAAATCACCTCTTGCTCTAAGAGAGTCGTGAATTATATGGTCGTATGAAGCATCAAAACTGTAAACTTGATCAGGCGTCAATATTAGGGTATCTATGGAACTAGAGCCAGCAAACACAAGATTGGCATGTGGTCTTACATATTGAATATGAGAGCCATTCCCGGAATACAAGTAATTGTAGTCCAAGGTGTTTTTGTTTGTAAACTCAATATGTTCTACAGTGTCTTGAGTAAATACCCTCGCTCTAGAGCGGTCNGTAGTTAGGAACACCTTGGCGCCCTCTGATTTCCAACCAATATTTGCTGAACTGATGTTAAAAACATCCCAATGACCAAAAATTTCGAATAAGGAACTATCAACTTCCGCCCAAGTGGTGTCTCCGTTGTCCTCCAGAATCAATCGGTTCACATAGAAGCTATTTCCTTTGGTCAATAGACCGCCAGAACTAACATAAACAATATTGCTACAAGCCAGGCTGTCTTGTATTTCTATGGTGGCTGATTCGCTTTTTTCAATTTGAATTACGAATTTCACTAAAACATCCGCTGGGTCAAAATATGCACTGTCAGCACCTCTAAAACGCAAGGTGCCGTGGGACCCACTGTTGAAACTGAATGTAGGTTGTAAAACCATACTTTGAAAACATTGTAGCGACGCGTTATGACTCCATTCAAGCGCAAAATCTGTATTTGGCGTGACAACAAAATCACCACAATACGAGTCATAAATTTCAAGATCTACCGTCTGGCCAGCAGCATTAAAGCTGTTCTGGTCAAAAACCACTGAATCTGCTGGTGTAGGAATACATTCTCCCCCAACACCTCCTGAGGATAAAGACCAATGAGAGCTGTCCTGCCATACTCCTGAATTTCCCACCCAATACAAGGTTCTTGGTTGGTCCACGCTAAAAGTAATAGCAGTATTCCCTCCCAAGTCTATGGATGAATAGGCTTTAATGTATTTATTTGGCGTGCCGTTGGTAACGTTTTTCATTAACACATATCGTCCAACTAGGCTATCTGACAGACTATTTATAGTTATTGAATCCTCCTTTGTTTCCGCCTGAATTGTGGCAAAACCAAAACAGTCTGTCCGGGTATCTAAGTGTTCTAAGTTCAATTGCTGTGGCTGTCCAGCAAATGTGATAACACTTCCTTCTTGAATTCTTAACGTGTCCCAATCCAAGCTTAGTTGATAGGTGCTTACGCCAAGGTTGGAATGAACATCCACTGTTTTAGCTTGGAAACCGTCCCAATAAATCCAATCGTTTGCTTGTGGGTTGGAGAACCTCAATTCCCAAAAAGGCTGACTTACATCAAAATAGCATCTTCCTTGATTACCTGTAAAATCAACCGTACTTGAGTCGTAGTCCCATGTAAACATGGAAGACCGAAATTCAATAGCCCTTTGAATTTCAAAATAGGCTCCTGAAATATTTACGCTTGCACTATCGCCTGAACTTCCTCCATATGGATAACCGCGATCTCTAAAAACCTCCGCTCTTATTGAGCAATTATGCATGTCTAAATGACCATTTATCACACTAAGCGCGCCTACTATTTTAATTGAGTCTTGAACATTGTAACTCCCTGAACCAATCATTGTAACATCTGCTCTAATCNCGTTTTTACAATTAACCGATTTTATGCCCGTGTGATTCGTAAGCAAAAGCTGTGCTCTTGGCCAAGGGGTATTAACGTTTAAATAGGTTTTGCCATTTAAAAGCACACTTCCGTTTATTGCTAGCCAACCTCCTTTCTGAGATAAATCTAATTTATCATCGGTGGTGGAAAGAATATCACCAACGTGAGTGTATTTAGGCAGTATTACTTCAAAATCTGTTGAGGAAGAATTACTATCGAAAATCACATTNTCTAGGTTTCCCGGAATNCAGTAAATAGGCGCACCACCTGAACTAAGCGACCAATGGCTGCTGTCTTCCCAGCTGCCGTCACCGCCTATCCAGTAATAATCTTGTTTAGCAGTAGGTNAAATGTTGACTCCCGAAGAGTTGAATATATTAACAGAATTTGTGGCGCTTGTCGCGGCTCCGTGGAAATCAATATTGAAAAACGATGCGTTTGTAAATATGAATGGGTTTAGCATCATTACCTCATAACCTGAAGTGTTTTCACTTCCCTGCAAATAGATAGGCTCCACACAACCCGTCTCTTGCGAAATAAAATTAATTTCCGTGTCCGCGTCTTGACTAAACGTTAGGGCCGAACCCCCATTAATATATAGACTGTCAATACTCGCAATACCATTAAAAACGTGCACCGCATTGGTTGTGATTTTGGCAATCTTCAACTTGCCTGAACCATAAATTTCATTAGCTATTCCGTTGGAATATTCGACCTCATTCAAAGACAATGTGTCCAAAAGACTCGATGAGATTCTCGCTCTTTCCCCTTCAATGATTATTTGGCTATTTGAAAAATTAAACGTGCCGCTGTTTGAAAAATTCAAAGCATGCCAATAATCCGTTGTATAAATTTTTGAATTCGAAAAATCAGCATTATTACCCGTTGGAAGTTGAGTGTTCATTCTTTGAACACGAATAACATTCCCGTTAGAATTAAAGTCCCCACTATATAACCCAAAATAATACTGAACGTTTAAGGAATCTAGTAGTTGATATGACCCTGTACCGTTAAGGTTTAAGTTTGAAATTATTGTCCCATTGAGGTCAATGGAATGGCTACCTGATCCGCTGAGGTTCCAATCAATATCTGTAGAATTAGAAACAACAAAGCCATTATTAAAGGTTAATGAGCCAAATAGCTCATAGGTAACTGCACCGCTCGATAGTGTGATTGAAGGAGCACCCGTGGTCACGGTAAAATCTTTTGTATACACGGTGGTTACATTCACATTTATAGTAAAATCAAGCGACCCGCTGTTTCCATCAAATATTACATCATCCCCCGATCCAGGAACAGTATTGTGATAAGCTGTGCCACCAGAGGTGGTTGCCCAATGAGTTAAATCGGNCCAATCTCCTGCTCCGTTAACCCAATAATAGGTGTCCGCAAAACAAATCGTTGGAATTAAGAAGAGCGACAGAATAATTCTACGCATTAACGTAAATTTTAATTTTAAAAATATGGAAGTTTTAATAATCTATAGCCCGGCAAGCGAGCATTCTTTAAAATTATATTTTNAATTTTCATCAAGAGTTGTCTAGATATGAGGACAAATATTTTTCAAAAAAAACTCCTTTTTATCAACGACAAAAAGGAGTTTTATTTCAGAGAAGACACCCAGAGGCGATTAACCACGGATTATTAATTTGGTACAAAACATATGCAATGAATCGGGTGTTTTTCTTCCTCTCTAAGTCTCTCTAACTAAAGGTATCAAGGAATCTCACGAAACTCCTCATCGTTTTATCGTAGCGTTAGAGAACTTATCGTAGCGTTAGTTTTAGTGCTTTAGAAGCATTACTCAAAGATGCGCGCCTTAATTGATTCCACTTCAATAACCTCACTTTTCGGCCACTTGACTCCATAGTGCTCGGCATCAATAACTTTTTGAGATAACACGGTTTTACCTGTTGGACATGATAACTCGAGTTTTTTAACCCGCGGAAATACATCTCCCCACATATCAAGTAACAAACTTAAATCGCCTGGCAAACCAGAATACACCGAACCAATGTCTGCTCCTATTCTTAACAAAACAGGGGATTCAAATTCTTGATTTGAATGATTAAACGTTTTCATTGATTTGTGCATGTCCTTAGCCGCCTGTAGAGCATGACTCGGACTTACATAATCTTCATTTATACCACCAACCAAAACTAAGGAGGTTCCATCTGTCTTGAGTCTTTGTAAACCATGCTTGGAAGATACCGCCGCAAGTCTATTAAAGATGTCTTCCAATCTTTTTGTGAACAAGTCATTACTCAATATTGACATGGAACTTGTAACCCCATCCAATTGAATGTTAATCACAATAACATCATTGTATTGTTTGAAATTACTATTTCCAGCCAGTCCTACTGTCTCAAGGTTGTTTCCTAAAACCATGCTTTCAAGCAATTTCTTTTCACGCGTATTTATGGTCGTTAGTTTATCTAACACTGACTTAATTTCCTTTCTGGATTTAACTGTTTTATTCAGAGCTATAAAGCATATAATTAGAGGTATGAGAGTGAGCACAATTTTAACCATTCCCTTTACAATGTTTTCTTCAACGCGATCACTATTCTTGTCGCTTCTCAAGAGTTCTTCTTTTCCTATTTTAGAAATGAGGGATTTTAACTCGTTCCTTGGGCGGTTGGCTGCAGCGACTAAGTTTTCATTATCCCTGCTTAATTCTTGGATAAATTCCGCATCAATTTCTAAAATGTTCTTCAGGGCATATTGAATGGAATCTTGTCTAACCAAAACAAAAAAACGCTTAAGCATTATGTACGCCTCTCTGTTTTTCTTCCACTCTCCTTCTGTATTAACGATTTTTTTAGCTAATGCTGAACGAATGAATCTTATGCTCTCGGGAGAGGGTTTCAACAGGATTTCGTTGAGATCTTCAAAATTGTATCGTGAAGAGTCTTCCCAGTAAGCTAGGCATATCTCTGCTCTAGAAAGCTCAAGTGCATCAACGTATGCCTGATAATTTAATACTGATTTATTCTTAGTCAATTCACTGTAGGCTTCTAGAAACTTTTCTTCTCCGTCCTTTCCTAATTCCAAATAGGCGTTCATTGAGTTGAATTTTGGAAGCCAGCTTGCCACTCCTGTTCTTTCAAAAAATAAAGACGCACTGTCGTATGCAAGAGCTGCTTCTTGGAAGTTCCCCATACGATTGTGTGTGTTTCCCAATTGGTTATATACCGCCGCCCTTAACCGTCCTTTTGCCCAACGAAGCGAAAATTCAGAAAGGCTAAGACTGTTCTCATAGTCTTCCAATAGGTATAGAATAAGAGCGGCCCGGTCTTGAACGCTGCCCTCATATTTACCTAGGTCGTTTTGAATATCTATATCGAACGCTTGATTCAAATAGAATGCAGCAGAATCATAGTCTTCAAGGAAGATAAAGGTGTTTCCTGTTTGATAATTCGAGAAAAACCTGAGTTGAACACTATCTCTTGGGGCCCATTTTTTGATTCTTTTTAAAATCAATAGATATATTTTAGACTCCCTTCTTTTATCCCAAAAGTTAAAACCGCGATAATAGGCAACACTTTTAATGGCGCTATCTGCGGACGAGCCTTCTACTTCTCTGAGAAGTTTGCTTGCTTTTGATTTAGCTTGTGCTCTAAGTTCAACCGTCTGAGCTCTTCTAAATGACTGGTACTCAAAAGAAATTGAGTCTAGCCAATGGGCTTCTCCTCTATCAGTTAGAAAAGCCTGTTTCTGTGCATGCAAACTTGTAGAAAGAATAAATAACAGCAGAGTAAGCTTACGACGTATCATAACTCGAAGGATTGGTTGGTCTCTGAGAGGTTAGATTCAACCTTAAAAAGATCTTTATTCACAGACCGCATGATATATTTAGAGACCTTTATTTTTTCTCTGTTTGCGCTCTGAAGATTTTGAGCCGCCTCGTCTATACATTCTCCCCAAATATCAAAACAAAACGTATTTGAACCAACAAATCCCATAAGAGTGTCTCCATAGCTGATTCCCGCTCTTAAACTCAAATTGCCTCCCTCATGGTTCAGAACATTTTCTCGCAATTTGACAGCACATAACATCGTGTTGTTTGCTTGTTGTGATGGAGTAAGATTACCCCTCTTGCATATTGCCACTAACTGATCACCTGAAGACTTTATTCTGATCAAGCCAAATTCTATAAATAGCGCCTCAGCATTTTGAAACACTTCATTTATCATCTCAATTCGTTTTTTTGGACTCTCAGAATAGTGATCCTCATTCACTTCAATAAACAATACGGCACAGTCTTTCACTTTAACAGGGTCAAGATTTTCATCTTCTAAAAAGTTCAAAATCACATTCTCCGGTAATCGTTTATTCAGAACTTGACGATACGTTTGTTCTTGATTCCTCAAAGCAGATAAGCGTATGGTCTCTTTCCGTTTGAGTAGGGTCAAAATAGCCATGGCGGCTAAGGTTATAAAAAAGATTATAAACAAGGCTAATTGACCGGACTCTACTAAAGTGTAAGAATGGTTCTTTTTTTGCTCCAGATTATTTATTCTTTGAATTTGGTCGAAAAATAACGTGATCTTTTGGGGTGTTTCTTCGGCTTTAGCCAAAACTTTCTTTTGACTGAGAATCACTTGGTTCTCTAGGCTTTCTGTTTTAATAGAATCGGCAAAACTTAATTGGCCACTTGCCTCTGCTTGGCCGCACAAGGCTACCAACAACAAAAGTGATACAAAATATTTAGCGGTGGACATACACGTTGCACCCATTGGTTTATCCAAGTGAAAATACAACTCTAGAATTAAAGCCTTAAAGCACCTGTTTAGGTGAGATTTAGATAGACGAATTCAGCTGCGGAGGGTGCTAAGGTTGACTTCATGCGCTAAACCAATTGAATGTCCACGCTTACCAAGGCTTTAAATTCCTCTAAGCGCTCATTGATCTCCTCATTTGTGAGGTTTGCAATGCGTTCTGTTCCAAATTTTTCTACTGTAAAACTGGCCATTGCGGAGCCCCAAATGACCGCACGCTTCATGTTTTCAAAACTAATGTCATCCGTCTTAGCCAAATAGCCAATGAAGCCACCAGCAAAGGTGTCTCCTGCGCCAGTAGGGTCAAAAACCTCTTCTAACGGTAGAGCGGGAGCGCTAAAAATTTGTTCTTCATGGAATAGCAATGCGCCGTGCTCACCTTTCTTAATGATGAGGTATTTAGGCCCCATTGTCATGATTTTCTTTGCGCCCTTTACAAGACTATATTCACCAGACATTTGCCTTGCCTCCTCGTCGTTTATGGTAAGTACATCAACGCCTTTGAGGGCTTCAACTAAGTCGTCCCAGCAATTGTCCATCCAAAAATTCATGGTATCCAAGACAACAAGTTTAGGACGCTGAGGAAGTTGGTCTAAGACTTGCTGTTGAATAGAAGGCATCAAGTTGCCAAGCATCAAATATTTTGCGTCTTTATATGCCTCAGGAACTGTTGGGTTAAAATCTGCGAGCACATTTAATTGAGTGTCAATAGTATCTCGGGTATTCATGTCCAAGTGATACTTTCCGCTCCAAAAAAAAGTTTTACCGTTTTTTATAATTTGAACCCCCTCAAGATCAGCTCCTTTGGACTTCAAAAGGTCTAAGTGAGCCTGCTCAAAGTCGGCGCCAACAACAGACACTATATTACTTTTTGCCACATGGTAGCTTGCTGAAAGAGCAATATATGTTGCAGCACCCCCAAGGATGCGATCTGTTTTTCCAAAAGGCGTTTCAAGGGCGTCATACGCCATGGTTCCAACTGTTAGTAGACTCATGATCTCAGATTTATGCAGCAAAGGTAAGCGGAGGCCATTAGTTACACAATCAAAATGATTTCAATATTCATTTTAGATAAAAAATCATCTATTGATGAAAACTATTAGATTTTCACAAAACTTGCGGATCGCCTCACAGAATGGGAATCTTAGAATATGAAAAACAAGATTCTCTCCAGCCTCAAATACGAAATGCTTAAGGAAAAGGAATTCGTCAAATTCCTATCAAGATTCACCTTAACCTATTGCGCCTTATTTGGAATTTACCAGCTTTATTTAAAATTTACCGTTTACAACCAATCTCTTGATTGGGTTACCTATAGCGTGAGTGAGTTTTCATTTTACCTCGCCCAGCTGCTAGGTGTCACCAATTGTACGTTTTCCTGCTTCATTGAAGGGTGTTATGTTGGGCAAGAAGGCAAGTTGATTCACATCGCTGAGGGATGCAATGGTTTGAGCCTAGCCATTGCTTATAGTGCATTCATAATTGGCTACTCAAATTTAAATTGGAAAACACTCCTACAAATCCTTTTTGGGCTTTTGACTATTCAGAGCTTTAATGTTTTGCGAATTGGAATTTTAATAGTGCTAAGAGACTTTGGCGGGGATGCATATTTCTACTTTATTAAATACCTTTTTGGTACTGTCATCTATGCTTCCATATTTACACTGTGGTGGCTTCAGCCTCAATTCAATAAATGGTTGAACTGATGGAATTAAGAACGCTGTATAAATGGATAGCACTATACATGCTGTTGTCCATACCAATGGGAATTGCTCGAAGTGTACAAGGTTTGGAAAGCACGATTTTTATAGGAGCTTATATTGTTATGGCTTCTTTGAAAATAGTATTGTGTTTGTGTTTTCTTGAAAAAGCCGGACTCAATGCCTCTAAAAAATTGTTAACCGTAGGATTAGCCGTTATACTAAGATTGCTGTTTCATGCTCCTTGGTTTGCGTTGTGTATTGCCAGTGTGCTATTTCATTCTAATAAAACAAAAAAACCTATTTAAGTATTGCGGGAAATTGGGGATTGCCGTATTATTGCAGCCCTATTTAAGAGAATTAGGAACAACATTCCTCCTTAGCTCAGTTGGTTAGAGCATCTGACTGTTAATCAGAGGGTCCTTGGTTCGAGCCCAAGAGGAGGAGCAACTAAAATTATAAAACCGTTACACTGTTATAGTGTAGCGGTTTTTTTATTTTAACATGATTTTTAAAATTAACCCTATGCGCATACTCTTTTTCTTTTGCTCTTGTTTGGGCTTAACCCTGCTGCCTAGTTGTTCTAGGGTGATTTATGATGCAAATGTTGATCATTCAATTGGCACCTTTTCAAGAAGCATTGAGGTAGAGGGAAAAACTAGAGAATACATTGTCTATGTGCCAAACACTTACGATACAATTAAGTCTATTCCTGTGATGTTAAACCTTCATGGCTGGACGATGTCCGCTAGGAATCAGATGGAGGATGTAAGTGATATGCGTGCCTTATCGGAACAGGAAGAGTTTATATTGGTATATCCTCAGGGAACTAGGCTGTGGGGATCAACCCATTGGAATGTTGGATCATGGACATTAGGCAGTAATGCAAAGGATATCGAATTCATAGATGCATTGATTGATCAAATTGCTGATAATTATAATATTGACGACGAACGAGTTTATGCCTGTGGATATTCTAATGGTGGTTTCTTTAGTCATGAATTAGCCTGCCAGCTGAGCCAAAAAATAGCGGCAATTGGTACTGTTGGAGCGAACATAAGTGAAGAAACCGTCAATACTTGCAACCCTTCTCATCCTATTCCTATAGTTACTATAAACGGGACAATGGACGAAGACGTCGAGTATGACGGTTCCGTTCCAGAGAGAACTCTTTCGCAGGAAGAAACTCTTGAATATTGGCGGACGTTTAACAACGTAGATACCGTACCCAGCATAACTAACATGCCTGATTTGTATCCATCAGACGGTAGTACAGTCATTCAGTACCAGTACGTAGACGGAGATAATAATTCTGAGGTTGAACATTATAAAGTAGTCGATGGCGGTCATGACTGGCCTGGAGCATTCGGAAATTTCGATATAAATTCGAATGTGATTATTTGGAATTTTGTCTCTCAGTTTGATATTAACGGAAAGCTATAAAACTATCTCACCAATAAGAAAACTCAATTATTTAAGGGATATTAAATTCAAAAGAAGAAGTTGTGCTGCAATTTTGAATAATAGGGGGAGCAACTAAAATTATAAAACCGTTACACTGTTATAGTGTAGCGGTTTTTATTTTTTCACGATGTTGTTTTCCCCAATTTGTCAACTCTATGATAAGCGGAACAAGTGTATAACCATAATCGGCCAACTTGTAGGTGACCTTAAGTGGTCGGGAATCATATACAGTTCGCAGAATGAGTCCATTTATTTCTAATGCTCTCAGCTCCTTTGAGAACATTCTTGAAGTGATTTTTGGAATTATATGGTTGACTTATTTTATCAATAGACTCCTATTTGATGAAGTTCATTGGATTGGTTATGGCCTACCTGTGGACTAAAGCACAAGCCCCAGTGGGTAAAAAAGGTACTCAACAAAAAACAAGACCCAATAGAATCGGTAAAATACTTTTACATCCTTCTTGATAAAGGGATTCGCTTTTAAAGAGCCCAATAAAAACAATACCCAAACTACAAAATGAAAAAAAGACAAGAATACTGTATTGAAACCCGGTAGCCCAATAAAACCCCAGAGAACAAGCGTTAAGTAAGAAAAGGACACCAAAGAAATAGCTCCGCGAAAAACCCACCGAGAACCACGGTTAACAACTAACGTTTCTATTCCATGATTGCGATCTCCTTTGACATCTGGTATATCCTTTAACCAGGCAATTCCAATACTAAAAAGGATCATGAACAAAACCAGGGGCCACATAAATATTGGGAAATCCAGCGTCTCTGATATTTCCCATTGAAAGTGCAAGAACATAAGAATATTAACCAAGACTCCACGAACCAAGGTTATACTGAATGCTGCGGCAAGATGGTGCTTTTTAAATTTTAATGGAGGGACTGAATAGGCAGTTCCCAAAGCCCCGACAATTAAAACTAGAGCGAACATAAGCCATCCGGCCGAGTAGGCCGAAATAATGGAAACAAGAGCACTAACCGTGATTATGACTCGGGCAGTACTTCTACTAATTTCTCCAGACGCCAAAGGTAAGTGGGGCTTATTTAGCTTATCTAATTCAATATCAGTTATTTGGTTAAGACAAACTATGTATAGATTGCATCCGATAGCAGAAATAAGCGTCAAGAGAAAAAGTGCAATTTGATTTTTTACCTCGGCCTGCGGGTACGCGGACATAAAGTATAAAGACCACGTACTGAGCAGTGATCCGATTATGGTATGGGGCCGACTGAATCGCCAGGCTATTGAAAATAATTTCATTCACATTTTTTTTTGCTTCCGACTAAAGCACTTACTCGGCCAAATGAGAAAGGTGCCATTTCAACGCTCCAATTAAAAGAAGAATCACTTGCCTTTTCAGCGAGTTGACAAAGATAGCTTGGAGAAGGCGCGCGAAGAACCGATACGAGTCCGTCCCAACAGGTAACAATCGGAATAACGGGTAATAGATAAGTCCAAAAAAGACGTGCCCATGAAAAGGGTGAAACAAACGGAGCCAGCAGAAAATGCAACGGCCCGGTTAGGAAAAATATTCCTGTAAATGTAAACAAAGAAGGAGTCAATGGTTCCGCCACTAGCGCCCAATTTCCCTTCGACATTTTAAGCAAAATTTGTTCCTGTTCTTGAGTATTAAAATGATGAAACGCATTGAACATGGTATAGCCATCTGAGGGAGGCAATTCATCTGACAAAACGTCGATATCCAAAATGGTTTTTTCCGAAGGATAACGGTCAGAAAAGGTCAGGGTCAATTCAATACTTGAATTCTCCTCCCAAGTCTTTTTAAGCATTCG